>JASHPE010000362.1 GCA_030038235.1 Terriglobia bacterium
AGCGCCTTCAGGCTCGAATCCTTGGCTTCGCCGCGGATCGCGTTAAAGTAGTGGCCATCCACGGCGCATTGGGTCTTCACGAATTCCGCAATCTCGATCACCCGGTCGAAGTTCTCGGCGCAGATCACCGTATTGACGTTCAGGCGCAGGCGGGAAAAGCGTCCGCGGGCCGGCTGCAGCGCTTCGAGCGTCGCCAGCGTTTTCTGGAAATTGCCAGGCACGGCGCGAATGGAATCCTGCATGGCGCCGAGGCCGTCCAGCGCCACGTTCACGTCGATATCGAGCTCCGGGTTCTCGACCAGAATCTGTTCCACCCAGGCGGCGGTGCGTTCCGGAAACAGGCCGTTGGTGGGCAGGTTCACCCAGCGGATCCCATTCGTCTCATAGAACAGGTGGACGATCTCCGTAAGTTCGCGGCGCAGCATCGGCTCTCCACCCGACAGCCAAAGGTCGGTAAAGCGCGGCATCGTCGGGGCGAGCTTCTGAATCTCGTCCGGCGTCAGATCGCCGCGCTGATTCAGTTCCTGCCAGTAGAAGCAGGTACGGCAGCGTGCGTTGCAGGCCGACGTGACGAAGAAAATGACCGTCTTGAGCCGCCGCGGGCGCACAAACATCTCACGGAGACTGGCGATTTGGGAGTGCCGGGCCATCAGTCTTCTGTTGATCCTTCGCCCGCCCTTTCGAGGCGCGTCATTCCCGCGCTCGCGAGGATAACGTGCTTCGAAAAAAGATTCCCCACACTAAATGACACCAGTTCAGTATACGACGTCGAGATAAGTGTCGTACAAACGGTGTTCGATGCCCGCAAATTGACCGAAGTACGGCGAAGTGACGTTGTTATAGACGTCCCGTGGGTTGTAGTGGTTCGTTAGATTGAATACCGATACCGACAGGCGCATCTTGTGATCGCGTATCCAGGGCAGAAAGCCAATGCGAAAGTCCTTGGTGACATTCAAGTCGAGCGAGGCGAAAGTGGGGAATCGCTGGCCGTTCGCTGTTCCCACGTAGTCCTGGAAAACGTTAATATCCGAATAAGGGAAGCCTGAGTGCACGTCGAAAACCGGGCTCAGCGTGAGTTCGCGGGGCAGCTTCCAACTCGACCACGTAACCACGCGCTCCGGAATATTGGACGGCAGATTGCCGAATTGGTTGGGAACGATGACGGGTGACTCGAACGGCGTATAGATGGCTGACAGAGTGTTCAGGTCGCCGCGCGCCTGGCTGTGGACATAAGCCGCGCTGACGTCCGCGCCCGCTATGGGCCTCCAGCGCAGGCTGGTCTCAAATTCATCGTACCGTGATACCCCGGTGTTGGTGAGCAGCAGTGTGGGAGGCGTAGGGGGCGCATCGAGCGGGTTGATGGTAAATTCCTGGAAGGTCCGACTGGAGAGAAAGCTCGCGCGCACCAGCACGGCGGGGGTGAACTCCTGGTCAGCCTCCAGGTTCCACGTGAGATTGTGGGGCGTTGAATCCAGCCGGTTGTGCGAAGGCACGATCTCCTGGCCGTTTCCCATTACCTCGATGTAGGCGTTCTGGTAGGTGACGGGCAGCCCGATAGGCAGACCGAGTCCGTTGTAATTGGTGACGACGCGCTCCGGGTTGGCGGTGAAGTCACCGGCGAGCAGCGGGACCCGATCGTAGAACACGCCGATGCCGCCGCGAAAAATCGTCCGGCCGCTCGAACCCGGCGAATAGACGGCGCCCGCGCGCGGCGCGAAGGCGGCAGGCTCGCCGATGGTCTGGTAGGAGTAGCGCAGGCCGTAGTCAACCGAGAGATTGTCGCGGAAAGCCCAGTGGTCCTCGGCAAAGGCCGCGTACTCGGTGTCGGTGGCGTGGAGATTTCCGGCCGGCGTGAAGGTGATGCTCTCCGCGAGAGTGCCGTCCTGGCGATCCAACAGTACCGGGTGCGACAGGCTGGTGCCGGCGTAAGAGCGGCGGTCGATCTCGATTCCGGACTTGATCTGGTGAGTTCCGCGGAACCGCTTCTTCGCGAACTGGTAGTTCTCCGCTATTTCTTCATCGTCGCTGAAGCGGGTGTAGGTATTGAAGAAATTCCCGCCCCAACCCTCCGGGCTAATCACCATATCCTCGGGGCCTTGCCCGTAGGCGTTGCTATCGAACTTCATGTACTGGAAGAGAGACGTGAGAATGCCGCCGGAAGAGAACAGATAACGATCGGTGAAGCCGGTGGACACGCCTTTCTGACCGTAATTTGACGACGCGGTCTGGGGAATCAGCGTATCGATGTCGGCATATTCCCGGCGCAGCGGGAAGACGTCGACGTTGCCCGTGAGGATCTGCCGGTCGGAGGGAATGTACTGAAAACTGCTGAAGGAGTTGAACCCCTGTGTCTTGATCTCGTTGTTTGGCCAGGCAAGTCCGCGCACCGGCTGATTGTTCACGTCGTATTCGAACGCTTCCGAGAAGTTGAGGTGGTTCTCGACAAGCGGGCCGGTCATGTAGAAGCGCGGCTCGTCGGAGGCGATGCCGATGATGTGCCCGCCGTTCTTGATGCGGGGCGTAGGCACAAAATCGTTGAGCTCGTAATGGAAGCTGCTGGATGGCGCCTTGGTCTCAACCGTGGCCAGACCGCCCGAGAAGCGGCCGTAATCGGCGAGCGGCGTGGTCTTGTAAACCGAGAGCGTCTGCACGGCGTCGATGGGAATCTCAATCGAGAATGCGCCTGTGACCGGATCCACCATCTCCGCCGAGTCCACCAGCAGCAGGCCCTGGCTTTCCACTTCCCCCTTGATGTTGATCTTGCCGTCCGGAGTGCGCACTACGCCGGGCGTTAGCGGCAGCGCCGCCTTGAATTTCTCCTCGATCAGAGGCAGCGTGCGCAACTGTGTGGCGTTGATCTGGGCGGGTGGCGCAGAACCCTGCTGTTCGACGCCGGGCGCCTTGGCCGTCACTTCCACTCTCTGCCGCACCACCACTTCCTTTGAAAGCACGAAGTCGAGAACCGGATAGCTCTCCTCGGTGACATCGACGTCGCTCTTGACGACCGACTGATATCCTACGGCGGCGCAACTCAGGGTATAGGTCCCGACTGGAATGCCCGGGAAGACGAAGCGGCCCTGCTCATCCGCGTTCGTGGAGAGTCCCTGACGCGGAAGCATCCCGCCGCTGAGCGCGCAGACCGCTCCGGTGATCGGCTGATTATTCTCGTTGTGTACGGTGCCGTTCAGATCCTGCGTGGCGCTCGGCGCGGGCCGCGCGACGACCTCGGGCGGGCTGGCCGCCAGCAATAATGCCGTCAAGATGAACAGGTACAGAGCCGGGAGCGGGCAACTCGTGAATCGTCCGCCCGGACGGGCGGCGGAATAGGACATGCATTTCAAACCACAAACCCCGCGCCGAGCCGTCTTGTAACATACCGGATGTAGCAAGGGCTTGCGCCTCGGTGTATAGTGAAATAAAGGGGGCATGGAGGTGGCTGATGCCCGGGAGCCGGACGGCTGGTAAGAGCGCTGCGAAGCTCACTCGGCAACGCAGATGGCAGCTCAAAATGGCGAGTCTGCGTCGATGTCAGATCTGCGGAAAGCCAACGGTCCATTACAAAACCTACTGCGACGAGCATGCCATGTGGAAGCGCAGGCTGCGTCGCCTCGCGTCCAACTCAAAACCGTGGAAGCCGGGCGCCAAGGGCCGGCCGCCGCTTCTTTGAAAAGCAGGGAATAGGGAGTCGGGAACAGGGAGTAGGGAATCGTAACCCGGAATCGGTGCAATTCCCTACTCCCTATTCGCTGTTCCCTAGTCCCGCCTTTCTACCCCAGCATCCCTTCCACAATTGACGGCACGGCTTCAATCGCCTGCGCCAGCTTCTCCGGACTCTTTCCGCCTGCTTCCGCCAGATCTTTGCGTCCGCCCCCTCCTCCGTCCACCAGCGCTGCTACTGCGCGCACAATCTTGCCGGCGTCAAGCCGGTCCGTCAGGTCTTTGGTCACGGCGACCAGGACCGCGGCTTTGCCGTCGGATGGCGCGCCCAGCACGATCACGCCGGAGCCGATGCGCGGCCGCAGATCGTCGGCCATTTGACGCAAACTGTTGCGGGCATCCTCGCCTAAAGGTTCAACCTCCGCGCTGATCAGTTTGATGCCCCTCACTTCGCGGGCGTTCGCCAGCAAACCCGCGGCTTGCAGCGTGGTTTGCTGCGCCGCATGATGCTCGAGCTGCTTGCGCGCCTTCTTTTCCGATTCTTCCAGGCGCTCCAACGTTGCAAGCAAGTCGTCAGGCTTCGCTTTGAGCCGCGCCTCGATCTCGCGCAGCAGCTCCATGCGCCGCCGCAGATCGCTGAGCAGGCCGGTGCCGGTCAAGGCTTCCACGCGCCGCGTGCCCGCCGAGACGCTGCCTTCGCTCGTCAGCTTGAACAGGCCGATCTCGCCCGTCCGACTCACGTGCGTTCCGCCGCAGAGTTCTTTGGAGAAGCTGCCGTCGCCCACCGAGACCACGCGTACCCGGTCGCCGTACTTCTCGCCGAAAAGCGCCATGGCGCCCGACGCCAGCGCCTGCTCGATCCCCATCACTTCGGTGCGGATTTCCTCGTCGCCGAGCGTATGCTCGTTCACCAGGTCTTCGATGTCAGTCAGGTCCTGATGGTCCACCGAGGCGTAGTGGCTGAAGTCGAAGCGCAGATGGCCGGGCGCCACCAGCGACCCCGCCTGCTTCACATGCGTTCCGAGCACCTTGCGCAGCGCCGCGTGCAGCAGGTGCGTGGCCGTGTGGTTGCGCATCACGGCTTCGCGGCGTTCGGCATCGATGCGCGCCGTGACCAGATCGCCGACGTGCAGAGTCTCGCGCGCCACGGCCTTGTGCGCATTGATTCCGGTGACCGGACGGAATGTATCGCTGATTTCCGCCACGCGCTCGGGCGAACCCGGCGCCGTGAAGTAGCCGGTGTCGCCGATCTGCCCGCCGGCTTCGGCGTAGAACGGCGTGCGATCGAGAATGATCTCGACCTCCGTGCCCGCCGCGGCCTCGTTCACTGGGGCGCCCTTCACCATCAGGCCTATGACGCGTGAATCGTGGGTCTCGGTTTCGTTGTAGCCGAAGAATTCGGTCTTGTGCTTCTCGGCGAGGGCCAGGTAATCGGGCGATGCGGCTTTTTTCTCCGCGCCTTTCCAGCTTGCGCGCGCACGTTCGCGCTGCTTCTGCATTTCGGCTTCATAGCCCTCTAGGTCCACGTCGAGTCTCGGATCAAGACTCCTGACAATATCTCGCACGAAGTCTGGGCGTAGACCGAACGTGTCATGAAGCGCGAAGAGATCCGGGCCAGGTATCCAGGCTGATCCGTCCGGCGGAACGCGCTGAGGAGGCGGACCGGCGGGGGCGGGTCCGTGCGGAGGTTTTCTTCCGGCGGTCAGAAGCTTGTACGCCGGAACCCCAAGAACGTTGAGTTCGTTCGCTATCCAGGCATCGGCGTCTGTCCATCCCGCAGGCAACCGACTGAAGAGCGCCCTTCGCACTTCCTCATCCGCTGCAGGTAAGTGTCGTCGGACATGCTCGAAGCGCCACTGAAGGCCCGCAGGGCTTACTACCAGCCGTGAGTCCAGCGCATCCAACCCTGCGCGAGTCGTGTGCTCGTATCGCTCCTCCTCAATCCTGATCGCCTTCGCGATATGCCCGGCCTGCTCGACCAACTCCGGGTACGGACCTTTCATCAGTTCCACAACGTGCCCCGACATCTTGTGGAGAAATGGCTCATTTAATCCCAGCGTCTGCCCGTGATACAGCGCCCGGCGCATGATTCGCCGCAGCACATACCCGCGACCCTCGTTCGACGGCAGCACGCCATCGGAAATCAGAAACGTCGAAGCGCGGGCGTGATCGGCAATGATCCGCAGTGACACGTCAGCCTCATGATTCGCGCCGTACTTCACTTTCGCCAGCGCCGCTGCTTCGCCGATCAGGGCCTGGAATATGTCGGTGTCGAAAACCGACGATTTGCCTTGCAGCACCGCGGAGAGGCGATCCAGGCCGGCGCCGGTGTCGATGGAAGGGCGGGGCAGCGGCGTCATAGTGCCACTTTCGTCGCGATTGAACTGCATGAAGACGAGATTCCACAGCTCGACGTAGCGCCCGCAGTCGCACGGGAACCTGCAATCCGTGTGGCCCTGCTCGCTTGCCGCCGGACCCTGGTCGTAGTGAATTTCAGAGCAAGGTCCGCAGGGGCCGGTATCGCCCATCTGCCAGAAGTTGTCCTTCATGCCGAGCTCGAAGATGCGCTCGGCCGGCACGCCCACGCGGAGCCAATGATCGTGAGCCTCGGCGTCGCGCGGGATGTCGCCGGAGCCTTCAAAGATGGTCACGTAAAGCTTGTCTGCCGGAAGCCCGTAGCCGTGACCGCTGTCGGTGATCAGTTCCCACGCCCAGGGGATGGCGTCGGATTTGAAGTAATCGCCGAATGAGAAATTGCCCAGCATCTCGAAGAAGGTGAGGTGGCGCGCCGTGCGCCCGACCTGTTCGAGATCGTTGTGCTTTCCGCCCGCCCGGACGCATTTCTGGCAGGTGGTGGCGCGGACGTAGTCGCGCTTCTCTCGGCCCAAAAAGACATCCTTGAACTGATTCATTCCGGCGTTGGTGAAGAGCAGCGTAGGGTCGCCGGCCGGGACAAGCGACGATGATCGCACCAGGCGATGGTCGCGCGCGACGAAGAAGTCGAGAAAGGTCTGACGCACCTGGGCGGAAGTCATCGTTTTCACCGGCCACACCGTTTCTCGCTGTCGTTGAGCCTAACTCTCTTTGTTTTCAGAAACATCGTGGGACTTACCCTTACGATTTTGATCCGGTCCTTTGTTTTCAATAACATCGTGGGACTTACCTTCATATTGATGTGGTAGAGTCACTTGCGATCCGCCCGACTTTCGTGGCCCACTGATTTCACTTTAACTAACTGAAAAATAAAGACTTAAGCCTTCCATGCCCATACCATTTCGTGGTCCATGTGATTGATAATAAATGACTTATTTTCTGAATGTGGGGGCGCGCTCGCCCCACATTCTTGTGCCCTACTCTTCGAGCGCCTCGGGGTCCACGTCGTCCGCGACCGGCGCCAGCTCCGGCCGTGCCCGCACCGCCTTCATAATATCATCGGACCGGTATCCCCGGCGACGGAGGCTGGTGCAGAGCGAGAACAGCCGGGAGCGGGTCAGCGGCAGGCGCAGGCCGCGCATCTTCTGGTCGAGCGCGCGTTCGAGGAGCGCTCTTTCATCGCTTTCCTGGAACGCCTGATCGACGGCAGGCTGCACGGCGCGCGGATCGACGCGGCGGGCCTTCAGCTCGCGCTCCACGCGGAAGCGTCCGAAGGTGCGATTGCGGGCGAGCGAGGAGGCGTAGTGCTCCGCCAGTCGCCGGTCATCGAGGAATCCAAGCTGTTTGAGCCGGGCCACGGTCTCGTCGATCGCAGCCGCGGGAATCTCCTGGCGTCGCAGCTTTTGCTTCAGCTCTGCCACCGAATAGGCGCGAGTGCCGAGATAACGCAGCGCCGTTTGAAAGGGACTCTCGGGCGGCGCGGACGCCTTCCGGGCAGATGGTTTGGATTTCATGACACAGGCGGCCGGAGTAGAGTCTACTGCCTTGCGGAAAAGCTTCCAACACAGCGACACAGAGGCATAAGAAACGCTGCGAGGCATCAGAAAACAAGCCACATGTTCCCGTAATACCTGTTACGTTCTCTGTGCCTCGGTGCCTCTAGGTGTGATTTCCCCGCTTAATGCGCTGCGGGTACTGCCGCGGCTACGGGCTGATTGCAGTACGTCAGCCAGCCGTAACGATCCTCGGTGCGGCCATGGACGATGTCGAAGAAGCGCTCTTGCAGCTTGCGCGCGACCGGACCGGGCTTTCCGGAGCCCACCGGGATGCGGTCGATCGAGCGAATAGGCGTAAGCTCGGCCGCGGTTCCGGTAAAGAAAACTTCCTCCGCCATGTAGAGCGCCTCGCGCGCGATCACCTGCTCCTTGACCACGTAACCCAGGTCCTGCGCGATGGTCATGATGCTGTCGCGCGTAATCCCGGGCAGCACGGCGGAGGCAAGCGGCGGTGTCAGGATCTGGCCGTCGCGCACCATGAAGAGGTTGGCTCCGCTGGCCTCGCTCACGTAACCGCCGGAATCGAGCGCGATGCCCTCGGCGTAACCGTTGGCAATGGCTTCGATCTTGATCAACTGCGAGTTCATGTAGTTGGCGGCGTTCTTCGACATGGCCGGCAGCGTGTCCGGCGCCACGCGGCGCCAGCTCGAGACGCAGACGTCCACGCCTTCTTCGACCGAGCCGTGGCCCAGATATTGCCCCCATTTCCAACAAACGATGTAGGTCTCGATCGGGTTCTTGAGTGGATTCACGTTGAGGTCGCCGTAGCCGCGGAAGACTAGCGGACGGATGTAGCACGCCCGAGCCTCGTTCACGCGCACCAACTCCGTCTGGGCGTCGAAGAGCTGACGATGACTATAAGGCGGTTCCATGCGGAAAACACGGCAGGAGTTAAAGAGGCGGTCGGTATGCTCTTTCAAGCGGAAGATGGCCGGGCCGTTCGGAGTTTCGTAGCAGCGAATGCCCTCAAAGATGCTCGATGCGTAACTGATCACGTGCGAACCGACGTGCAAGGTCGCCTTGTCCCAGGGAATGAACTCGCCGTTGTGCCAGACCTTCTCGAAATAGTCGATCCCCATCTTTACACCTCCTCAACCGAGTATATCATGTCGCTTTTCGTGGATTTCGGGCCGTGACCAGGGTCACAGGAACGATGAATGATGAATAATGAATGATGGACGACCGCCGATCGTTCATCGTTCACTATTCATCGTTCATCATTTTCCCGTTTGCGTGCTGACTTTCGACTGCGGCGGGACGGCGCCGCGCAGATACGCGTCGGTGCCGGCGAGCCAGTCGGCCCGGGGCGGCACAAAGATGTCGAGGTCGAGGGTGTCTTCGAGCGCCTCGGCCTTGTGCGGCATGTTGGGCGGGATGCAAAGCACCTCGCCGGCGCCCACCACGATCTCGCGGCCGTCGATCCAGAACTTGAGGGCGCCCTCCAGGATGTAGCTGATCTGTTCGTTTTCATGGTGGTGCAGCGGGACAATGAAGCCTTTGCGCAGGATGATGCGCGACAGCATCACCTGCTCTCCCACTACGAGCTGGCGCTCGAACAGCGGCGTGAGTTTTTCCAATTCAACGTCCTGCCAGCGGAAATGCTTCAGCATCTGAGTCCCCGACTGTTGGATGTCTGAACTTCGGGCAGCGTTCTAATCCGACGTGAGGGCGGCCCCTACGTCTGATGGGAGCAGGGAGAAGTTTACACCCGGCGTCTGGGTTACGCCAGCCGTGAAGACGAAGAAGGGAGGGTCACTCAATTTGAAGAGGCACGGGCATCTCGCCCTTGGATGGCCACGATGAAGATGGCCGCGCCTCGATGCCCTTCGGAGGCGCGGAGGGTGGGCGGGTCCGGCCGGGAAGCCGAAAGGTGCAGGCCCGCCGCCGATCAGAACTCAGCCAAGCCGGGCTTCGACTTCGGACTCTTCGATGCCATAGCCTTGATAGCGTACCAGCACACCATCACGCTCTTCAGCATCGGCAAGCATCTGTTCAGCCTTGCTATGGGCCTTCTCCAGCCGGCCCTCGGCCTCGAACCTGCGGTCCTCGGCCGGGTGAGAGAGCCTTGCCATTATTCTTCCCGTTGCCTCATGAAACCTCCACTTGGCGCTGTCATTTGTGCTTGATCCCATAAATCATAACTCTCCTCTCGTCTGCAGGTGCGACCGTCAGCGGGAGACCTGCGGGCGCATCTACCCGCAGTCTATTAAGCGGCGCCGTCCGGGCTCAGGCCGATTTCAGACTCGGCCTTGAACCAGGTCTGCTTCGGGCGAGCCCAGCGGACGTCCCCGTTCTTCCCAGAATCGATAGGCGAGAGCCTCGACGTCTTCCCTGGTCGACCCCGCTCTCGTCGCGGGTCCGGAGTCCCGTCCACCCGGCAACTCAGCCGGACCGCCGCTCAGGTCAGGATTTTCGCTAACTCGCGCCTTGCCGGTGCCCGCTGCCAGTTCCACGTGATCTACCCTCCCTCTCCACATCTGCGTAACTACGTCTCAACGCTTCGTGTAACATGCCGAACCGAAACGATTACCGATTAGAAATCGAAGAGGTACCATTTGACAATCAGCTGGAATACGGATGGTAGGGACTAAAAACACCCTAGAAATCGGAGTCCTGGTCGTGGAACGATCCCTTCCACTGAAGGCAACTTGTTGCAGAATCCCTCACGCATTCGGAGGCAATCAAACGGGGTGTTCGATCAAAGGAGAGAGCGCACATGCCCCGGATCGCTGAAGGCGTACTCAACCCGAACCGTTCGCCCCTCGACTCGCAGTCCAGACGCAGCCGTAATTCAAGCGCCTGGGTAGGTCTTGGATTGCTATCATTTCTAGTCTCGGTCCTGTTCGCTTTTCGAGCGACCGCTCAGGGCCAATACACGCCGCCGCCACCACCACCACCACCTCAGGGCGCCGCTCCGTACGGTCCCCCGCCGCCGCCCGGACCGCCCCCGTCGCCCGAACAGCTCGACCAACTTGTTTCGAGGATCGCTCTGTACCCAGATCCACTGCTGGCGCAGGTCCTCGCGGCTTCCACCTTCTGGGACCAGATCCCCGAGGCCGCCCAGTGGGCGAATCAGCACAGCTATCTGACGGGCGATCAACTGGCGGACGCGATCCGCGCCGACAATTTGCAATGGGACCCGAGCGTTCTGGCGCTGCTGCCCTTTCCCTCGGTCTTGAACATGATGGCCCAGGACCCTGGCTGGACCCAGGCGCTCGGCAACGCGGTTCTGGCCGATCGTGGAGCTGTGATGGACGACGTTCAGCGCATGCGGCAACAGGCGTATCAGTACGGATATCTGCGCAGCAATCCGTACGACACGGTGACGGACTCCGGAGGCTATGTTGAGGTCCTGCCGGTAAATCCGGCTTACATTTACGTACCGGCCTATGACCCGCTCATGGTGTTCGCGCCCCCACGGCCAGGATTTGTTATCGGCGGCGCCATTCGTTTTGGCCCGGGGATTGTGATTGGCGCAAATTTTGCCCCCTTCGGATGGGCGCATCCGTACTTTGCATGGCGCGATCACAATTTCTTCTTCGATTACGCGCCCTGGGGGCGCGGCTGGGCCAATCGGGGGTACTACGTCCACCCGTATGCGCACCCCTGGGTTCATGGGCCGGGGCCTCGCGTGGAACGTCACGGGGACCGGCGCCACTAGCGCAGCGCTGCAGCCCCGTCTTCTGTTCATCTTGCTTGACAGCCAGCACCTCCGGGCGCTATTCATGGGCCCCGGAGGGGAAACCACGATGAGAGACCCTTTGCTTGTTCCGGCACGCACGGCCGTGCTCAGCATGGACATTCAGACGGCCATCGTCTCCATTTACTGCAAGGACCGCCCGGACCTGGTGGAGCGCGCCGCGGGCGTCCTGCAGGAAGCGCGCCGCCTGGGAATGACCGTCATCCACGTGCGCGTCGGCTTCCGCCCTAAGTTGCCCGAGGTCGGCTCACGGAACCCGCTGTTTGCCGGCATCAAGAATTCACCGCAGCATCAGGCGATCTTCGAGGGCCCGGCCGGCGAAATCCATCCTGGTCTTGCTCCGCAGCCGGACGACATCACGGTCGTCAAGCATCGCGTCAGCGCCCTCGCAGGCACCGATCTCGAGATGATCCTGCGCGCGAACGACATCGACACCCTGGTGCTGTTTGGCATCGCGACCAGCGGGGTTGTGCTTTCGACCTTGCTTGAGGCATGCGACGCCGACTACCGCCTGATTGTGATTGAAGACTGCTGCGCCGATCTCGACGCCGCGCTGCATTCCTGCCTCATCGAAAAGCTGTTCCCGCGGCGGGCCACCGTGCTCTCGGCCGACGAGTTTCTGGGCGCGTTGTCGTCGATCGGACCCGCAGCGCGCTCGGAGAGGCGGCTTTAAGCCGCCACTCGGCAAGGTAAACTCGCCGCTACGGTCCCAAACTAACTTGCCCGCGCTCTCCGCGCTCTTGAGAAGCTTGAAAACCTGCTGCCCTTCAATTCATAATGGATCAGCAGCTTAGAGGAGGAATCTTGGGCATTCTGGACCGGTTACGCGGGATCGATCGGCGATATTGGTACGTTTGTTACAACTGTATGATGCAGACCGGCCATGACGTGGTGAACTCCATCTTCTACTCCCAAGCCCCGCTCACGCCGGTGCTGGGCCGGCCCCTGATGCCGTGCCCGCGCTGCGCGAGCACCAACACCAAGTCGTTCCAGAATCTCAAGGACGAGGGTTCGGAAGCACCTCTGTGGGGTCTGGAACAGACGGTCCGCAAATATCCGCGGAGCCGATTCGTGGTGAAGCCGGGAACCGTGGGCGGCGCGGCGGGATCTCAATCACATTCGACCGTCCAGTGAGTGCCTGTCTTTCAAGTACGTCAGTGTTGCAGTATGTCACTATGTCAGTCCCCTGAGGTTGGGCCACGATCGACCACGCCGCGAACTAACAAACTGAATACTCACAAACTGAAGAACCGACATACTGACGCACTGACATACTGACCCGACAGACATCACCCCGCAACCAAGTGACATGAATACGTCTTCACGATCAACCACACCTGCTGTCCGGCTTCGAGTCTGAGCGATTGGATGGCGCTCGGCGTCAGATGCACCTCGAAGCGCACTCCCGCATCAACCGTGGCGATCACCGTCACTCCGCGACGCTCAAGTGAAATCAATCTGCCCTGAAAAGTGTTGCGCGCGCTGATCCCTTCCGGACGCGTAGTGGCCACCAGAATGTCTCCGGCGCGAATGGCGACGCGCGTGACCGAACCCGGCTCCGTCCACAGCAGCGGGACCTCCAGTTCGAGCGCGCTCGATCCCAGCCGGCAGCGCATCGTCCCATGGTCCTCGAGTATCGCGGTCACGGTGGCGTCAAAAATGTTCTCAAAACCCGCCAGTTGCGCCACGGTTTCATGGCGCGGCGCTGCCAGAACCTCCTGCGGCGAGCCTTGCGCCAGCACTCCGCCGGATTCGAGCACGATGATGCGCTCGCCAAGCGCGAAGGCCTCCGCCGGCGAGTGGGTGACGTAGACGATGGGAATGTTGCGCGAGGCGTTCCAGGCGCGCAGATCGTCGATAATCTTCGACTTCACGATGGCGTCGAGCGCGGACAGGGGCTCATCGAGCAGAAGCAGCGCGGGATCGGTGACGACCGATCTAGCCAGCGCCACGCGCTGGCGTTCGCCGCCCGAAATCGCGCCCGGCTTGCGCGCCACGAGATGCGCCACGCGGAATGATTCCAAAATCTCCTTGACGCGAGCACGGCGCTCGTCCGCAGGCCGGTGCGCGAGGCCGTAAGCGACATTCTCCGCGACGGTGAGGTGCGGAAACAGGGCGAGGCTCTGGAAAAGATAGCCGATCGCGCGCTCACGCACCGGCACGCTGATGTTCCGTTCCGAATCGAAGAGCACGCGCGGACCGAGCGCCACGCGTCCGGCATTGGGCGTCTGCAGTCCGGCGACGCATTCGAGCAGCGTGGTCTTCCCGGAGCCCGACGGTCCAAAGAGGATCGTGAAGCCGGGCCCGGCGTGGAACTCCGCTTCGAGCGCGAATCCGGTGGCGAATCGCTTGCGGATGCGGACGTCGAGACCGGCGGCCTCGGCCGGGATCATCGGTGCATCGGCCATACAGCCCAGATTCTCCGGTTCAGCGCGTACGTGACGGACAGCGTAACAAACGAAAATGCCAGCAGCAGAAGCGCGGTGTGGTTCGCCGCGACGAAATCGAGGTCCTGCACCTGATCGAACACCGCAATCGAGATGGTCTGCGTGGCGCCCGGGATGTTGCCGCCGACCATCAGCACCACGCCGAATTCACCCAGCGTATGAGCGAAGCTCAGAATCACGCCGGTCATCACGCCGCCGGCCGAAAGCGGCAGGATCACGCGATGGAACGTGCGCCAGCGCGACGCGCCCAGAATCGCCGATGCGTTGATCAGGCTGGGATCGACGAGCGCAAAGGCGGCGGCGGTGGGTTGCACGGCGAACGGCAGGCTATAAATCACGGACGCCAGCACCAGGCCTTCAAACGTGAACGGCAGGCCATGGCCCGACCATGACTCGTACCAGCGCCCGAACGGGCTGCGCGGTCCGATGGCCACGAGCACGTAGAATCCGAGCACCGTAGGCGGCAGGACGAGCGGCAGCGCCACCACCGCCTCAGCGAGGAATTTCCAGCGCCAGCGCGAGAACGTGACCCAGTAAGCGATGGGGGTCCCGACGATGAGTAACAGAGCCGCAACCGTGAGCGCCAGCCTCAGGCTGAGCGTGATGGCGGGCCAATTCATGGTGTGGCGGCGGACGCTCCGGCCGTCGGCAGGGCGAACCCGTAGCTTTGCATGAGGCTTGCGATCTCAGGGCGGCGCATGAAGTCGAGCAGCCGCCGGGCGGACTCTTTGTTCTTCGACGATTTCAGGATGACGGCCGCCTGGTCGATGGGCGGGTAGCTCGACTCCGGTATTTCGAAGTACTTCCCCTGATCCTTCATGGTCGGCGACAGGGCCAGCGAGAGCGCGACGATTCCCGTGTCGGCGCTGCCCGAAATCACGAACTGCGCCGTCTGCGAGATGTTCTCGCCGAGCACCAGCTTGTCGCGCACTTTATCGTAGAGCCCGTCATGCCGCAACGCGCTGACCGCCGCGCGTCCGTAAGGGGCGTGTTCCGGGTTGGCGATGGCGATCTTGTGGACGCCCGGTTCGAGCAGGACGCCGAGGCCGCGACTCACGTCCACGCTGGAGGTTTTCGGCGTCCAGAGCACGATCTTGCCGCGGGCGTAGCGAGTGAGCGTGCCGGGCTCGATCAGGCCGGCCGATTCGAGTTGCTGCGCATAGCCCACGTCAGCGGAAAAGAAGACGTCATACGGTGCGCCGTTCTGAATCTGGGCGAAGAAGTTGCCGGACGAGCCGAACGACAGCTTGACCGCGATGCCGGTCTCCTTCTCGAACCGCGCAGCGATGTCCTTGAAGACAAACGTGAGATCGGCGGCGGCGGCGACGGCGATCTGCCGGCCTTGCACGAATCTCGGTGTGGGCCGCGGCGCGGGCGCGGGACCGAGCAGTGCCAGAAGCAACAGCGCGGTCACAGTGGTGGCTGAAGGCATACCCACAATATACACTTTTGCGAGTGATCAAGGGCTCTGGCGCGCCATCCGGTGCGGCGTCGCGAAAGAAGACCCCAGCGTCCGTGCTGGAGACAGCGCCGGTCGAACCAAAACGCCCACCCACTGAAAACCCTCTGGTATTCATTAGTCATGACAGCAGAGACGCCGACCTGGCCGAGGCGTTCGGCAAGCTTCTGACAGACGCGAGCGGAGGCATTTTAAAGTCATTCCGGTCGTCCGACAAAAAGGGGACCGCCGGAATTGAGTATGGCGTCGAGCGGTACCGCGCGGGCGGGAGAGGGTTGCAAAAGGGAGTGAGCGCACTCTGACCCCCGGGCTCACGCCCGGGGCTACGCTCTTCCGCTCCTGCGGGGCTTCACAGCACGCTCGGCACGTCCCGCCGGCTGTGCAGCGCTCGAACGATCCGGACGGGCTTTCGAGCGGGATCGTAAACGACGAGGTATGAGCCGACCGGCCAGAAGAGCACTGGTTTATCAGTGAGGTCTTCGCGCCGGTGCCCGACTCGCGGAGCGCGCCCAATCGTCCGACAGGCAGCAAGAAGCTGCAAGCGGACCCGGCGGGCTGCCTGGGGACAGTCTCTAAGTGATGTAAGGCCAGATTTCGCGAATGTCGAGCGCCGCCTCGGGGGAGAGTGTGAAGGCCCCATGCCCGCTCGCGCTTGCGCCTCAACTCCCGCTCTTCGCGCTCGAGCCCTCGGAAGAACTCTTCTCCGTCTATGCCCTCGCCTTGCTCGAGTGACGCCCAGCCGGCGTTGATCTTCCTGCGGACTTCCCGAAGCTGCAGCTCACGAAGTTGGTCGCGCTCCTCGAAAAGGCGCAAAGTTTCGCGAACGACTTCGCTGGCGGAGTTGTAACGGCCGGCCTTCACCTTGCTGGAACCAGCCTTTCGAGCTCGGGCGTGAGGTGGACGTTCATAGGCGCTGTGGCGATCACCTTTCAGGGTGAGACTAGCACCGATGTTCATCATTGTCAGTCTTGGCCAGGTCGGTTCTACCGAGAAGTGCGCGCATGGCCGGAGAACTTTTCCCGGCTTCCGCGGCATAATAGCTCGTGTGAGCAAGCCAAGTCCCAAGCACTGTCATGCCGACCCTGAACGAAGTGAGGGGGAAGAATCGCGCTGTAAAGAAAATGAACGTACGCGATTCCTCCCCCTCACTTCGTTCGGGGTCGGAATGACGGGAGTGCGCGGCCCATGGCGGGCGTGTTTCCTCTGGATTTCGTTCTGGGCGGTGCTTGGGACGATCCTCCGTCCCGCGGCGGTGCGCGCGGAGACCGGCGAAGCGGCATGGCTGCGCTACGCGGCAATTCAGGATCGTGCCGCACGACAGCAATATGCAGATCTGCCCTCGACGGCTGTGTCGTTCGGCGATTCTGAGGTTCTGCGGTCCGCTCAGGGTGAGCTCGCGCGCGGCCTGGCCGGTACCCTCGGAATCCATCTCGCAATCGCGTCCCGATGGCCGGACCCGCTGCCCGGGAGCGGTCTGATCGTCCTCGGTACTGTGGACAAGCTGCCGCCTGCTCTGCGCTGCCTCTTGGGACTCGACGATCTCCCTGCAGACGCTTACTGCCTGAAGACTACGCGAATCAGCGGTACGAACGTGCTGGTGATCGCCGCATCGGGCGATCGCGGGGTGCTTTACGGCGTGTTCGCACTGCTGCGGAAGATCAGCACGGGTCAGCCGATGGATGCTCTGGACGAGCGGCAGGAGCCGTACGCGCCCATCCGCTGGGTGGATGAGTGGGACAACCTCGACGGCTCGATCGAGCGCGGCTATGGCGGCAAGTCGATCTTCTTCGAGAACGGCCACGTAGCCGTAGATCTCACGCGGGCCAGCGAGTACGCGCGCCTGCTGGCCTCGATCGGCATCAATGGCTGCGCGGTGAACAACGTCAACGCGGACCGGCGGCTGATCAGCCCGGAGTTTCTGCCGGAACTCGCGCGCCTGGCGCAGGCGTTCCGCCCTTGGGGCGTACGGATGGCTATCGCCGTCGATTTCAGCAGCCCGCAGACGATGGGCGGGCTCACGACCTTCGATCCGCTCGACCCGCGCGTGGTGGCCTGGTGGAAGGACAAGTTCGACGCCATCTATCAGGCCGTCCCCGACCTCGGCGGCGTCGTGATGAAGGCGGATTCCGAGGGCAGGCTCGGACCATCGTCGTACGGACGCACGCCCGCCGACGCCGCCAACGTGATCGCGCGGGCTCTCGCGCCGTACGGTGGGCTCGTCTTCTATCGCGCGTTCGTCTACAACCATCACCTCGACTGGCGCGATCCCAAGGCCGATCGAGCGCGCGCCGCCTACGACATCTTCCATCCGCTCGACGGCCAGTTCGACACCAATGTGGTGGTGCAGATCAAGAATGGCCCCATCGACTTTCAGGTGCGCGAGCCGGTGTCGCCGCTGCTCGGAGGTCTCGCGCGGACGAACGAAGCGGTCGAGCTGCAGATCACGCAGGAATACACCGGGCAGCAGCGGCACATCTGCTATCTCGCGCCGATGTGGAAAGACGCGCTTGACTTCGACCTGCAGGCGCGCGGCCCGGACACGCCCGTCAAGGCTCTCGTGGCCGGGAAGACGTTCCATCGGCCGGCGGGCGGATTCGTCGGCGTCTCGAACGTGGGTCGCGACCCCACGTGGCTCGGCAGCCATCTGGCTATGGCGAATCTCTATGCCTTCGGACGTCTGGCGTGGAATCCGGACCTGAGTACGCGCGCCATCGCCGACGAGTGGACGCGCCAGACGTTCGGCAACGACCCGCAGGTTGTGGATACCATCAGCCAAATCCAGCTCGATTCGTGGCGAATTTACGAGGACTATACGGGACCGCTCGGACTCGGCACGCTCACCGACATTCTAGGCAGCCATTACGGACCCGGAGTCGAGTCCGCGGAGCGCAATGGCTGGGGGCAGTGGATCCGCGCCGACCACGAGGGTGTCGGCATGGACCGCACCGTGGCCACCGGAACAGGCTACATCGGTCAATATGCGCCGGCCGTGGCGCGGCTTTACGAATCGCTCGCGACCTGTCCGGACGCGCTGCTGCTCTTCATGCACCACGTCGCCTACACCTACCGGCTGCACTCGGGATCCACCGTGATCCAGTACATCTACGACTCGCATTATGCGGGCGCCGAGCACGCGGCAGGACTCGTGGCGCGATGGCGCTCGCTTCAAGGTCGCATCGACGATGAGCGCTATCGCGAGGTCCTTGCGAGGCTCACCTATCAGGCCGGACACGCGATCGTCTGGCGTGACGCGGTCTGTAGCTGGTTTCTGCGCATGTCGGGCATCCCGGACGACCGCGGGCGCGCCGGCCATTTCCCCGGACGCTTCGAAGCCGAGGACATGACGCTCTCGGGGTACAAGGCGGTGGAGGTCACGCCGTGGGAGACTGCTTCGGGCGGCAAGGCAGTCACCTGCCCGCGTCCCGAAGGCTGCTCGGCGAGCCTCCGCTATAACGGTCCGGCAGGCCGCTACGATGTCGCCGTCGAGTATTTCGACCAGAACAACGGCGTGTCGAAGTACAAGCTGTGGATTGCCGGGCGGCTGGCGGATCAGTGGGCAGCGGATGATACGCTGCCGGCATCCACCATGAACGGAAGCTCCGCCACGCGCCATACCGTCTCCGGCGTAACGCTGCACCCGGGAGACGAGATCCGCGTGGAAGGCGTGCCGGACGGCGGCGAGCCCGCGCCTCTGGACTACGTCGAGCTGCGACCGGTGCTCGCGGGTGTGAAAAACTAAACAAAGAGGAACAGAGACACGGAGAAGACAATCAAGATTAAATGAAGATGTCTTTTGCTTCCGGTTTTCTCTGTGCCTCTGTGTCTCTGTGTTGGGATTGAGCCGCCGGTGCTATCCTGAGCTTGAATGAGCGTGGCGACTCCTTATACCGCCGGTCTTCGATGCGTCCGCGCGCTGCCGGTCCTGCTTTGCCTGGCGCTCAGCACCACCGGTATGGCGCAGCGCGTACAGAAATCGTCCAAAACAGCCTCCAGTGACGACGCGGCAGCGGCGAAGCTCGCCCAGAATAACGCTGCGGCGGCGCTGGCGCGGCAGGCAAACGCTTTGGCGCGCGCCGAGCACCTGCAAGAAGCGGCGGATCTCTATCACAAAGCGCTGGCGCTGAAGCCCGACGACGCCAACATCCATTACAGCCTGGCCAATGTCGATACCGGCCTGAACCGGCTTGATGACGCGGCCGGCGAGTATCGGGAGGCCCTGCGCCTCAATCCGAACCTGGCGGGCGCGCACGCCGCGCTCGGCGCCTTGCTGGAGTCGCAGGGCGACATGGCGGCGGCCATCGAGGAGTTCCGCGCCGACGTGAAGCTGCACCCGTCGAGCGCTGTCGCGCACGAGAAGCTCGCCGAGGCCTTGGCGATGGCCCGGCAGCCGGCCCAAGCGGAGTTCCAGGAGGCCTTGCGCCTCGATCCCAACAATCCCGCGCTGCGGGCTTCCTTCGCCTCGGCGCTCGAGCAGGCCGGTGACACCGCCGCCGCCGTCGAGCTCTGGCGTGAGGCGCTGGCGCATGCGCCACAGAACTCCGATTACCACGCGGGGCTTGCGCTCGCCCTGACGGAGAGCGGCGGCGCAGACGCGGAGGCCCTGAACGAATACCGCGAGGCGGTGCGGCTGCGGCCAAGCGACCCGGAATTGCATCTGAGCCTCGGAAACGCACTGCAGACGAGCGGCGATGTGATTCACGCTGTCGAGGAATATCGCCAGGCGGTGGCGCTGCGGCCCGAACAAGTAGACTATCGATATAGCCTTGCATTGGCGCTGCGCAAGGCCGGCGATTATGGAGGCGCCATCACCGAGTTGCGGCGGCTGCTGCGCGAGCGCCCGGCGGACGCCCAGGCGCGCGCCGAGCTCGCCGGCACCTATCTCGACACCAGCAACGACGGCGCAGCCGTGGCCGAGTACTACGAAGCCCTGCGCCTGCGGCCGAACGATCCGGCGCTGCACGAAGCGTTGGGCCTGGTGCTGCGCAAGACAGGCGATCTGATGGGCGCCATCCCCGAGTTGAGGAAAGCGGCGGAACTCGCTCCCGATTCCCCAGACGATCATCGCAACCTGGCCGAGGCGCTCGGCGCGGGCGGCGATCTCGCGGGATTCATCGCCGAGTACCAGGAAGAAGTGACGCTCAAGCCGCTCGATGCCGACGCGCACCTGGACCTGGCCAATGCGTTTGCTTCCGCCGGGCAGAACGATCGCGCCATCATCGAGTATCAGCGGACGCTCAAGCTGCAGCCCGCGAATCCGCAGGTTCACTATCGGCTGGCCGAGGCGCTGTTGCGGGCGAATCGCGCGAGCGAAGCGCTCGACGAGTTGCAGGAGTCGGTGCGCGAGCGGCCCGATACGCCGCAAGCGCTGATGGCGCTGGCCGATCTGCTGGCCGCCAAGCGCCAGTGGCCGTCGGCGATCGAGGCTTATCGCGACGCGCTCAAACTGCGTCCCGACGATGCCTCCCTGCACGAGCATCTGGCGTCGGCGCTCAAGGAGAGCGGCGACCTGGATGGCGCCGAGACCGAATTGAAGGCCGCCGGCCAGTTGGCGTCGAACGATCCTTCCTATCAGCTTCAGCTCGGCCAGACCTTGCAGGCGCGGGGCGATTTCAAGGGTGCGGCGGCGGCTTATCGCGCCGTGCTGGCGTTGCGTCCGGGCGATACCGTGGCGATTATCGGCCTAGGCTCGAGCCTGCTCGCCGCTGGCGATGCCACCGGAGCCGCCGCCTCCCTGCGCGAAGGCATCGCGCGCCAGCCGCAGTCGGCCGATACGCACGCGTCGCTGGCGCTGGCGCTGCTCGAGCTTAAGGATCCGGCGAACGCGCTCGAGGAAGGCGAGCAGGCGGTGAAGCTCGCGCCCTTCAGCCCGCGCAGCAACTACGCCATGGGCGCGGCGTTTCTGGCGCTGGGCAATCTGCCGGAGGCCGTTTCTCACTTGCAGGAGGCGCTGACGGGGAAGTCCGACTACACGGAAGCGCGCCTGGCGCTGGCGCAGGCCTTCGCGCGCGAACGCGACACCTCCAATGAGATTACCACCTACCGCGAGTATCTGCAGTTGCAGCCCAAAGACGCCGATTCCCACTTGGCGCTCGCCGCGGCCCTCGGCCAGACTGACGACCTGAGCGGCGCCGCCGCCGAATGCGATCGCGCGCTCGCGTTGCGTCCCGATTGGCCCGAAGCGCAGCAGACCTGCGCGCGATTTAAGAGCACCAGCACCAAGAAGTGAGCGCGCTGTAGCGCCGGCGTCCCCGGCGTTCCTACTGATGCCCTCACTGCTGCCGCCACCCTTCGAATTCGCCTGTAGACTAACATTACCCCAAGCTTTCCGAATTTCCATTTGGCAGAGGCATACACTATATGCGGTGCCGGAGTTATGACAGCCCTAGCACGGCAAGGAAATTATCCTCGACTCAACTTCGCTTGCCCAAGCGCGATCCTGAATCGAGCCGAGATTCGTGCGCACGTTCTCGACTGCGCCGGCGCGTCCGGCGTCAGCCATGGCGAGCGCCACCTTCAGGTCCGACGCGGCTTGCGGCATGGTGATGGGCTGGATGCTCTCGATGATGCTGCGCACTTCGCCGATCATCTGCCCTGTCTCGAGCGGCACCAGTGTCGCGGACTTGTTGGCTTCTTCCATAGCCGCACGGCGCGCTGCCTGCTCGGCTTCGCTGGTCTTGGGCAGCCGCATGGCGCGAAGCACGCCGTTGTAACTCTCAGCGTCACGGTCGATGGTTTCCATGAGGCGCGGGCGCAGACGCTCCAGACGCTCCAGCGCGCGGTGGATCGCTTCGTAGTGCTCCGCAAAAGACTTCTTCTTCAGGCTCAGGCGGCAGACCATGATCCCGAGCGCGGCCGCCAGCGCGCCGGCCAGCGCGGAGACGCTTCCGCCGCCGGGCGCGGGAGTATCGGCCGCAACGGCATTCACAAAGTCCTGCGCCATGCCGGCGAGCGTGGGCGCCGCTCCTGATTCTGCTGAAGCCGCTTTCGAACTCACGCCGAGGGTGCTCGCACCTTCCGCAGCGCGATTGAGGACCGTCTCCAGACGATGTTCGAGAATCAGACCGGGCTGGAAATTCTCGACCTTAAGGTAGTGTACGGCAGCGTCTTCGAGCGCCGCCCGCGGGATCAGACCCACGATTTCACTGCCTTCCACCTTAACCCCTGCGTCGCTAGCCCCGCGGCCGACGGCATCAAACACAGTGCCGATCGATGTGGTCTCGAAATCGGTGAGATTCATGGAAACCTGCGCGAGGTTGCGCGCCTTCAAGTCCACCCCCATCGCCTTCACACAAGGAAATCCGCCGCTCGATGCGCGAATCTTCTTCGCGATCGCCTTGGCTACAGATGTATCCGGCGTGGCCAGATTGATGTTGTAAGCGATCAGGAATTTGCGCGCTCCCACCACCGTTGCGCCGGCCGTAGGATGCAGCGCGGCCGGATCAGGGCCGAAGTCGGGGCGCCGCTCGGGATTGCTTTTGACCTCTTCGCGCAGGCCCTCAAACTGGCCGCGGCGGATATTCTCGAGATTGCGGCGTTCCGGCGTCCGCGCTGCCGCCTCGTAAAGGTAGGTCGGTACGCGGTAGCGTCTCCAAGCCTGCTCTGCCACCTGCTCGGCGATGCGGATGCAGTCGGCGAGGCTCACACCGCGCACCGGCACAAAAGGAACCACGTCGGTAGCCCCCAACCGCGGATGTGCGCCGTGGTGTTGGGTTAACTCAATCAGTTCCGTCGCCTTGCCGATTCCGCGCAACGCCGCTTCGCCGATAGCTTCGCGGGTACCAACCAGTGTGATAACAGAACGATTGTGGTCGGCATCCATCTCTTGGTCCAACAAGTAGACGTCCGGTCCATCCAGAATGGCCCGGATGATGGCTTCGACTTTGTTGGCATCGCGCCCTTCGCTGAAATTAGGCACACATTCGACAATAGTTTGCATGGATTCAATTTAACACGATCAAAAACCGTCACCCGCTGCGCCGAATCCAGGTGGTGCCGCGCCCTGACACGGATGCGTATTGGCTTACCGTCATAAGGATTCCGTCCAGACTGCCGATAGCCATAGTGAGGATTATTCCCTTGCAACCGCGAGTCAGTGAGACCCTCGTCGGTCTCGGCGTGATTTCCGAGACCCAGCTCAATGACGCACTCGCCCTCCAGCGCGCTCAAGGCGGCAGACTGGGCGCAATCCTGATGAAGCTTGGGTTCGTGACCGAGGATCAAATCACCAAGGCGCTGGCCGAGCGCCTGGGAACTCCCGCCCTGAACCTGGCTGAACGGCATGCCGACCTCGATGTCCTCCGGTTGGTGCCGATGGAGGTTGCCCTCAAGCACGAACTTGTGCCCCTGGAACGCGCGGGCGCCACGCTGCGGGTGGCCATGGCGGATCCGACCGACATGCTGGCGCTGGACGAAATCCGTTTCATGACCCGTCTGAATGTGGAGCCGGTTCTGGCCGCGGAATCGGCGGTTGTGCAGGCCATTGGACAGTGGTACAGCGTGGCTGAAGAGGACGCGCGCAAAAAGCATCTGCAGGATCTGGTCGGATTCATCGATGCCGAACACGCCGCGAGCGTGGAGCTGAAGGCCGAGGAGGAGGTTGCGCTGAACCTGGCCTCCTTGGACAAGACGGCCGGGGAGGCGCCGATAATCCGCCTGGTGAATTACATTCTCCTCGACGCGGTCCGGCGCGGCGCCAGTGATATTCATCTCGAGCCCTACGAGCGGCAATACCGCGTGCGCTACCGGATCGACGGCATCCTGCAGGAAGTGATGAGCCCTCCTTTGAGATTGCGGGACACGGTCACCAGCCGCGTGAAAATCATGGCGCGGCTCGACATCGCCGAGAAGCGCCTGCCACAAGACGGGCGCATCATGCTCAAGTTGCAGAATGAGAGCGGCCGCAAGCAGATCGATTTGCGCGTTTCGGTGCTGCCGACGCTCTACGGTGAGAAGATCGTGATGCGGCTGCTCGACAAGGAAAATCTGCAGCTCGACATGACCAGGCTCGGCTTCGAGCCCGAGTCTTTGGCCAAATTCCAGAAGGCTATTTTCAAGCCCTACGGCATGGTGCTGGTCACCGGCCCAACCGGCAGCGGCAAAACCAACACACTATATTCGTCCATCGCGCAGTTGAATAAACCGGAGATCAACATCCTGACGGCGGAAGACCCGGTGGAGTTCCAAATGCCGGGCATCAACCAGGTGCAGATGAAGGAGCAGATCGGCTTGAACTTCGCTGCCGCGTTGCGTTCCTTTCTGCGGCAGGATCCCAACATCATCCTGGTCGGCGAAATTCGCGACGTCGAAACCGCCGAGATTGCAATCAAGGCGGCCCTCACGGGTCACATGGTGTTCTCCACGGTGCACACCAATGATGCCCCGTCCACCGTCAACCGCCTGATGAACATGGGTGTGGAGCCGTTCCTGGTAGCGACTTCGGTCCATCTGATTTGCGCCCAACGCCTGGTGCGCCGGCTCTGCCCGGCATGCAAGGTCACGGAGCACCCGGCACTCAAGGCCCTGTCTGAGGCCGGATTCACTCCCGAGGAGATTGGTAGGGTGGAGTCCTATCGGCCCCGGGGATGTCCGGCGTGCCAGGGCCGAGGCTACAAGGGGCGCGTGGGCCTGTATGAAGTCATGGAGACCACCGACGAGATTCGCGAAATGATCCTGGCCGGCGCCTCGGCGTTCGACCTACGCCGGCGCGCGATCGATCAGGGGATGGTCACCTTGCGCCGCAGCGGTCTGATCAAGATTGCCGCAGGCATCACCAGCCTGGAAGAAGTCATTCGGGAAACGGTGGCGTAGCGCCGCGGCGGGGCGCACTGAGTCTGCGCGTCGGCATTTCATGCGGCAAGCCCATCGCCTGGCAGTACCCGAGGAGTCGATATGCCGATACCGATGTTGCCTGAACTCTTGAAGCGTCTGGTGGAGCAGCATGGGTCGGACCTGCACCTGGCTGCCGGGAGCCCGCCGCGGCTGCGAATCTACGGCGAGCTTGAACCTTGTGAAGACGTCCCGGCGCTCGCATCTGGCGATACGAAGCAGCTCGCTTACAGCGCGCTCACGGACACTCAAAAGCACCGTTTTGAAGAGAACCTGGAACTGGACTTCTCTTTCGGAGTGAAAGGCCTCGGACGTTTCCGCGCCAACATGTTTATGCAGCGCGGCTCCGTGGGCATGGTTCTGCGGCTGATTCCCTGGGAGACGCAGAGCTTTGAACAACTGGGGCTGCCGCCGGTCGTGCGCACGCTGTGCGATAAGCCGCGCGGTCTCGTGCTGGTGACGGGGCCAACCGGGAGCGGAAAATCCACCACCCTGGCGACCATGATCGATCTGATCAACCGCACTCATCGCGGGCACATCATCACCGTCGAGGATCCCGTCGAATTCGTGCACACTCATAAGAAGTGTCTGGTGAACCAACGCGAGTTGGGGACCGATACTTCGTCGTTTGCGACGGCGTTGCGGGCGGCTCTGCGCGAAGACCCTGACGTGGTGCTGATCGGTGAAATGCGCGACCTCGACACCGTGGAGGCGGCGCTGCGCATCGCCGAGACCGGACACTTGACGTTCGCCACCCTGCACACCAACTCCGCAGCGTCGACCATCAATCGTATCATCGACGTCTTTCCGGCCCATCAGCAGTCGCAAATCCGCACGCAGCTCTCCATGGTGTTGGAAGCGGTCCTCTGCCAGGCCTTGCTCCCGCGCGCCGACGGCAGCGGACGCGTCATGGCCATGGAGATACTCCTGCCCAACGGCGCCATCCGGAATCTCATCCGCGAGGATAAGATCCACCAGATCTATTCCGCAATGCAGACCGGCCAGGAGAAGCACGGAATGCAGACGTTCAATCAGTCCCTGTTCTGGCTCCATCAACAGGGTGCGATTTCGCTGGAGGTGGCGCGCCAGTGCTCGCACAACACCGAGGAATTTGACGCGCTGCTGCGCCGGTCCGGTCCGCCGCATCGCACGCCTGCGAGGTCCGAACGGGCTCCGGTGCATTGAGGAAGCGTCAAGAGAAGAGAAGCAGGAGGCTGAGCTACCATGCCAATCACGAGGTCGCACGCCGCACCACTCATCCGTGTGGGTGCGCCGGCGCGTGCCGCAACCAAGCAGTCCGATCCCGGATCGCGAGTCAGGCTCGCGGCCGCAACACGGCCGGTCTCCCGTGCGCGTATGGGTAAAGTGAAGGTGAAGAGCAAGGACCTGGCGATATTCACGCGGCAGTTCGGCGTGATGCTGGGCTCCGGTCTGCCGCTGATCCAGGGTCTCGAGATTCTTGCCGAGCAGCAGCAGAACAAGGCCTTCGGCAAGGCGCTGGGCGCCATTCGTAGTTCGGTCGAGGGTGGATCCACGCTTTCGGACGCTTGCCGGCAACACGCCTCCATCTTCGATGGCCTCTACACCAACATGCTCGAAGCTGGCGAAACGGGCGGCGCGCTCGAGACCGTGCTGCAACGGCTGGCCGCGCATCTGGAGAAGAGCGTGAAGTTGCGAGCCGCTGTGAAGTCCGCCTTGATCTATCCAGTGTCTGTTATGGTGATCGCGCTGGGCGTGGTGGTGATGCTGCTTTGGAAAGTGGTGCCGATCTTCGCTACCTTGTTCGCCGGCCTGAACGCAACCTTGCCGTTGCCCACCCGCGTCGTGATTGGGCTCAGCCACTTCGTGGCCGGTTATATCTGGCTGATGGGCCTCGTGACGGCGGGCGGAGTGGTGGCGCTCAAAAAATACTACGCCACACCGCAAGGACGCCGGGATCTTGACGGCATCCTGCTGAAGCTTCCGGCCATCGGCGTCCTGTTGCAGAAGATTGCCGTGGCGCGATTCTCGCGCACGCTTTCGACGCTGATCACCAGCGGCGTTCCCATGCTCGAATCGCTCGACATCACGGCGCGCACCGCCGGCAACGCCGTGATCGAGGACGCGATCAACATGGTGCGCCGTGAAGTGGAGGCCGGGCACAACGTGGCCGATCCCATGCGCCGCAGCGGAGTATTTCCGCACTTGACGGTTCAGATGGTCGCCGTCGGCGAGCAGACCGGCGCGCTCGACGCCATGCTGCAAAAAGTCGCGGACTTTTATGAGGGCGAAGTCGACGTGGCCGTGGCCGATCTGCTGGCCGCCATGGAACCTGCGATCATCGTGTTTCTGGGCACTGTGGTGGGCGGCGTCGTGATTTCCATGTACCTGCCGCTTTTCAGCCTGATTGCCAAGCTCGCGGGTTGACCTGCCAGCCGCGGAGCAGGGTTGAGCCGTGTTGAATCTGTAGATCGGCGGAATCTGCGCGCGCGGCGACAACATGCCCTGTCACGCCCTGTACGACGGGTAGTTTTTTGCGACCCAATTCTCGACCAGCCCTTGGTGCTCCGTGGCCTTCTCCAGAAGCTCAACAGCCTGTGATTCGGTTACAACCTCGGCAGAATCGTACTCGATTACATATCTCTTCCGCCGGCAGGTTTCGAAATAGTCTGCCAGCTGCCGGGCTGCGTGTCCGATGGCCAGGCCCGCTGGCTCGAACGTGGTTTGATGGTGGCCCGGAACGCGATAGCCCGCAAAGGCCAGGCCTAGCTTGGAAACTTGCAGCACGGCGTTGTAGGCAGTGGCAAAGGTGCGATCGGCGGACAGGCCGGGAGTGGCAGCGTCGGCCAGATCGCGCGCGATGAGCTTGCGCAGATTGGCAAGCTCGCTGGAGCTGGTCAAGTGGCGCCCGACCCGTTTATTCGCCAAAAGTGCGGCTAAACTCACCGGCATCCCCAATCAAAAACAGCTTTTTCGAACGCATGACCGTGGTGATGAAGTGGTGTTTCGACTTTACCTTCGCGGCGAACTCGCGGGCTGTGTAGGTTGTCGGATTGACAGCGCGATTGAGACGCCGCTCGGATTTGCGGAGCGGACTGGATACGCCGGCGAGGCCGACATCGCCGATGATCATCAGATCCACGTCGCTGCGGGAATGCTCCCGCGACTTCGCGATCGAGCCATAAATGAGCGCCCATCGTATGCGGTCCCTGAGCGGCGCCAAAGCGTGGCGGACCACGTCCGCCAGGCCCACGGTCTTCAGGATGAGCCCTTGAAGTTCCGGGAAGATGGGCGAATCTTCCGCGGCCTGAATGTAAACGTGCTTGCCCTCGCGCCTTTCGAGCAGGATTCCAGCGCGTACCAGGGACGCCAGTTCGCGTTGGAGGCTGGAAGGCGTCAGCCCAAGTTGCCGCGCGAGTTGGGTCATGTACCACCAGCGGTCAGGTTCAGCGAAGGTGGCGGCCAGAATGGCCTGGCGCGTCCTGGGGAAGAGAGCGTCAATGCCGCTGGACGTACGCATACTGCGTTATTATGTACGCATAATGCGTACGAAGGCGAGTTGCGGCGGGCTGCCTGGCCCTCGCCATCAGATCTCCCTCCGTCCTTCGATTGCCTTCAGCATGGTGACCTCGTCGGCGAATTCCAGCTCCGAACCCACCGGGATTCCCATGGCGATGCGCGTCACCTTCACGCCCAGCGGCTTGATGAGCTTCGACAGATACACCGCCGTGGCCTCACCTTCCACGTTGGGGTTGGTCGCAACAATCAGTTCGCGGATTTTGCCGTCCTTGAGGCGTTCGATCAGGCTCTTGATCTTCAGTTGCTCCGGCCCGATATGCTGTAGCGGCGAGAGACTGCCATGGAGCACGTGGTAGAGCCCGTGGAACTCGCGAGTCTTTTCGATGGAGATGGCGTTGTAGGGAGTCTCGACTACGCAGACCACGCTCGGGTCGCGGCTGGGATCGGAACAGTAGGCGCAGGGATCGGAGTCGGCGAGATTATTGCACACGCTGCAGAGGCGGACCTTGTCCTTGGCTTCCATGAGCGCAAGCGCCAAGCGCTCCACGTCCTCGCGCGGACCGCGCTCCAGGTGAAAGGCGATGCGCTGCGCCGATTTCTGGCCGATGCCGGGCAGGCGCTTCAACTCGTCGATCAGGTCGGCCAGGGGCTGGGGGAAATCCTTCATCGTGTAGGCTACTTAGGAGTGGGGATTAGGGATTGAGGTTTAGGGTGGGGTCTCGGTGCTGAAAACCGGAATAGCTGCAGCGCGGTTTTCGGGTTTTCACAGCGGCTCCAGCGGTCCCTGCCCCTGGGCCTAATTCCTAAACCCCAGCCCCCAACGCCTGATCCCTAGCTAGCCCCTGACCCCTCATCTAGCCCAAGCCGGGGATATTGAGGCCCAGGTTGAGCCCGCCGGCGAGGCTGCCCACGCGGCTGGAGAGTTGCTCGTCCACGCGGCGCGCCGCCTCGTTCACCGCCGCCTGCACCAGGTCCTGCAGCATTTCCGCGTCCTTGCCCGCGAACACCTCGGGATCGATGTGGATGCTCACCAGGTGCTTGGCGCCGTTCATCTTCACGGTCACCATGCCCCCGCCCGCCGAGGCTTCCACCAGCAGGTCGTCCAGTTGCTTCTGCAGTTGCTCCTGCATCTGCTGGACCTGCTTCATGATCTGCTGCATCTGTTGCAGATTTTTCATTGCCTAGTACCCCCTCAGGTCTTCAACATCCAGCACGACGCACTCGAATCGCTGCTCAAAGGCCCGGACCATGGGATCGCTGGCGGCACGCTCGCGCGCGTCGGGCGCGGCTCGAGCGGGCCTGGCATCTCCATCTCGAAGTGTAACACGGATGTTAACCGGCTCGCCCAACACTTGCGAGCAGACCTGGCGCAGCGCCTCCTGGTTCTCCTTGTTGCCCAGCACGTCTGCCCAGAAGCTGCCCGAGTTCTGCCGCGAAAAGATGAAGTGAGCCACGCCCGGCGAGACGCGCCACTCCGCCACGTGCTCCAGACAACTGCTCACGAATTTTTTCGATTGCTCAAACAACAGGCGCTTTACTTCCCCGAGCTTTGGGTCTTCGGGACTCGCGGCCGGCGTCGTCTTTGCGGCCGGCGCGGGCGGCGCCGATCTTTCGGGAGATGTGACCGGCGCGGGACGCCCCGGAGTTGCAGCCGTTGCGGCCCCCGGTGCGAAACCGGATCGGGCAGGTGACGTGGGAACCGGCGCGGCATCGCGCCTTACGACGGGCTCCGGCCGCGGCGCTCCGCCGCCGCCCGGTGCTGGCGTTCGTGGCGGAACCGCTGGGCTCGCCACGCGTCCCGGCGCCTGATCGGAGCCCTTCAACTCCGCGAGCACGCTTTCGAGCGACATCAGCCTGCGCGCATGGACCAGTTTCAGCAGCGCCAGTTCCAGATGGAATCGCGGCTCGAGCGAGTAGCGCAATTCGTTCTGCGCCCGCAGCAGAATCTGAAAAGCGCGCAGCCAGTCCTCCTCCGCAAGCGACCCCGCCAGGCGACCGAGCGTCGCGCGCGTGTCCGCCGGCACTTCCAGGAGCGGGCTTTCGCTGCCCGCGCTGCGCGCCACCATCAGATTGCGGATGAAGCGCGTCAGTTCGCCGAGAAAAGCCGCGGGCTCGTAGCCTTCGGATGCCAGTCCCTGGATCTGCGCAAGCACGCGTTCGGCGTCAGCGGCCACGATCGATTCCACCATCTCGATCAGCGCCTTGCCCGGCACCACGCCCAGCAGCCGCTGCACTTCGGCTTCCGTCAGCTTCTCGCCGCATCCGGCGATCACCTGGTCGAGCATGGAAAGCGCGTCGCGCAGGCTGCCGGCGGCGGCTTCGGCCAGCGCCCCGAGCGACCCTTCGTCCGCCTCCACCTTTTCCGCCGCGCACACCTGCTTCAGGCGCGCCACCACTTCGGAATAATCGAGCAGCCGGAAGGAGAAGTGCTGGCAACGCGATTGGATGGTGGTCGGCAGCTTGTGCGCTTCGGTGGTGGCCAGTATGAACACGCAACGCGGCGGCGGCTCTTCCAGCGTCTTGAGAAGCGCATTGAAGGCCTCGGTGGTCAGCATGTGCGCTTCGTCGATGATGAAAACCTTGTAGCGGTCGCGCGCCGGGAGATAGCGCGCGGTCTCGCGCAGCTCGCGGATCTCATCGATGCCGCGATTGGAGGCGGCGTCGATCTCGATCACGTCCACGGAGTTTCCGGCGGCGATGTCGCGGCAGGAATCGCAGGTGCCGTCCGGCGTGATGGTGGGTCCTTGCGCGCAATTGAGCGCTTTGGCCAGAATTCGCGCCGTGGTGGTCTTTCCCACACCGCGCGCCCCGGAAAAGATGTATCCGTGGGCCACGCGATCGTGCAGGATGGCGTTCTTCAGCGTCCCGGTGACGGCCCCCTGGCCTACCACGTCGTCAAACGTCTGCGGCCGGTACTTACGGGCGATAACTTGATATGCCATCGGCGAAAGTTGACAGTCGACAGTTAACAGTCGACAGAAAAGAGTCGAAAGTCCAAAGTCGACGGTTGAAAGCCCTGAATCGCGGACTGTCAACTGTAAACTGTCGACTGTCAACTCTTTTGACGCCAGACTTCGGGAAACTGCGGCACACGGAGAGGCTCGCTACCGTTGCTTCCTTCCGGACCTGGCGGGGTTCACAAGCATCCGTCGCACAGCGCCCGAAGTCTGACATATGGCCTTGCGGCTGGTCAATCGTTCTGCAATTGAAATGGTACCACATCTGGTGCCTCGGGAATCTCCGATCTGCGACGTTACGAGAGCAGTGTGTCAGTATGTCAGTATTTCAGTTCGTCAGTCGGCCAACCTGGGGCCGCGCCGCTCGCACCTGGCGGGGACGCGCGACCGGATTGCCCAACGCGGCGGGCGACGATTCAGCGGTCGCCGCGTTCACCGCCGGGCTGGGTCGGACGTGCAGGTCCATGGGTTGGGAGGCCCAACTCTCGGAGCAGGCGCGCGGCCAAAGCCTCGAAGCTACGGATTCTGCTGTTTCTATACGAATCCTGCAACGCTCGCCGCCCGGAGCAGGGCGGAGGATTGACGAGTGCCGATTTGAGATTGAAGATTAGAGCCATCTGATGGCTGCCTGGAGAATGATCGACAAGAATCCAGCCTCAGGCGCAAAGTGCCGCACTCTAAAGCGCTTCGCGCGCAGTTCCATCGATCCCAGCCGCGTACCGGGCCAGCAAGCTGGCCTGCAGAAAGCGGCAGCACGCAGCCGCACTCCAAAATCGGCAGTCGGCAATCGCCAATCGGCAATCGTCAAGCCCCTGCGTATAATTGCAGGGGAGGGCCGAAGCCTGACGCGTAAGGCGTCGCTCTCTCCGCAACCACCATGGCGTCATACAGGGAAGATCGGATCTCAGCCTTGATCCCGGCCCGCAACGAAGCCGCGAGCATCGCGCGCACGGTGCGCTCGGTGGCCGCGCAGCCGGAGGTCACCGAGATCATTGTGATCGACGACCACTCGGAGGACGGGACGGCGGAGATTCTGGAATCGTTGAAACGAGAGATCCCGCAGTTACGCACCCTGCGCGTGGGCAATCCGCCGCCGGGGTGGATGGGCAAAGCGCACGCGCTCTCGGTTGGGGCGCGTGAGGCCACGGGCAACTGGCTGCTGTTTACCGACGCGGACACGTTTCATCATCCCAACAGTCTTGACGCGGTGCTGATGCGCGCCCAGCGTGAGCGCGCCGACATGATCTCGCTCTCGCCCGCGCAGGAAACCCCTACCTGGTGGGAAAAGGCGGTCATCCCGTTTGTGTTTTTTGAGCTGGCGCGGCGATTCCGATTCAGCAAGATCAACGATCCCAAGCAGAAGGACGCCGCCGCCAACGGGCAGTACATCCTTATCCGGCGCGCAGTTTACGACGCCTCGGGCGGTCATGAGGCGGTCCACGGCGAGATCCTGGAGGACGTGGCGATCGCGCGGCGTCTTAAGAGCCAGGGCCGGCGGATCATTTTTCTGCCCGGCGCCGGATGGGTCAGCACGCGAATGTATCGCAGCTTCGGCGACATGTGGGCGGGCTGGCGCAAGAACCTGTACCTGCTTTGGGGCAGCTCGCCGGTTGCCGTGCTCCTCTCTTTTGCGCGAATCTGGTTTGTGAACGTGGCGCCCGCGATCGGCTGCGTTCTGGGCCTCATTCTCGCCCTCAGCTTGAAGACGAATGCCGGGCGGGCCCAGTTCGCAGCGCTGGGCCTCGCGTTTCTGATATCTGTGGCCATGGGGCGCGTTTTCTACGCTAAGGCCCTCAAGTGGATTGGTTTTTCGCCCGACCTTGCCAATTACCTGATTCCGGGCGCGGCCCTGGTCAGCCTGATGCTCGTCGATTCCATGGTGGCGCATCGATGGCTGGGCTCGGTGAGCTGGAAGGGACGCGAGTATTCGACGAACCGCCGGCGCTGAGGGCAAAGCTCGGTGTGTCAGTGCGTCAGTATTTCAGTTGGTCGGTAAGTCCGTCACGAAGGCAGACGAGAAACTGAAGTACTGACGGAATTCCTCGCTGCGCTGGGAATGACGAATCGGGGAGTTGCCATGGTATATGTCACGCGGCGCGCGGAGTTTTCCGCGTCGCACTTTTATCACAATCCCGATCTCGGTCCGGACGAGAATCAGCGGATTTTCGGCAAGCTCAATAATCCGCACGGGCACGGCCACAATT
>JASHPE010000363.1 GCA_030038235.1 Terriglobia bacterium
GCTAGGAAACCAACGGACTTTCCGGCTATACTGACCGCAATGGGAGACGAACTCATTCAGATTCTTCCTGGCGCGCGGCGTGCACCCGTCGCGGTGCCTCGGCCGATGTCTGCGGAGCCCTATGGGCAGGCAATCCACGGCGTCGAGGCAGCCGCGGAGACGGCGCGCACCGCAGCGGCGAATCTTCTCGGACGCAGCTTCTACATCGAGACGTTCGGCTGCCAGATGAACGTCCACGACTCCGAGAAGGTCGCCGGCGTGCTTATGGGACGCGGGTTCGAGCCGGTGGACGATCCCGAGCGGGCCGACATCATCCTGTACAACACCTGTAGCATCCGCGAGAAAGCGGCGCAGAAGGTCTTTTCGCGCCTGGGCGCCATCAAGAAGAAGCACGGCGACAAGGTGATCGGCGTGCTCGGGTGCGTGGCACAGCAAGAGGGCGAGAAATTCTTCGAACGCGCGCCGCACGTCAGCCTGGTCTGCGGGTCGGCCAGCTACTCGCGGCTGCCGGAACTGCTGGACCGGCTTGGGGCAGGGAACCGGCGTGTAACCGGCCTGAGCCTCGACACCGAGGAGTGCTTTGAGACCGAATTCACCCGCCGAGATAATCCTTTCCGCGCCTACCTGACCATCATCGAGGGCTGTGACAAGGCGTGCTCGTATTGCGTGGTGCCCATGACGCGCGGGCCGGAGCGCAGCCGCCCGGGGGATCGCGTCCTGGAAGAAGTTCGGCGGCTCGTGGACGACGGCTACACCGAAATCCAGTTGCTCGGGCAGACGGTGAACTCCTGGCGTGACTCGTCGCCGCTGCGCCTGAGCTTCGCGGGCCTGCTGGCGCGCGTGGCGGAAACGTCCGGCGTGCGGCGAGTGCGCTTCACGACGTCGCATCCGCGCGACTTCACGCCCGACATCGTCGAGGCCATCGATGAGCATCCCGCGCTCTGCGATCAGGTCCATCTGCCGGTGCAGTGCGGGTCGAACGCCGTGCTGCGTCGAATGCTCCGCACCTACACGCGCGAGGAGTATCTGGAAAAGATCGATTGCATTCGGCGCGCGCGGCGTGATATTAGCATCTCGACGGATATGATCGTCGGATTCTGCGGCGAGACCGACGAGGACTTCGCCGCGACGATGTCGCTCCTCGACGCGGTGGAGTACGATCAGGTGTTCTCGTTCAAGTATTCCGTGCGGCCGAAGACTCCGGCGGGCGCTTGGGCCGACAACGTGCCGGAAGAAGAGAAGGGAAGGCGTCTCAGCGAATTGCAGGAAAGGCAGCGCCAGATCCAGATCCGGCGCAACCACGGCTTGATCGGACGCGAGTTCGAGGTGCTGGTGGAAGGCTACCATCCGAAGCTGGGTCAGGCGGTGGGACGTACGACGAGCAATCGGTTAATTAACTTCGCAGGTTGCGCCGAAGATGTTGGCCGATACCTTAACGTTTACGTGACGGCAGCGGGTCCGAACAGTCTGGTGGGCGAACGGGTGGTGGCGAACAGAGATATCGATGGACATTGAGAAGGCAATGCAATTCATCGTGGGGTATCAAGCTAAGTTCGAGGCGAAGATGGCCGCATTCCACGAGAAGTTCAGCGCTGAGATGGAAGAGCTGCGAAAGCGCCAGGGACGCCACAGCGAGGCTGATCAACGCCTTTGCCAGGGCCGGTCAGGCGCAGATTGAACTACACACTATCAGGCTTGATGGCTTAGAGAGCCGACTCGAGATCCAGGAGCGAATTCAAGGCGTTTATGGCTCGCTTTGATGATTACCTGCGGAGGGCGGGGAACGGCCACGGCGCCTAAAACAACTGCGAGACGCACGGTGGAGAATCGAGGGCTGCGATGGAAGTCGAGATGAAGATCCGGGGCTTGATGATGGATCCGGCAACCAACATGCCGATCGTCATCCTGAAGGACGCGAGCGGCCCCACGGTCCTGCCGATCTGGGTGGGCATCTATGAGGCCAACGCCATCGCGCTCGAAATCGAGAAGGTGAGCACGCCCCGTCCCATGACCCACGACCTGATCAAGAATCTGCTGGTCGGCCTCGAAACCATGGTGCGCAAGGTGGTGGTGAGCGAGCTGAAGGACGACACCTTCTATGCGCTGATCTGGCTGGAGCGCGAGGGCCAGATGATCTCCATCGATTCCCGGCCGAGCGACGCCCTGGCGCTGGCGCTGCGCGTGGATTGCCCGATCTACGTGGAAGACGAGGTGCTGAAGAATTCCAAGGTGGCCGGAGCCGCGACTGACAAGTTCCAGAGCGAAGAGCTGCGCCGCTGGCTCGAAAATCTGGGCGACGAGGACATGGGCCGCTACAAGATGTGATCGAGTCCGATGCGCGATAACGGGACGGTCCGAGACCAGGGGACGAACAGGGTGCCGATCATCGCGATCGCCAACCAGAAGGGCGGCGTGGGCAAGACCACCACGGCCATCAATCTGGCGGCTGCGCTGGCCCTCAAGAAAAAACGCACGCTGCTGATCGACCTCGATCCGCAGGCGAATTCCACCCTCACGTTCTTCCCGCCTGGCGATATCGACTCGTCCATCTACGAGGTGCTGGCGGATCACAGCACGGCCTTGGGTCAGGTGGTTCGCGCCACTTCGTCGGCGCACTTGAGCCTGGCGCCGGCAAAGCTGGCATTGGCCAAGCTCGAAGCGATGCTCGCCGGTCAGTTTGACGCGCCGTTCCGCCTGAAAGACGCCCTCGCATCCTGCCGCGCCGATTTCGACTTCGTGGTGATCGACTGCCCGCCCGCCCTCGGTATTCTTACCGTCAACGCACTCGTGGCTGCGACTCATCTCATCGTGCCCATCCAGGCGGCGTACTATGCCATGGAGGGCACCGACGATCTGCTGGAGACGCTCGAACGCATCCGCGCGCGGCCCAATCCCGAACTCGAGCTCATGGGCGTGGTGCTGACGCTCTTCGACCGGCGCACGAACCTGGCGCGTGACATCCAGAAGCAGATCGGCGAGGTGTTCGGCGACAAGGTATTCAAGACAGTGATCGGCAAGAACGTGCGCCTTGAAGAAAGTCCAGCGTACAAAGAGACCATTTTCACTTTCGCGCCGGACTCTACCGGCGCCGCCGATTACGAGCGATTGGCGCGGGAGGTTCTGCAACGTGTCCACTAGACGCAGCGGTCTGCCCCTGGTTGTAAAGATGCGCCACGACGCGCACTACGTGGAGGAAATGTCGGCGCGCAGCGGCGCGGCCATTGGCCGCATGATCGCCATCGATCTGCTGGAGCCGAACTCCGAGCAGCCGCGGAAGGATCGCGGAGATCTGCGCGGCCTGACGGACTCGGTGCGCGAGAAGGGTGTGCTCGAACCGCTCTTGGTCCGCCCGCTGCGCGAGTCGGGCAAGTACCTGATCATTTCGGGCGAGCGTCGCTACCACGCCGCGCGCGCCGCCGGTCTCGCCGAAGTGCCGTGCATCGAAAAGGACGTGGGCGACGCGGAAACGCTCGAGATCGCGCTCATCGAGAATCTGCAGCGCAAAGATCTGACGCCTTTCGAAGAGGCCGACGGCATTCAGAATTTGGCGGACCGCTTTGGCCTCACACACGAGCAGATCGCGAGGCAGATCAGCCGCGGACGCTCGTCGGTGACCGAAGTCCTGAGCCTGCGCGCCATTCCGGACGAGATCAAGGCGTTTTGCATCGCGAACGGCGTGCTTTCGAAATCCCAATTGCTGCAAGTGGCGCGACAGCCGAGCGAAGGTCGTATGCGCGACGTGGCGCGACGATTCGCGGCGGGCCTGCTCAATCGCGACGAGGCTCGCGCCGAGCGTCACGAGAAGAAGCCGCAGAAATCGGTCTTTCGATTCGTGGCGCCGCAGCGCGAGTTCAGCTTCACCCTGCGATTCCGCGGGCGGCAGGCGGAACGCGAGCAAGTGATCCGTGCCTTGCGCAGCGTCATCGACAGCCTCGAATCGGGCGAATCTTGAGAGCCGAAGCGAGACGCTCCGCGCAGCGAGTAGCGCGATGGATCTGACGCCCTCGCAGGTCGCGACGCTCGAAAAGCTGCTCCAGGCCGGATTCCGATTCGTCACCCTGCCACGCTATGAGCGCTACGTCGGCGCGGAGCGCGACGGATTCGTTGCCCTGATCGACGCGAGCGGCGGCGAGGTACGGCCGTTCGGACAAGCCGGATACCTGCTCGGCGATGGGCTCGCGATGCTCGTCGAGCGCGAAGCGGGGCAAGCCTTTGTCTGGCACACCCAGAGCGTCGAAGCCACGCCCGAATTGTTGGCCGTCTATGAACGCTTCCGCAGCGAGTTGGGAAATCTGCTAAAAAAGGAATAGCCGGCCGGTCGCGCGATGCTGTAGTACTTTCGCTGCGCGCTGGGTGCCGGTGTCTATCGGACGCTGTAAGGAAACGGTGCGCGAATGGCGGAAACTGTCGACGTGTTGATCGTGGGCGCGGGACCGACGGGACTCGCGTGCGGCATCGAGTCCACACGCGCCGGCTTGAGCACGTTGATCCTCGAGAAAGGATGCCTCGTCAACTCGATCTTCAGCTATCCCGCAAATATGACTTTCTTCACCACGCGCGAGCGCCTGGAGATTGGCGACCTGCCCTTTGCCTGCACCAATCTCAAGCCCACGCGCTCCGACGCGCTCGAATACTACCGCGCCGCCGCGAGTTTCTACAAGCTGCCCACGCGTCCCGACCAGTGCGTGACCGCGATCCAGCCGCAGGAGGGCGGATTTCGCCTGACGGCCGCAAGCGCGAGCGGACGCGCCACCGAATACGCCGCGCGCAAGGTGATCGTGGCCACCGGATATTACGATCGCCCCAACCTGCTCGGCATTCCCGGCGAGGACCGGCCCAACGTCTCGCACTACGCGCTTGAGGGTCATGCCTTCTACGGACGCAAGGTGGCGGTGATCGGCGGCGCGAATTCGGCGGCGATTACGAGCCTTGACCTTTACCGGCACGGCGCTGCCGTTAGCCTGATTTACCGCGGCGCCCAGCTCAGCCGGCACATCAAGTATTGGATCCGGCCCGACATCGAAAACCGCATCAAGGAGAAATCCATCCGCGCTTATTTCGAGAGCCGCGTCACGGCGATTGGTGAAGACTCGATCGAGATCGAAGACGCGCGCGGCGAGCGCTTCCCGATCGGGAACGACTTCGTCTTCGCGCTCACCGGCTATCATCCCGACATAGGCTTGCTCCGGCGCGCCGGCGTTCAAGTGGATCCTTCGAGCTTTTGTCCGGACTGCGATGCGCAGTCGCTCGAGACCAATGTTCGCGGCCTCTACGTTGCCGGCGTGGTCGTCTCCGGCAAGCGAACCAACGAGATCTTCATCGAGAACGGACGCTTCCACGGCCGGCAGATCATCGCCCATCTGCGGCAAAAGCTTTAGCTGACATATCGAGGCTACCTGGCGGTCTGGCGGGAGGGATTTCTCAGTGGGCGCCCGGCACCACCAGGACGCCCGCGTCTTTGTCGGTCTTGGTGGCCGTTACTTCGGTGGGAATCAGAAAAGTCACGTCCGAACCGGCGGGCAGGACTGCCGCACCGTGATGCTTCGCCATGGTATGGACGACGGCGGCGACCAGCCCGGCGGCGGCGCCGTACATCGCGCCTTCTCCACTACGGGTCACCATGGCGCCGAGCGCCGCTCCTCCGCCTGCCGCGATGCCGGCTTCCTTGGCGGCAGACTTCACGCTCTTGCCCGGACCTTCAACCGTGCCCTCGTCCTTCTTGACGGTCACGCCCTGGGCGTTGGTGTCCTTCAAAGACGCCTTGATGGCGTACTTCTGGCCGCTCGGAATCTTGATGGTGTCGAGCACCAGCCGCATTTCCGCCTTGCCCTTCACGCGTCCGGCCGGCTGGATGAAGGTGATGTGTCCTTCCACCACGCTGCTCTCGGGCACAACTTCCTCGCCGTGGTAGATGATGGGCTCATTGGTTTTGCCCATGAAGAGATCGCCGGTCTGGTTTGATTTTGTGCTGATGGTGCTGGTGAGCTCAACGTCCAGCGTGGTGCCGGCGGGGATCACGAAGGAGTCCGTGTCGTCCGTGGAGGCGCCGAGCGGCCCGAAAACCATCAGCGCTCCCAGCACGATCCCGGCGATGCGGGCGGTCGATTTCATCGCGATTCACGAGCGGGCAGGATGCCCGCGCTCCCAGGCGCTGCACGCCAAAGCGGGCCAGACGCCCGCGCCACAGCCGGCGAAATGCCCGCGCTACGACCCGCCCGCGTCAGCCGTAGTCGTCGAAGGCTGCTGTTCCACGGTGCGGTCGACTACAAAAGTAAGCTCGGAGCCGGAGACGAGTACGATCTGCTTCTCGTGGCGCAGCAAGCTGTACATCAACGCCGTGCCGCCGCCGATGGCCGCTCCGATTCCGGCGTCTTTGAGGATATTGGGGTCCTGGCCGGGGCAGCCATAGTACCGGCAAATCATGTCCTCGGTAGCGCCGATGCTGGCGCCCGACGCCGCGCCAATGCCGCCCGCAATCCCCGCGGCTTCAGCGGCGCTCTTCTTGCTCTTGCCGCAGCCCTTGATTGTGCCTTCGTTGTCACCGATCCCTTTCGTGCAAGTGGAGGTGGAGAAATCCTGGAGATCGGCATTCAGGTTGAAGTTCACGTCATCGGGCGTGTTGATGTGGTCGAGCACGATGCGCATCGAGGCGCGTCCGGCAATGCGTCCGGAAGACTTGGCCATCACAACGTGACCGTCCACCATGCTGCCTTCGGGAACCAGCACCTTGTCATTCGCCACTACGGGCTGCGTTACCATGCCCTGAAACTTGTCGCCGCTCTTGTTGGTCTTGGATGTAAGCGTGGTCTGAAGCTTCATGTGGATCACGCTGCCGCGCGGCAGAATGATGATCGTCTTGGTCGGGTCGAACGGAGCCTGCATCGAGGTCAGGCTCTGCATGGAAGCCGGGGCTGCCGGATTAGCAGCGGCCGGCGCTGCAGCGCTCGATCCTGCACCTGGGGCTGCCGGTGTCGACGCCGACGGCGCGGGCGCGCTCGAGTTGGTTTGGCCGCTTTGCTGGCCGCTCTGAGCAGGCTGACTCGTTGGACCAGCGGGAGCAGTTTGACCGGCCTGCGCAGCTTGACCGCCCGGCGTAGCCTGGCCGGTCTGGCCGTTAGCGCCGCCCTGGGGAGAAGCTCCGAGCAGCGTCAGACTTCCTTGCAGTATGACTGCCGCTATTAAGAGGTGGATTGCTTTCTTCATGCGGTCTCCTCGCCTGCGGGCATGCGCCCGCCCCTTGCCGATTCCCGACCTACGCCCAGTCTACAACTGTATCGGCCCTGCGGCAATGGCGATGCGTCCGGCCGCTTTCTTGCAGGTTCGATTCTCCTCTCCGGCAGCGGGTTGCATAGAAGCAAGTGGCAGGTGGCGAGTGGCAAGTGACAAGAAACGAGAGGCAAGAGACGAGAGGGCAAGAGACAGGCGGTGAGAGACGGGAGACGAGAGGCTAGTGACAAGAAGCGAGAGACGGGAGACAAGACGCGAGTGAGGAGAGACGCACGACTCGACAAATCGGAATCTCCAGGGCGTTTTGCAAGCGCAAAGGCTTGTCTCCCGTCTCCTGCCTCCCGCCTCTCATTTCGGGAATGTCTTTTAGAATGAGCGCCTTGTACGGGACGGGCGAGCCGTGGTGCCAAGGCATCACCGGCTCGCGCCACGGATCCTTCGAAAAACCTCGGTTTTCCTGCGAAATCGGCACATTCGGACCGCTCAGGCGTCTTCGTCGCGCTCGTTACTGGTAAGTAAAATCGACCTTTTGCTGGCTGCGCCCAAATTGACATCTTGTTGATTATGAACCACATTCCCGTTTTGATGGGGGCGCGTTTTTCATATTTCGACTTTTCTCGAATTAAGGTCATCTCGCTGATTCCAAACCACATTCCCGTTTCGTCATTTTTGTAAACATTGTTCTCCATGTACACCCGTTTTACTGATTTCAAAGGACATTCCCATTTTCGCCTGACCTCCCCAAACCCGGAATGTTGTTGATTCCAAACCGAAATAATTTTTTTTGCCCTTTGAATCGTGGATGTTAGAGCGGGGGCGTTTTTGCCTGTTTTTTCGCCTGTGGGTTGAGGAGTGTCGGCTAGATTGTCCTTCAAAGCGAAGCGAATCAGTGGGATGCAAAACTCGAAAAACTCAAGTTTTGCGAACACGGGGGCGCCCCTTAACGGTAATTTTCCCAAAATCCCGCCACCCTTCTGATTCCACATGACATTCCGGCTTTGGCGGGGCGCTTCGGTTACGTTTTTCGGGATGTTTTTGGAGCTGTAGGTCGATCTCCGGAGGCTAGACTGAAAGTTGCTGGCGGCGAGGCTTCGGACCGTGTAACCGGGATGTTTACGCAGGGACATGGCTCTAGCTGCAGGCGCCGGCCAGCCCCACCCAGCCAAGCGCAAGCGGACACTTGCCCCGACGGTTGACTACGATTCGAGTGTATCATAAAAGCGATAAGTTTCAAGTGAATAGTCCTTTGTGGGCAGTGTGTGCGTCCGCGGCTTTGCTGGCGGCGAATATTCTTGTCGGCAGTGTGTGTCGCGGCTTTGCCGCCTGCCTTGCGGAAAGCCTCGGGCTTTCCGGGCCGGCGGCAAAGCCTTATTCTTTTTTTGAGGTGATCTGCCACACTGTTTGGGAAAGGCGGGAGCCTTTCCGCAAGGCAGGCGGCGGAGCCGCTGGTCCGGGACCGGCGGCTCGTGTCGGCGGGTTAGAGCTGGAGCTGTTGGAGGGGTACCGGAAGGCTGCCGCAATAAGCGCGAACAACAGGCGGTTGAGGAGCTGCCGTACGGGTGGTTTGCGGAAATCGTGTCCTCAGAGCAGGGACCGCGCGTCGCGAAGGACGAGAAAGCCAAACGCAAGAAGCCCGATTGAAACCACGGCGATTAGCCAGTGCTTGTCGGTCTCCCAGCACGCGCGTGCCTCGACACCGTACCATCGGGCAAGTCGGGCATAAGCCGGAGCGCTTGGTCAAATTCTGGAATTGCGGCGTGGGTCCTCCCCGCCGCGAACAGGTCAAGCGCCCTCGCCCAATGTCCATCAAATGGCCCCGGCTCAGGTTTGGCACCGGCCATCCGCACGAATTCCATGGCGATGTTGATCGGAACAAGGAAATTGAAGCCTGCCGAGTCTTTTTGTTCCGAAGCAGCGGGCGACCCGAAAGTGGCAATGCCAATGGCCTGCCCCGCAGAATTGAACACAGGCCCTCCACTGCTGCCATTGGTGATTATCTCCACGTTCAGAGCGGCAGGGAACTGCCTACCGCGTCAGAAGGCTAGCCATTTTCATCAGGCGGAGCTGAGAGAATGGCACCCTCCAGGAGCGAGATCTCGTCGGAGAGGAAGGGGCCGTGCCCAGATGGCCGCACGGCGTCGTTCCACAACGTGATAGGTCCATGATCCTCACTCCGAAGCCGTTACTTCGCGAGCAGTCGGCCCACAAAGTCGGTCAATTGCCTCCTCAAATGATTGATGTTTTTATAGAAAATGCACTTGTGGCCCTTCACGTCGAACTTGAGATCTTCGCCATCACGAGCGACCAGGAGGGTTTGCACGCCTTTTCCCCACGCGTAGCCGACCTCCAGGTAGACATTGGGGTTCGATCCCGTCATGTCGGCGACAACGACATCGGCCTGCCCAATGCGGCTCTTGATGCGGTCCAGGACATCTCCCGTGAAGGCATCGCGGTTGCATCTCTCGCAAAGGCATCCGGCCGCATTAACAGGCTCCCTGATGCCGAATTCAAATACGTCTTCCATTTGCTCCGTGTAGGGCATCGCAACGAAGACCAGCCTCTTGGAATCCGATGCGACACCCGCGTCGGGAAGCGCCGGGCGCGTTGCCTGTCCACCTCGGAGAGCGGCTTCCGCGCTGCTCGTGTCGATTTCTGCGAGCACGGTGCTGATTCGCCGGAAACGCGCGGCATTGCTCTCGACGATCAACACGCGGTCGGGCGCTTCGCCCGGAGACGCCGACGAGAAGTACTCGAGAAGACCCGCGATCTGCGCCGTGAAGGCCTCTCGCTCGTCGAGCCCGAAGCCGACACCGTGCATGGTCATCGCCACCACCGAGTGCGCAACATTCAACGTGGGCAGGAGCGCTAACGCCCTCCTAGCGAAGCTTCGTATGTCTCCGTAGCCGAAATCGTCAAGTGTGGGCACCCCGAGAAACAGAACGTTACGGCAGCCCAGCTTGCTGTTGGACGGCGCAAGCCGGTGATCACCTGGCTTGATTTGTGTCCACTCGTAGGCAAGCCCCAGAATTAGGGCAACTGCGGCGTCGATTCCGTAGAGTGCCTGCGCGTACTTGAGAACCAGAACGTCGCACTCTGTTTTGAGAGCGTCTTCATTTATGGTGGCGATGCGATTTCCCATTGAGTCTCCGGCTCCTGGTTTCTTGTGTGCTCCAAACCGGGACCTACCAGCCGCGTCTCCGTCACCCTCAGCGGCTGTCGGCAGATCATGCGATTGTCAGATGAGGCTGCCAAGTCCATTTTGGGACAGATCAGATCTGTCGGCGTCACGCATGTGCGCTGCGTTATGTCCAGTTCAGACTCCGAAAACCTCAACAGCAAATCAGCATGACAGGTCTATCGCTTTCTTCTCAACCATCTGCCCGCTTTGGCGAAGACCCCCGGCTCCTCGTAGGTTGTCTTATAGATGACATTGAGCCGCTCCAGAACTACGCGCATGCTTGGAGGACGCAGATCCGGAGAGCTTTGCACCATTTGTTCACAAAGATCTCGCAGGGACTTGGGCAAACCTTGATCGTTATGAAGCGCCATGAGGGCTGCAACGGCGTGTGGCGCCCGTGGCGCCAACAGAGAGCGAAAGGTGAGCCCCAATCCAAAGATGTCGGTTTTGATGGTGACCAAGCCTTGCTTCTCCTGTTCGGGTGCCATGAATCCGGGTGTGCCAAAGGCACCCGTCAGTGGCTGCTCTCGGCGCAGATACTCTGGGGGAATTACCCGAGGATCTTGCAATCGCTGCAGATCGATTAGCAGGAAATCGAGCAGTTTTATTTCTCCCGTGCCGCCGACCAGCACGTTTGCCGGCTTTATGTCGCCGTGGAGCACGCCCCGGACTTCAAACCCAAGCTGATCCGTATAGGTTGTCTCATGCGCGGCACACAAGGCTTCAGCGAGTTGCAGAGCGGCAAGTAGCCTCAGCCGGCCAGCATCAGGCTGCCCGTCTAGATTTCTGCTCCATTCATCCAGCGTAACGCCCTTAACGTACTCCACCGCGGTGTATAGGACGGAGAGGTCAAACATTTCGCCCTGGCCGAAATCAAGCACTTTGGCGATGTGCGGATGATCGAGCGCGCCTAAGGCGCGAAACCCACGTTCGAATAATTCGTACACTCGAGAGTGTGAGTCGGCTAGCGGATAGAAAATCTTAAGCGCGACCGCTCTGCCTAATGATTTCTGCGTCGCGCGATATACAAGTCCGCTGCCGCCCGCCCCTATGAACTGAATCAATTGATACGAGCTGACTGACAGTCCCACGAGTCGGGCAGGATCTCCGAAGATTTCTTGCGGGCTCGCGACGCGCACGCCCCGCTGCTCGATCTCCACCCTTTCCCGCTCCAAGGCCTGCTCTATTTCCCCGATCATGGTGTCGAAGTACCGATGCGAATAATCGAGTCCTTGATGCCTTGGCAGATCTCGAATATCCGGAGGCATGTCGGGAGGAAAGTTGAAGCCGGGCATGAGGACGGGAATGATGTTCCTGCCCGTTTTGACGGCCTGGGCTATCTCTTGTCGCAACCAATCCCGCCGGTCAACGCATCGGTCGAGCGAGTTTGGAGAGAGGACAACCATGAAGTTCGGGGTCTCGGCGATCCGCGTCAGCAGTGCTTCATCGAAGTATCCCTTCTTGAGGTCTGTGACATCAAGGAATACACGCCAGTTTTTTTGAACGAGTTTCTCGCGTATCAGGCGCGCCTCGGCCGCGCCGCTCTCTCGGCGATAACATATGAAGACGTCGTAGTTGCCTGCGGGCATGGCAGTTCAAGAGAGTCAAGAGTTCAACGGACCGATGAAAGTGCCTGAGCGGCAGTCCGTAAGCTAGGCTCCGGAGGCTGCCTGGACCACGGACGATGGGGGAGAACGAAGCGAGTCAAGGATTACTGACTCCCCATTTACAACGGAAGCCTATGTCGTAGTCTGCGGAAAAGACATCGCGAAAATAGTGCCGACAGCAGACGCGGGCATAAACTGCATCCATAGCATAGGAGCCGCCCCGAAGGACTCGGCACTGGCCGACCGCGGGTCCCGCAGGGTCGATAACCGGACTACTCTGGTAGTATTTCAGGTCGTACCAATCATTGACCCACTCCCAGGCATTCCCCAGCGTATCGTACAACCCGAAACTGTTCGGTCGTTTCTGCCCAACCTCATGAGTGCCGCCGTCACTGTTGCTCCCGCACCATGCAATGTCGTCCAGGGGCCCGTAACGCGCGTCTAGGCTATCGCCGCGCGCTGCATATTCCCACTCCGCTTCCGTGGGTAGACGCCCCCCAGCCCAGGCGCAGTAGGCCCTGGAATCATGCCACCCCACATTGACGATGGGCATCTGCCCATTCTCCCATCCCGGGTTGAAGCCTGGCGGAGACGGCATCCGAGTACTGGTTTCCCGAACGAAGCGTTTGTAGGCGGCCACGGTCACCAGCGTCTGCCCCAGCCAGAAGCCCTTACTGATCTCTACCTGGTGCACGGGTTTTTCATCAGCAAGACAGTTCACTGTCAGACTCGAGCATCCCATCGCGAATGCTCCAGGTGGTATCCAAACATACTTGAGCCCGTCTCTTGGATTCTCCCTCACAGTCCCCGGTGAGCGGCCCCTCTCACGATCATGCTCCTCGGGCTCTTGCCGACCTTTCCGATCAGCTTCGGCTCGTTCGCTGGCCTCTGCGTCGGCGCGTTCGCGCTCACTTCTCTCTTGTACAGCCTTTGCCTTGAGCTTTCGCTCAGCCTTCGCTTGCTCTCGCGCTTTACGTTCCGCCTCGGTACGCGCCCGCCGATCTTGCTCGGCTTTCTCATCAGCCTGGCGTTGCGCCTCGGCCTTCTCCCTTAAGGCGCGCTCTAGCTCGGCGCGTTCGCGCTCAGTTGGCGTCACGCCAAGCCCCTGCAGTCCTCGAACAAGCCGCGGGAGAATTGCGGAGATGCCAGCCGACGGTATGCCAATGGTTGAGGTGGTTCCAAGAGCCACTCGCCAACTGGCCCGCCGGCTTTGAAACTCAAGATGTGACAGTCCCTTTAGTAGGGGAACCAGTCGCTTTCGCACCTCATGGCTGAATTCGACCTCTCTCGTGATCTGATCCGAGCCCAGTGAGGCTGCCGATATCACAAGGACCACGGCTTGGCAGTCCTCAATGGCCTCACCGATTTGTTTGAGGTAAGAAGCTCCTGGGTCGCTGTCTTCCTCATAGCACCACGTCGTATACCCAGCGGAGTTTAGACCTCGCGCGATCTCCAGCGCGATGTCCGCGTCCTCTTCAGCGTGGCTGATGAAAACGTCGCTCATCGAAAAACCCGGCTTGAAAAGGGACGGCAAGATCTTCCCCTACGGCCTACCCAAACCACTCTGCCTCCACCATCAGGCGCATCCACTCGCGAAGATCGGACTCGAGCACGTGTTCGCAGAAGCCGAGTTCTCGGAATACCGCCGATGCGTTCTGCGCCTTGCCGAGTCTTTCCGAGAGCAAGCTCAAGGAGTCATGCGTAGCCTCGAAGCGTGAAGCATTGCGGGCGTACTCCTGGGCGGTACGAAGGGTGCGAAACCCCGCGGCGACCACGGGCAGCGCGGCCGCCGCAAACATCAGGCCCCTGTTCCAATGCTCTTCGCCGTGGCTCCACTGCACGGCCAGATGCGCGAGGACAAAGGCGACGCTCCCAAAGAACATGGCGGATCCCGCCAGCCGCATGCGGAGGTCGCTGAAAAAGTTGCGGACGGTGGCCCGGGAGAGATACTCCATCTGCACGTGGAGGCGCTTGCGGCGATAGTAGTGAACCAATTCGGCCAGAGCCTCCGGAGCCAGGTGGTTCTCGGGCGCCTCTTGCAACCTGGGCACTGAATTTCGGGTCACCCAACCTTGCAGCGCCGAAAACGTGGAAGCCGTGATTTCCTCCACACGATTCGAAAGCTCATCTCTCAGGGCTCGCGGGTCTCGGCGTTCGCCCCACGCGGCGGGCTCCATGAGAAAATTGAACTTCAACATTCGCAAACGTTCCGCCTTAAAGCGCTCCAGAAGCCAACGGTCTTTCAGCGACAGCGCCATGCCAAGCAGGACAATCAGGAGAGTCAGGAAAGCCGCAACCGCTTCCCAGTTCACGACGCGCGCGGACCAGGAGAGGTCTGAAAGCTGGAAAGTGGCGAGCACGACAGCAGCAGCTCCTCCCGTCGCCGCGGCGTAGGCGAAAACTCGATACAATTTCTGGTACCTGATCGCCGCCCGGTCCGTTCGGCGGAAGCTCGGCACGATTAGCTGCTGGCATTCGAGCAAGGCATCGTGAAGAGGCTGCATGGAGGGACCGTCGCGGGAGTCGTCCATGTCATCCACGCGCTCGACAGCCTTGTGCGGCAGCCGGGAATCCGCAGGTTTGACTGAGCGTGATGGATTATTTTCACGCACCTCGGCGCCTCCTGCCCTCGGAAGCCATGGCCGGCCCCTGAGGTCCGAACGGTCACTGCTGGCTCAATCGCTCGACCATCCGATCACATGGTCTTCTCGAGCTGGTATCCCAGAGCAATGATAGCCTTCAGCGTTTCCATCGCGGTTTGACGATCATACTCCTTCTCCGATTCCGAGAGTTCCGCGTAACGCACCAGGCTCGGATGCTCTTTGCGTACGTCGTCGCGCCGGGGGCCGTAGCGCCAGCCGTCAGCGAGGCGCTGGCGCGCCCAGACGGCGTGCGTATTTTCCGCCAGGCGCTCCGTGAGATCGAGAATGTCCTCGGTCAGCTTCACTTTGGAGGTGTCGATAGGTTTGGGCTCGTACGCGGGGCGGCGCTTGGGCACGTATTCTCCTGTCTCGCGGTAAATCCGGTGCGGTTGCCTATTGTATGACCGCGCCTCACGGTATTCAACCGGTGGGTAGTGTCCTGATTTCAGACGTACGGGCGGCCCTTGTGGCCGCCCAATGCGGCGCATTCCTCGCGCGCGCCCTCAGGTGGGCGGCCACAAGGGCCGCCCGTACGTCTGGGTGCTCTCAGGATTCTCTGCGCTGAACTCTGGAGCGACGCAAAGGACGAGAAAGTGTCTATCGCGGTGGCGGTCGTCTCATGGGCACGCCCTCGGGCTGGAAGTGCTGGCTCCACTCCTGGATGCTGGCCGTGCCATGGTCGCCGCCGCTCAGGGTCCACGTGAACTTCACCTGGTGCTCGGAGGGAGTAAACGACCCCGCCGTGCCGTACATGATGTCTTTCATAGGGCACGGCGGAGTGTCCAGCAGGCTGCAATTGAACCTGGAACCGACCCCGGCATCGGTGATCTCTTCGTAAGCGGTGATGCGGCCATCGCCGGTAACTCGAGCGGCCTTAATTGCGAGTCCCGTCCTGATTGCGCCCGAGACGCTGAAAGTGAGCGTCCCGGTCAACGACTGGCCCGCCTTTACAGACCATCCGGCGCGGCAGTTTTTCGGGCAGACGATGAACGCGTAGGGCCCGTCGGGATCGGACACGATCACGAAGTCCTCCGGCCTGATCGGCCGTACGGGAACTCTGCCCGTACTTTGAAAACTCCACAAACGATCGCGACCGGGATAGAAGAACGTCACGCCGTTACGCTGGCAGGCGACGTTGGCGTAAGTGTCTGCCGTGATCGGCCAGTGCGATCCGCACACCGGCAAAGAGCCGCCATTCTGAACTGCCGGCGCAGGCCGAGCGCCAGGCGCTCGATTTCGGATGATGCACGCCGCGAGAAGTGGCACCATGAACAGCGCGAGTCGTCTCATTTTTCCTCCCCCCGGTGTCAAGGGCTCCAAATCATTCAGATACTGCTCTTTCGTCTACCAGCGTCACACGGACTTCATTGAAGCGTAAACTGCTTTTGAGATCAAACGCTTGCGGGCGTGGCCAGCACGGCGTTAAGCTGACTTCGGTTGAGTTCCTGCTCGAGATCACAGGAGGAGACAGATCATGAGAATCCCGGTTTTGGCGACGTTCCTTGCTGCGATCGTTTTGCTGTTCTCCATTCCCTCGCCAGCCGCTGCCCAGCAACCGGGAGCAGGCGCGGGCGTACCCGTACAGATGGTCGTCACCGTCAAGCCGAAGCACGGCAACCAGGTACCGCCGATTTCACAGCGCGACGTGATCGTTCACATGGGACACGATGTGCGGCCGGTCACGGACTGGGTGCCAGCCACGGCAAACTACGGAGGGCTGGCCCTGGCGGTGCTGATCGACGAGGCCTCCGGATCCAGCCTGGGAGTTCAACTGAATGACATCAAGAACTTCATCGCCGAGCAGGCGCCGACTACGCTGGTTGCGGTCGGCTACATGCACAACGGAACGGTTTCCATTGCCCAGAACTTCACCGCGGATCATGCGGCGGCGGCGAAGTCCCTGCGGCTGGCGCTCGGGTATTTCGGGGCCGAGGCGAGCCCGTACACGTCCGTGTCGGACTTCATCAAACGCTGGACTGTGAGCTCCGCCACGCCGCGGCGCGAGGTTCTGATGATCACCTCCGGGATCGATACGCTCTACAGGGGGGCTTACCCGGATCCCTACGTCGACGCCGCCGTTCAGGACGCCCAGTGCGGGGGCGTTGTGGTGTTTTCAGTCTATACGCCCGGCGCGGGGCGCGGGCGCAGCCGCCGGCTCACTTACTGGGGCCAGAATTTCCTGTCGCAGCTTTCGTCGGAAGCCGGTGGGGAGTCCTACTACCTGATGGGGCGGCAGGCTCCGCCGTCGTTTTCGCCCTATCTCGACGAGATGAATCAACGGCTGCAAAATCAGTATCTGTTGACCTTCCTGGCGGAACCGCCGAAAAAGAAGGGGCCTGAGCCGATCGCCATCACCAGCGAGATCCACTCGGTCGATCTTCTGCATGCGAACAGGGTCTGCGTTCCTGCTTCGGCAGGCCAGTAAATGCGTTGCCGCTGTTGGTTGACCCACTCCTGCGTACAACCCTATACTGGCAGGGGGAGAACGATCCGGCTATGGCGAATATCGTCAAAGAATTTGTGGACTCAGCGGCGGCCATCGGCAAGGGCCTGACCATCACCTGGAAGAACATGGTGGCGCCGACGGTGACGGAGAATTATCCGGCGGAGGCCGTCCACTTCGAGGATCGATACCGCGGCACCCACATCCTGCGCCGCGACGAAAATGGCCTGGAGAAGTGCGTAGCGTGCTTCCTGTGCGCGGCCGCGTGCCCGGCCAACTGCATCTACATCGAGGCGGCGGACAACACGGGCGAACATCGCATCAGCGCGTCGGAGCGCTACGCCAAGGTCTACAACATCGATTACAACCGCTGCATCTTCTGCGGGTACTGCGTAGAAGCCTGCCCCTGCGACGCCATCACGCACGGCCAGGGCTTTGAGATCGCCGCCTACGACACCAACACGCTCGTCTGGCGCAAGGAACAACTGCTCGAACCCGCCATGGCGAAACCCGAATCGCAGGGCGCGCCGCCGCGCATCCCGCCCGGCCAGAAGCCGGACATTCCCACCACTACGATTGTCGGATGAGATAGCGGTCACAGCTTCAGATGCTCGCGCAGCTCGGGGTCGTGACGCACCTTCCAGATGTGCCCGTCGATCCAGTAGTGCAGCAGGCCGGGCGCGGCGAAGAACGAGAAGATCACCTCGTTGCGCTGGCCCACGTTCATCAATCCCACACCGTCTTTGAGCACAAAGCGCGGCACCACGTCGAAGATGACGGCGTAGAGCGCCGCCGCGGCTACGTAGAACAGCCATCGGCTGTTGATGAGCGTCGCCACGCCATAATTGCGAGCGCGCTCGGGGTCCACGCCGTACTTGTTCTGGTTGTAGAACCACACCAGGCGGTGGTACTGAATGTTGTGGAAGATGGTGACCGCCGCATAGACGCCCAGCAGGGGCATGCCACTGCGGAAGAGCAGGTAATTGACGGGGATGGCCGCGGCAAAGAGCAATTGCTTGGGCCAGTTCAGCGGCAGACCAAGCCGAACCTTCTGAACCTGTCGCGCCAGATAGACCAGGGTAATCAGGATCACCAGAAACAGCAGGGTATCTTCGTAGACGATGGCCGCGCGCGGGATGATCGGGAAGGGAAGCATCGCCGCTGCATCTTTGTCGTGCAGAGGGTAGGTGAGGAAGGGGAAGTAGAAGGCGGCGAAGAAGAAGACCTTATCCAGTTTTAAATCAGTAGGATTGAAGTCTCGATTCTTCTTCTTGTACATCATCAGGAAGCCGTAGTGCTGCTTAAAGATGTGGTAATAACCCCACAGCTCAGTCGCCAGCTCCAGCCAGTCGCCCAGATGCAGCAGGATCATCACCGGCCCGATCGCCAGGAAGAACAGCAGGCTCCGCCAAAGCCATTTCCCGCGCTTGGCGCGCTCTTCGGAGTCGAAATAGGTGCGGGAAATCGTGGCGAATCCGTGGGTTTCGTCGAAAACGATGGCCCAGATCGCCACCAGCAGCAGCAGCGGCACGTGGGTGAATCGCCAAAGCGCCCAGAAGATGTACGCCGCCGCGGCGCCGCCCACCGTGAACCAGAGCGCGTCAGTGCGTCCGGAGATAATCCAGCCGGGCTTTGCCGAGACCTGCGCCGGAACAGCTATGCTCGTAGTCGCCATGATTCGATTTCGACTCCCATTCGCGGCTCATGGAATACACAGCCTGATTTGACACACCCAGACAAGCCGATTCTCGCACGACCGGCGAATCGACCGCAAGCATGGGGCAGCAGGGCAGTCCGCTGCGTCAAAATCGGCCTCCGAGAGGGTTGAGCGCTCGCGGCGCGGACTACTCGTCCCGCTTATCGAAAGCGTCTGATAAGATATATTTCTGTCGCCCGCCCCGTTGCCCCGTTCGCCAATTCCCGACAATTTAAGGCCCTCTCGCCGAGGGTGCAACGTCTTGATCTTCGGGGGCTTCTCCCTAAGTATCGGCCTTTTTCGATCTCAGTTCCGGGGAGAGCGGCATGAGCTCTAAACCTCACGCATTGCACGTTTCGCACGCTTCCGAGCGCCCCGACGCGGAGGAGCAGGACCGCCTCCGCGCCCAGGGCGTATCCGCTAACCGCAAGGCCATCTTCACGATCGAGTTCACCAGCAAACGCCTATACCGACTCCTGCAATGCCTGGAGGATCGCGCGGTACGGGCCGAGCATTATCACGAAGTGGAAGAGCTGGTGGAGATGGCCATCTACATCCGCAATCAGGCAAAGGAGCAGGGATGGTGAAAAACAAAAAGTCAGGAGCAAAGCCCCGCAAGCGCGGACGCGGAAAGGCGCGAGCGCTTTTCCTCAGCCTGCACCGTTCGGGGAAATCGGTGGGAATGTATCTGCCGGTTCCGTTGCGGATCGCGCTCGGCGTCAAGGAGGGCGATCACATGCTGGTTGTTCTCGGCATACATCACGGCAACGGCCTCCCGATGGCCTGGATTCAACGTGCGGATGCGGAAGCGGCTTAAATCTCCGGCCGTCCTGCCCTGCCCAGATCTCCGCGTTTGGCATTCCGCGGCGAGCGGGCGGGGTCAGCCTCTCGCATGAGAGCCCGCCCCGGAGAACGGAGCGCCGGCGCAAGATCAGAGCGCCGATGGACAACCGGCTCCGGGCAGGGCAGGGCGGCCGATTCCGAGCAGCAACGCCACTCAAACGCGTGGCAGGGGGATGAAATGTCCGATGTTTCCTGGGTCGATCTTACGGCGGCCGTTTGCGCCGCCATTCTCACCGCTCTTATTTGCGACTGGACGCCGCGCGAATTTCTGCCGCGCGCCTGGCGGATTCGCGCCCGCGGCATCCCCGTCTATGTTGCGAATCTGGTATTGGGATTCGCCTGCGCCGTCTGCGCCTGGGGGTACCTGGGCACCGACGGCCTCATGGCTTCGATCGGCGCGAGTCTCGCCGCGTTGCTGATGCGCATCATGG
>JASHPE010000364.1 GCA_030038235.1 Terriglobia bacterium
ATGACCCAAACCGTCCGTCCCGTCCGCGTGATGGGTTTGCGTGACCTGGTGCTGTTCTATATCGTGACCGGCATCAGCTTGCGCTGGATTGCCACGGCTGCCGCGGCCGGACCAAGTTCTATCGTGGTCTGGATCATGGCCTGGGCCGCTTTCTACATTCCTCTCGCGCTTTCCGTCGTCGAGCTCTCATCGCGCTACCCGAAAGAAGGCGGACTTTACGTGTGGAGCAAGCGTGCCTTCGGCGATTTCGCGGGCTTCATTTCCGCCTGGACCTATTGGACCAGCAATTTGCCCTACTTTCCTGCCATCCTGTATTTCGCCGCCAGCAACGCATTGTTTATCGGCGGCTCGCGGTGGCAATCGCTCGCTTCCAATCGGCTCTACTTCCTGGGGTTCTCGCTGCTCGGCCTCATGCTCCCGACGGTGCTCAACGTGCTCGGCCTGAATCTCGGAAAGTGGCTGAACAATCTGGGCGCGATTGGCATGTGGCTTCCGGTGTTGATCGTGATCGCGCTGGGGCTGGTCTCCTGGCGCCACTATGGATCGGCGACTCATTTCACGGCGGCATCTTTTGTGCCCAGCTTCCACATCAAGGACCTGCTGTTCTGGGCCTCGCTCGCCTTTGCGTTCGGCGGATGCGAAGCCGCGTCCTTCATGGCGGAGGAGATCAAGGAGCCGCGCCGCAATATACCTCTTGCACTCCTGACCGCCGGCGCGATCGTCACGCTGCTTTACATCCTGGGCACGGTTTTCGTACTGCTCGCGGTGCCCAGCCGGGAAGTAAGCGAGATTCAAGGTCTCATCCAGGCACTCTCCGTCACCGGGCAGCACCTGGGCTTGCTCTGGGTGATCCCGGTCTGCGCCCTGTTGATCTCGCTCAGCAACCTGGGCGCATCGGGCGCCTATCTTGCCGCCACCGCGCGCCTGCCGTTTGTGGCGGGGATCGATCGCTACCTGCCGCCGGTCTTCGGCCGTCTTCATCCCCGCTACAAGACGCCGGACGTAGCGATCTGGACGCAGTGCCTCGTCGGCATGCTCTTCATCGTCCTCGGCCAGGCGGGCACCAGCGTCAAAGGCGCCTACGACGTCCTGGTGTCGATGAGCATCATCACCTACTTCATCCCTTACCTCTTCGTGTTCGCTTCTCTCATCGTCCTGCAGCGCGAGCCTGCCGCAGCCGGTGTGATCCGCGTGCCCGGCGGCAGGCGCGTTGCCATCGTCGTAGGCATAGTTGGGTTCGCCACCACTACCTTTGCGATTCTGCTCGCGATGTTGCCGAGTGCGGACGAGCCCAACAAGGTTCTGGCCGTTGGCAAGGTGCTCGGCCTGACGGCCATTCTGCTTGCAATCGGCGTCTTGCTCTACTGGAACGGTAGAGCGAGAGCCCGCAAGGGCTGATTCGCCGGCGTTCAAGCGAAACGCGTCCGCTTCCATAGCGAGTACCCCGCCGCAACCAGCACGGCCAGCGTCGCAACGCTCAGAATCGCAATCCATCCGACGCTCACGATGAGAGCCGGGCGCTTCGCTGACGCGCCGAGCCACACCAAGATGCCCAGCGCAGCGGCTGCGATCAGCAGATCGCCGGTTCGCGAACGCTTCCCCAGCGCAGCGCTGGAGTCGACGCCGGCGAGGGACGCCTCTACTTCGTTAGCGTCCAAGCCATAGCGCGCGCACTCGCGCATTATGGCCAGGCTCCGTGAAGCGTGCTCTTCCGACGGCGCCGCTGCGGTGGCAATCGCGATGGCGCCCGCGATCATGATGCCGGACCCGAGCAGCACCAGGCCGCGCACCGCCGCGTGGCTGCCTGCCAACTCGCCGAACACCAGCGCGCCCCAGGCCAGTCCCCAAAGCTGATTGGTGTTCGACAGCGGAATGCCGCGTCCAATGCCGACGTATTTGGCCGCGTACTGCTGGAACAGATCGCCGATCACCCAGCAGAATCCGCCAAGAAACAGCCAGAAGAGTGACGGTCGCGCGTCCGCCAGGGCTTCGCCGAGCGCATGCCAGCCGCCTTCGAAGCTCACGGCCAGGATCGTCACCGTGACGATCTCTCCCACCGTGAACACGGTCACAAACGACAATGGATTCATCCCGCTGAGGTACGCTTTGCGATAGGGAATGTACATCGTCCCCCAGAGCAGCGCCGCTCCCAGCGCCGCCGCCACGCCCGAAAGCGGCCGCGGCGAGAGTGAGACGCCGTGCGAGGAGGTGTACCCCAGCAGCACCGCTCCGATCACAATCGCAAACGCACCACCTGCGACCTTCGCCCAAGTGTCGCGGCCGGCGCCGCGCAGTTCGCGGAAAAAGATGACGCCCCAAAGAACGCCGACCAGACTATTGGTGTTCCAAAGCGGGAAAGCGATCGAGAGCCCGACGTCGCGGATGGCGAAAACCGTAAGCGTGTTGGCGACCGCCCACAAGCTCCCGGCCAGCACCGCCCAGACCAGAAGATGACGGCGCCGCCGGATGTCGGCAAATACAAACCCGGTGCCCTTCAGCACCGCCGGCAGTGTCCACCGCCCGACGAACACACCCGCGACCATGCCCAGGGAGATGAGAAACGGCGAGAGTCCCGTGGTGACAAGTTTCGTCGGCGCCTCGGCGGCGCCCAGCCACGCTCCAGCGGCGAAACCGCAGATCACGCCGAGACTATGCAGCGAGCGCCGTTCGGAAGACACACCAATACGCAGCTCAACTCCGGTAGTTCGCTGGGATCAAATGGGCCGGCTCTCAGCCGGACCGTTACTCATTCTTGTGAGCCGCCGCGCTCTTCATTCCGATTTGAATCTCGTTGACGGCAGCTTTCGTCTCGTCCAATCCCTCGACCCGGCGGCCGTTGAAAATCCGTTTCGCTTGCTCCAGCTCAGCCTGAGCCTGCTGCAAGAGCTTGAGCGCGCCCTGCATATGCGGAGCCTTGTCGCCCGCCTCGGCCGGAGGCGGCTCAGGGATGGTCTCGTTGCGCTGCGTGCTCGGATGAGCCTTCATGTAGCCATCGATCCCGGCCTGCAAGTCGGCGATGGCGGCCTCGGTGTGCTTCATGGCGGCGATCCGGTGGCCGTAAAAGATCGGCTCTCCTTCCTTCAATTGCTTGTCAGCCGCCTGCAGATAGCCCATGGCAGCGTCCATATGAGGAAACATCGCTTCAGGCTTGTCGGCGTGCATTGCCGCCTGGCCTGCACCAGCGCCGAATGCGCTCACGGCAGCAAGCAGAGTCAGGCTCAATATCAGCCCGAGCATTCTCAAAAGGCCGTACCTTCTCTGTTTTTCTGGCATGCTGTTGAACCCTCCTGTGTGTTTTCCCCCGGCGATGGTCAGCACCGGGATCAGATTATTCCATCACGAGCTCCATTGAGACCTCAGTGTACCGCAGCGATGAGCAGAATTCCCAGTGCGAGCACCGCCAGCGGGACCCAGAAATGGCTGTCGGAAAGGATTGATTTGAACCGGGGTGATCTCATTTTCCTCGCTTTCAAGAAATACGATCAAAACGCGAGCGCCTGATCGAGATCTTCGATCAGATCTTCGGCGGCCTCCACTCCGATCGACAAGCGGACGAGCCCGTCGCTGACGCCCATCGCCCGGCGCTCGTCGCGCGGAACGGCGCGATGGCTGGTGGATGCCGAATGCACGATGAGCGAGCGCGTATCGCCCAGGCTCGCCGCGCGCGCGAAGATCCGGCAGCGATCCATCACCTGACGGCCGCCCTCATATCCGCCCTTGACCTCGAAGCTCATCATGGCGCCGAAATCCTTCATCTGGCGGGCGGCCAGCGCGTGGCCGGGATGGCGCTCGAGGCCCGGATAGTTCACGCGTTCCACCTTGGGATGACCGGCCAAAAACGAGGCCACCTGGCGCGCGTTGGCGCACTGCGCCGGCATGCGCAGATGCAGCGTATGGATGCCCCGCAGAATCAGCCAGGCGTTAAACGGGCTCATCACGCCCCCGAAATCGCGCAGCACATCCTGCCGCAGCTCGGAGATGTAGTCCGCCGGTCCAATGATCGCGCCGCCCATGGCGTCGCCGTGACCGCAGAGGTATTTGGTGGCCGAGTGCACCACCACGGTCACGCCGAGCTTGAGCGGCTGCTGCAGCGCGGGGCTGGCGAAGGTGTTATCGATCATGGTCGGCACGCCGCGCGACCGGCCGAGTTCCCCCAGCGCGCCGATGTCGAGCACGTCCAGCACGGGATTGGTGGGCGTTTCGAAATAGATCAATCGCGTGTTCGGTTGCAGGGCGCGCTCGAAGTCCGCCGGATCGAGCGAGGGCACAAACGTGGTGCAAGCACCCATGCGCGGCAGCTTTTTGTTGAGGAAATTGTACGCTGCGCCGTAAAGCGAGCGCGACGCGACCACGTGATCGCCGGACCCGATGTAGCCCAGAATTGCGGTGGATATCGCCGCCATTCCCGTGGCCGCCGCCAGCGCCGCTTCCCCGGCCTCGAGCGCCGCCAGCTTCTCCTCGAGCGCGTGCAGCGTGGGATTGCCGTAGCGCGTGTACATGTAGCCGGGCTTTTCGCCGCCGTAAAGGGCGGCCATTTCGGCGGAGTCTGCGGCGGCAAAGGTGGTGGACTGATAAATCGGCGTGTCGAGCGCGCCGGTCAGCGGATCGATTTGCTCCCCGGCGTGGACGGCAAGGGTGGCGAATTGCTTCTCGGAGTTCATACCAGCAAATTTAATTCGTCCGGCAAGGCGCTGCCGTGTTCTGGTTGACTCGGCGACGGTTCAGACAATGGTCGGGACGTGGGTGCCACTGCCTGGCTGACTTGCGTCGGGGCGGTCGGGGTAGACTGTGCCGCGCCCGATGCCGCTATCAACAGCACGACCCAACCCGCGCGCCCATGCCCGATTCTGCTGAGAGCGCGTTTCGCCATCCGCTTCACTCGATTTTCACCCGCACCTTGACTTTGGGCACTTTGGCCCGCGCGCCGTCCGGCTCCGCCGATCCCTGCAGCCCGAAGCTGTGGCGCGTGAGGTAGAGATAATGCAGCCCGGAAGCCGCAGCCAGCGCAGCGGTGAGGTCGATCAGGCTATGGACCAGCAGGTGCGAAGCCATCGGCAGCCCGACACGATGCGCCAGCGACACGAAGACGGTGGCCACCTGGGCCACGGTGGAGGCCTTTCCGAGCAGGCTGGGATTGAACGGGCGATAGCCCGCCACCACGCTGATCGCACCGGCCGTCAGCAGGATGCCGGCGTCGCGGCTGATCACCACGATGGCCAGCCACCAGGGCAGGATGCCGCGAAACGCCAGCACCAGGAACGCGGTGGTCATCAGCACCTTGTCGGCAATGGGATCGAGCGCCACACCCAGCGGCGTCTGCTGGTGGAAGCGCCGCGCCACGAATCCGTCGGCCGCGTCCGAAAGGGCGGCCGCAACCAGCACTGTCAGCGCCGCGCGTCCGTCGTGGTTGACCACCAGGATGGCGAAAATGGGGGCAAAAATGAGCCGGAGCAGCGTGATCTGGTTGGCGGGTCTGAGGACAGGCGATGACATGGCTCGGTGCTCAGAATAGCGAGCCTCCCGAGCGCCTGTCAACGGCGGCTCGGGCGGGGCACCCAGCCAATGACCCGGGAGCGCGGGCATCCGGCAGCTCTTCGCCTCCGTCCGCCGAAGCCAGGGCCAATGCAGGCTGGAAGCCTGCACCGCAGCGGGCGAACCGCCCGCGCTATGGGGAGGGACGACCCCATTTCCAGAGCGGTTGGAGACCAAGATCGCGCGTGCGGCCATCTTCGGCTCAAAAATGGGCCCTTTTTGCCACTTAACCGATTGAAAAAGCTGGACATAACCCCAATGGGTTTGGAGAGTACCATTCCTGAAGTAACTCATAGGTGTCAAAAGGTTTAGCCTCAATGGGTTTGCTGGCTTTGGAGAGCCCGGCGCGGCTGTCTGTTTCCGAAAAACGGCCATTTTTG
>JASHPE010000365.1 GCA_030038235.1 Terriglobia bacterium
CGCGTTGGGCAAGCCGGCAGGAGGCACGGCCTTGGTCACGATGCCAGAAGGATTACAAGCCCGCATCGCGAGGCCACAGAATGCGAGGTGGTGAAATTCGCTATGACGACAAATGACAGTGCGCTCCTTACGGTTCAGGAAGTCGCCGCAATCCTGAAGGTTCCGGTTTCCTGGGTCTACGAACACACACGGGGAAACTGTCGAGAAAAGCTGCCCTACGTCAAAGTGGGAAAATATCTGCGCTTTTTCGATGCCGACATCTCGAACTACCTGCATATGATCCGGGCTCGAAATGGCGGAAGCCGAAGCCCGGCGTAACAAGCGTGTAGCGATTTGCCGGGAGATGGGGGCCGACTCCACAGGGTCCGATTGAGCAGATGCCTCAGAAGCAGTGTATACTCGCTCTCGCAGGAGAGGGCGGACGAACCAGCAACGGAAAGGATTCCGTTATGGTTCGTCGTCGCTATCAACAGGGCCATCTCTTCAAGCGCGGCAAGCGTTGGGTGGCTCGATTTCGTGAAATGCTCATTCAACCCGACGGTTCAACATGCACGATTCAACGCTCGGTCGTCATTGCGAGCGTTCGTGACGTTCCCACGCGCGGTGAAGCCCGGGGGATTCTTGACAGCCGCCTGCAGCAGTTGACGCAGGGCTCGCCGAGAATTCAAACGATCGGCACGTTTGCCGATTTTGCGATCAAGTGGGAGGACACAGTACTCCCGACGTACCGAGCCTCAACGCGGCAATTCTACGCTGGCGTCCTGCGGCGGCACCTGGTCCCGTATTTCGGCAAGTGGCGCCTCGCAGATCTTCGCACGCCGGACATTCAAATCTTCGTTAACCAGATGTCAAAGCACTACGCACCAAGTGTCCTGCGACACATCCGGGCTACGCTGAGTCAAGTCTTCAGCGTCGCTCGGGAGTGGGGATGCATGGACAACAATCCGGCCTTGGGTGTCAGGTTGCCGGCTAAGGGGAATGTCTTGCCCAAGGTCACCTACCAACCCGAACAAGTGCGGCAACTCCTGCTCTCTCTGCCAGAGCGCTACCGTACCATGGCGATCCTGGCGGCCGTGACCGGGGTGCGCGCTTCGGAATTGTTTGCGCTGAGCTGGGCGGACATCGATTTCGAGCGGCAAGCAATTCACATTCGACGTTCTTTTTACCGTGGCGAATTCGGACCCCCGAAATCGAAGGCGAGTGAGCGGGCCATTGCTATTGGTCCAGGACTCGTCAAACTCCTCGACTGCCACCGTCAGATCAGCACCGCTGATTCGCGGGCTTTGGTTTTCCCAAACGCTGTGGGCAAGCCGTACGAACCCAATAATCTCGTTCAAAGGGTCCTGCGACCTGCGATGCGTTCGCTCGGCCTCCCTGAAACGGGGTGGCGAGGGTTCCGCCGGGCCGTAGCGACTGCTCTCAGCGAACTGCGGGAGCCGGTCAAGACGGCTCAGCAGGTGTTGGGGCACTCTTCTCCGGAGACAACGTTGGGAATTTACGCCCAGGCGGTCGAGGAGTCGGAGCGGCGCACGATGATCAAACTCGAAGAGTTAATGTTCCCAAATGTTCCCACTTTTGGTGTTTCCACAAACAGTGGGTCCAAGCTAATCAACTGAACGCCAGCCAGTTAAAATGGCTGGGAGGCAGGGATTCGAACCCCGATACGCAGATCCAGAGTCTAATATCACCCACTGATTCTAAACCAAATCAACAAGTTAGGACGGCAAAGTGCGGCAGAGTCCGGCAAAATCCACAACGCCGCCGCAACAAGAAAACAGATGCCTAGGAATCGCGCGCGGCGGCGTAAGAGCGCGCCGAACATTTCGTGCCTCAGCCGCAACGCGCAGCGTGCCTCGTGGAAAGCGCGGCTCGCTAACGCGAGAACCTCGTCCTCCGACCAAACCAAGTGGAAACCAAGAGCCGAAGAAGCCATCAAACCACGATTCCCGAAAACCGTCTAGCGAGTGAACCGCATTCTTATGACGTTTTGGGGAAGGACAGCCGTACTGCGGCGGAGTCTGGTCAGGTAAGCTTGGTCGTTCCCATACGCGCGACGGTATTCGTTCGCCGGTACTCGCGCTTGGCGGCCCTACGCGGCAACAAGCGGCAGCAACAAGCGAGAGATGATGGCGGTCGTCCACACCTTTTTGGTCATGCGTATCACATCCACAAGCGGCGATAGATTGCTAGGAAGTTCGGCGCCGCACAACGCCTCATCTCGGCCCGAAGCCGGTCCGCTCCCCGGTAGACACTGGCGAGCGTGGCCAAATTGTCTCAGTGATCTCCCACCACTCTGGGCACTCTTTCATCGTCGGCCGTCTGTAATCCGTTGTTACCATTCTGCGATTTCCTCATTCGCCGCTCGACAGGCAATGCCGCGGCCCGACATCGAGCCCAGCGACCATCCTGATTATCCCGAGTCTTCGCCGGAGGCAAGTGCTTGGGCCCTTTTTCATTCGCGACGCTGCCTTCCCCGTCACTTCGGTCGTCTGGACCTGACAGAAAGCCATTTGTTCCATGTCGAGCCCATCGTGAAGGCTGTCGGGTCGGAGGAGGCGCACCGAAGTGCTAGCTTCCGTCCGCCGCTCAAACTGCACGTACGGGTTTCCCGTATGCAGCTTTTACGAAGACTCCCGTACGGAGACGCCAACGAAGGGCAGGCAGCAGGTGGGCCCACTTCGCATCCGTCAGGTTGATCCGGACCGCCAGTATCCTCGGACGATGATGAACGGGTTTTTCGCTAAGCGAACTGATCCACCTCATCGCGCTTACTCATCTGGCTTGCCTTCTCCTCCTGCCTGTCTTGGCCCGCCGCCTTCTCCGACCCACTGCGGTCGCCGATCCCTCGGTCACGCGGTTTTAGCCGCGCTTCAGGTACTGTGCAGCGGTCCCGGCCGGCCAAGCGCAAGTTCCGAGGTTTGAAGCATCGTTTGACCGAAAGTACGGAATACGGATTCTCCTGGTAGGAAGGCACCGAGACGCCGTTACGGGTCTGCACATCGGAATGGGAGAGCATTCCTTGCAAGCCACTCTTTGGGCTGTGCGCTTGAGTTCGTTTGGGCTGGGGCGCGAGTTCCCCGCTCAAATTATGGCAGCGCCGTCAAAATGCCCTCGCCCGCAAGAGGGAGTGCTAGGCTCGGTGCTGGGTGAGGCAATCCAGACACAGACACGGCGGGTGATTTGTCCTCACCCGGGATTCTCACACTGGGGCGTCGGGTCTCGCTCTGCTAGGCGCAGAATCAGCGTGCCGTCAAGTTTCTCGTCGAACAGCTCCCGAGGCCGAATGAACTCGTACGTCTTCTGTACCACATCAACCATCAACGTCTTCGTCTCCGCGTCGTCGAACCGTGACAGTCGCCGCGATGGAATCTCGCCGAAGGGCGTGACCACGACTACGCCCGAGTAATCGCCCGCCTTCGAGTCAGGAGTTGTGCGGGCGTGAAGATCTTCCAAAACAGAATTCCGAACGCAACGGTGGACCAGATATTTCGCCAGTCGCTTCTTGCAAGATCAGTAATCAAGTAAACCTGACCTCTTGTTTTGCGGGAGGGGGGCCGTCGGAGATTCAAGCGGCGCTCCCGACGTAGCCTCAGTCGTCGCAACGCCACGCTAAGGCCGCTAGGAGCGCGTAACCACGCCTTGAACTCTAAGCTGTTCCCACCTCATTCCGTCGGTTGGAGTTTGGGGGTAGAAGTTCAATCCTATTAATTCCGTGTTTGCTGGACTTGGTTCCAGCGGCGCCGAAGCCACAGCACCCATGGGCTGCCGATCAAAATGCCTGAAGAGAACCACAACCAGCCTGTCGATTGCAAGTCATGATTAATCGGAGGGGCTTTGGGTAGCAGATCTATTATGACGCTAAGGGTGAAATCCCGCCCGGCCCCTACGAATCCACCACCGGAATGTTTGCGGTAAGCCAGAGAACCCTTCATTGCACCTGCCAGCACCTGGCGGGCTGCGCTTGGCACATCGGGAACTCTGAATGAGCCTGTGACGCGTCCTATGGGTTGCTCCACTTCGTAGGGGATGGAATAGTACCCGGAATAGCCTCGATCATCCATCTGTGGAATAACAACTGTCCTGAAAAGTATGATCAGCATTCTCGAGCGAAAGGGTGGTGTTGAGTGCCGCCCATTTGCCACCGATCGACTGGTCACTAACGTCGAGACCGAAGTGTAAAGTGCTCCTGGCGCCCCAGTCATTTCTAGCGGACTTGTCGTGGACGTCGAGCTGTATGTGTCACCATCGTGGCGCTCTGCGAACATATGCGATTGGATGCAATCCTTTGTGGAGGCCGCGAGTGAAATGATGCAAAGCAGCAGGACGACCTTGTCGGGGCTTGCTCTCCGGACCTCGGCCCCAACGATTACAATGAGTATGCCAACTGTCGTAAACGGCAAACCGACCAATAACACTAAGCTCCATTCCGGTCCGGCTATGCCCGACGCAATCGTCAGAAGCCCCGCTAGAGCTACGACAACTCCGAGCCCGATGCACTACGCTGTTTTGCAATCACGCCCGGTGGCACGTTGAAGGCGCTCTACAGCTTTTGCTCAGAGGGCGGTTGCGCGGACGGCGAAGAACCCCTGGCGCTGGTCGAGTCTACCGATGGAGCTTCTACGGGACAACCTTCTACGGTGGGGCCAACGGCTATGGGACAGTCTTCAAAATCAGCTTGTCCGGCGCGCTAGCGACGCTGCACAGCTTGGACGGAACGGACGGCGGCCAACCCAACCCGCTGCTGCAGGGCGCCGATGGTAACTTTTACGGAACAACGGAACACGGCGGGGCCAATCTCTATGGCACAGTCTTCAAAGTCACGCCGAGCGGCGCGCTAACGACGCTGTACAGGTTTTGTTCGCAACGCGGTTGCGCGGACGGGGAACTTCCGATCACGGCACTGGTCCAAGCCACCGATCGCAACTTCTACGGGACAACCCAACTTGGCGGGGCCAATGTCTATGGAACGGTCTTCAAAATCACCCCAGGTGGGACGCTGACAACGCTTTACAACTTTTGCTCTCGAAGCAGTTGCAAGGATGGCTCCTTCCCCTACTCGGGGCTGGTGCAGTCCACAGACGGGAACTTCTACGGGACAACCTACGAAGGCGGAGCACAGGGTGGTGGCACGGCCTTCAAAATTACCCCAAGTGGCACACTGACGACGCTTTACAGCTTCTGCTCCAAAGTGGGTGTCCGGACGGCCAAGAACCCGATGCGGGCCTGGTTCAGGACACCGACGGAAAGCTCTACGGGACGACCTCCAGAGGTGGGGCCAGCAAATATGGCACAGTTTTCAGGCTGTCTGTGGGTCTCGGCCCGTTCGTGGAAACGCAGCCGACCTTCGGCAGGTAGGAGCACCGGTCAAGATCCTGGGGACCAATCTGAAAGGCGCGACCAGCGTCACGTTTAACAGCACTGCGGCTACGTTCACTGTGGCGTCGAGTTCGTTGATCAGGGCCACCGTGCCCGCGGGCGCCACTAGCGGCACAGTCGAGGTGCTAACGCCCGACGGCACGCTTTCGAGCAATGTGCCTTTCTGGGTGGTGCAGTAGAAGCCGCGCTTCTCGGGCAGGCTAGAGGCGGCCAAGGGCCGTTCATTCACTCGTGCCCTCGCGTGCAGCGTCCGCTCAGGCGCTGCGAATGTCGCCCGCCGCGTGTTGTGGCCGCTCGCACAGGGAACTTTACCGGCTGGGAAATCAGCTGACTGTGTCGAATCCGGGGTGGTCCATAAGGCATCCTTTCCGGCGAGGGCTAAGCTCCGTGTTTCGAGCGCCGATTTCGGCACGGCTCGCTGGTCCAATCAGTAAAGAATCTTGACCGTCAGGCAGAGCGATTGGTAAACAATCGGACCATTTGCTTATAATCGTTGACACTCGCTGCTCCTACCCGTCACACATGCGCAATAGCAGGCGGGAATTAGTGTCTTCGCCTGATTGCCGGTACTTCGTCCCCGTTTGAAGGCCGGCAATTCGTGTCGGGAGCTATTTGGCCTGCCAGACAGCCACGTACGCATAGCGGAGTTCATGCAACGAACGCGTCGTCCTTTACTGGCTTGGTCGGGTTCACCCAAGCCGTGATCGACTGGCGGTCTTGCGCCCTACTGCACGATCTGACCGATGAAGTTGAGTACGCCTCCACCCGGTGTAAGCTCGAACACCGTTCCCGCGGCGTTATAGACACCATCATCCAGGAGCCGCTTGTTTCAATCCTCGCCGGCCCGAACCCCGGCGCTTGTCTGACGGCGATGCCCGGATCGGTGCGACGACCGTTGCTTCAATTCTCGCCCGGCTCGAAGGCCGATGGACAAGCTGGCGCTGCAACGCGCCCTCAGGAAGCGCAAATCAGATCAGCGTCAGGCCGAGAGGGAGTTCTTATTTTCAATCGCCCGCACCACTCAACGTCACGGTTTGCGGACTTCCGCCTCCGTTGTCGCGAATCGAGAGTATGGCGCTTCGCGGCCCCTTGACATGAGGCGTGAAGCTTACGCTGATCGAGCAACTGCCACGCGGCGGAACGCTCGACCCGCAGGTATTGGTCTCGCTAAAGTCGCTCGAATCGGCACCCGTGATCCCGATGCTCTGCACGGTCAGCGGCTGATTCGCTACGTTGCTAAGGGTCAGCGTGTCCGGACCGGCGGTGTGACCGACCGGGATGCTTCCGAAGTTGATGCGCGTTTCCGAGAGCAACACAACGGTTCCGGTGCCAGTGAGCGTGAGACTCTGCGGGCTACCCGGCGCATTGTCCGCGATCAAGACGCCCCCGCTGAGCGTGCCCTTGCCGGCAGGCCGGAAGGTCACGCTGATCTGGCAGCTTGCCCCGACCGCCACGGTCGCGCCGCAGGTGTTCGTCTGCGAGAAATTCCCGGTCGCGCTGATCCCGCTGATCGTCAGGGCACCGGTGCCTGTGTTGGTCAGCGTTGCCGCCTCGGGCCGACTGCCGGTAAAGACGAGCTGAGACGGAAAGGTAAGGCTCGCGGGAGAAATCGAGACTAGCGGTTGAGTGCCCATTCCCGTTAGGCTGAGCGATTGCGGGCTGCCGGTGGCGTTGTCCGTTACGCTGACGGTGCCCGTTCGGGTCCCCGTCGTGGTTGGGGTGAAGGTCACCATGATGGTGCAGCTTCCGCCAACGCCGATGCTCGATCCGCAGTTGTTGGTCTGGCCAAAATCGCCGGTGGTACTGATGCTCGTGATGCTCAGCGTTGCGGTACCAGCATTAGTGAGTATCACGTTCTGCGGTGCGCTGGTAGAGCCGACGTTCTGATTGCCGAAGGTCAGGCTGCCCGGAGAAAACGTGACCAGCGGTCCTGAAGCCACGGTCTGCGTCAGCACCGGGCTGGTGTGGGGATTGAAATTCGAGTCTCCCGAGTAGACGCCGGTGATGCTGTGAAGGCCGATGCTCAGCGAAGAAGTGGTGTAACTGGCCTGACCGTTGCTCACGGTGCCGGAGCCGAGGACGGTGTTGCCGTCCATGAAGGTGACGGAGCCGGTCGGATTGCCGGAACCTGGGATACTCGCTGTGATCGCGAGCGTGAAGGTAACCGGCTGGCCGGGAGCGGACGGGTTCTGTGAGCTCGCGAGGCTCACGTAAGTACCACCAGTATTGATAAGTACTCCCAGCTGGTTCTTTGAATAGTCGGAAACCACCAGATCGGGAGCCCCGTCTCCATTGAAGTCCGCCACGGCGTCACCCGTGACGGCGGTCCCTGCTCCGACACCGTAAGAAATCGGTTGCTGAAAGGTCCCGTCACCATTGCCTATGTCGATTTCTGCGCTAGAACCCCCAAGGGGAGTCGTGGCAAGATCGAGCCGGCCGTCACCGTTGAAGTCACCGGTCGCGGCAAAGGCCGCGCCGTAATTGCCGGTGTAATTCATTGCCCCTTGAAATGTACCGTCGCCATTTCCCAGGAAGATGCTGAGGTAGGTGTAGCAGGACACCGCCAAATCCGGATGACCGTCGCCGTTAAAGTCGCCGGCAACAATGCCGTAGCTTGCGTAGGGCAAGGGATAACCCGCGGGAGATCCGAACGTGCCATCGCCGTTACCAAGTAAGACGCTCATCATGTCAGGGTTGCCCGAATTCCCGATTGCCAGGTCGAGATAGCCGTCGCCGTTGAAATCGGCCGTCGTGACGGTCTGGGAATACGGTGGCGCGCTAAGGGTGCTGAGGGTAAATGTGCCGTCACCCTTGCCGAGGAAGACGTTCAATTCACTAAAGTCAACCGTGGCAAAATCGGGGCGACCGTCGCCATTGAAATCACCAACCGCAAGGCTCAGAGGCTCGCTCACGCCGTAACTGGCGCCGGTTCGAAACGTTCCGTCTCCGTTTCCGAGAAAAATGCTCGCATTTTGATCATAGGAACTCGTCACGACGAGGTCCGGTTTGCCATCGCCATTAAAATCCGCAACCCCTATGTTGTTCGAGCCGAAGACGGACGGGAAACTCTGCCACGACCCAAAAGTGCCGGCCCCCATACCCAGAAATACAAACCCACCACTGTAGTAGGTAGCCGTGGCCAGGTCCTGATGGCCATCGTTGTTGAAATCCGCCGCCACCACGTACTCTGGCCCGCCAGTTCCATTGAGAGCCAAGTTGAGGATGGCCTGGAGATTGCCATTCCCTTCGCCGACAAACCCGTCTACTGTACCGTCGGCGCTGTTGACGATGACGGCGTCTTGATTCCCATCACCGTTGATGTCCGCAGCCGCGACGGAGGCTGGCTGCGACCCCGCCAGGTAGCTGTTGGCGGCGTTGAAGGTGCCGTCGCCGTTTCCGGTAAGAATGCTGATGTTGTTGCTGGTCGTGTTGCCGACAAGTAAATCTTGGTTATGGTCATTGTTGAAATCCGAGACAACTACAGAAGAGGGACCCGTTCCGGCGGCATAACTGACGGCCGTGCCGAACGTCCCGATTCCGGTGTTCAGCAGCACATCGACGCCGCTGCTGTTCGTGACCGCCAGGTCCGGCCGGCCATCGTTGTTGAAATCACCCGCCGCGACCGAAGTCGGAGCGGGTCCGGCGCCGTAATTCACTGCGGCTTGGAGAACGCCGCTGCCGTTATTGAGCAACACGCTGACGTTGCTGCTGCCTCCATTGGCAACAGCCACGTCGGGCGCGCCATCGCCGTTGAAATCGGCTACGGTCACGGAGCGCGGGTCGGTGCCGGCTGCGTAGTTCACCATCGTCTGAAGCGTGCCATTGCCGTTGCCGAGCAGGACGCTGACGTTGCCGCTGCTGTAATTCGCCGTGACCACATCGAGCTTTCCGTCCCGATTGAAGTCGCCAACCGCGACAGAATGAGGATTCGAGCCCACAGAGTAGTTCACGGCATTCTGGAAAGTGCCGTCGCCATTGCCCAGAAGGATGCTCACGCTGTTCGAGGCGTCATTGGCGACGGCGAGGTCGAGGTGAGTATCACCGTTGAAGTCGCCGACAGCCACGCTATAGGGCGTGGTACCCGTGGTGTACGTCACTTGGTATTGAAACGTGCCGTCGCCATTACCGAGTAGAATACTCACGTTGTTGCTGCCGGAATTAGCGACCACAAGGTCCGGTTTGCCATCACCATTGAAGTCGCCAACGGCAACCGACTGCGGGCTGGTGCCGACACTGAAGGTGCGGACATCCGCGAATCCCCCTGAGAATACAGTCCGGGTCAGAGCAAACAGCAGCCCGGCCACTGAGCATAGTGCTACGAGAACTCCTCTGGTGCGCATCGTTCCTCCAATTGTGTGAGCGTTCGACTCCTGGTGATCGCGAACGTCGCGTCTCGTGATCAAGATGCCGCTCGTTCGCATGACCCGGGCCAGTGTACCTAAGCGTAAACGAGGCCCGCGGTCGCCTGGGCCGCGCTCAGGGCTGGTCGAAATCTCGCGCCCCGATTAGATCTTTCGAGTGCGGCAGCCTTGCCTGCCCTCAAATGAAGCGAGGGGCTGGCGCTTTCTTCCCGCTAGCTTGCTCGCGGCTTCCCTGCAGTTATCCCGTTACGCGCGTTGTACCGGCCAGCAAGCTGGCCTGATCAGAGCGGTGGTACGTGGCCGGGATTTCAAAACCCTCGCTACTCAATTACGCGGAATGGCACGTTGCTCGAAAGCGTCCCGCCGGGCGTAACCACCTGGACCATGCCGGTTGTGGCGCCCGCGGGTACCGTGGTTGTGATCAGCGAGGACGAGACGACCGTAAATTTGGCCGCCGTACCGTTGAAGGTGACGCTAGTCGCACCATTCAGATTGGTTCCCAAGACGTCAATCGGCTTGTCAATCTTGGCGGAGGCCGGCTCCGTTTCCACAAACGGGCGAAGACTTGCAGACAGGCTGAAGACCGTGCCGCAGGCATACGGAGCGCACGAGAAACCAGCCCCACCGAAGGGCGTTGTTCCATAAAGCTTTCCATTAGTGTCCTGGACCAGCGCCGCTACAGGCAGTCCGCCGTCCGTGCAGTTGCCTTGGGAGCAAAAGTTGTAAAGTGTAGTTCGCATCCCGCCGGGCGTGATCTTAAAGGCGGTCCCAGCGCCGTCATCCCCTCCATACTCTGTTGACCCATACAGGTTACCGTCGTTCCCCAACGTCAACCCGGCATAAGGTAAGTAGCCGTCCGTACATCCATTCTGAGAGCAAAAGTTGTAGAGGGTCGTCAGCGTGCCGCCCGGGGTGATGGTGAAAATCGTACCGCAACCCGTAGGGCAAACGTTGTTCGTTCCCCCGTAAGCCGTTACTCCGTAGAGGTTGCCATCAGGGGCCTGGATTAGTCCCGCGAAAGGGGCCGACCCGTCGGTTCCCTCGAAGCTATGCAATGTCGTCAGCGTACCGCTCGGCGTGATTTTGAACACTGTCCCACAGCCGTCGGAATTGGCACAGAAGCCAGCTGCCCCGCCAGACACCGTCGTGCCATAGAGGCTGCCATCGCCGCCCAGAACCAGTGCGGAATAGGGGTCCCTCCCATCCGTGCAACCGGGTTGTGAGCAGAAGCTGTATAAGGTGGTTAGCGCACCGCTCGGCGTGATTTTGAAGACCGTGCCGTCGCCATTGGGCCCATAGTCGGACGTTGTCCCGTAAAGGTTCCCGTCGGCTGTCTGGAGTAACCCGGCGAGCGGATAGCCACCCTCCGTGTTATCAAAGCTGTGCAGCGTTGTCAGCGTGCCGCTAGGAGTAATTTTGAAGACAGTTCCATAGAAGTTGTTGGCCCCGCCATAAGCGGT
>JASHPE010000366.1 GCA_030038235.1 Terriglobia bacterium
AACGAGGATCGAGGCGGCAATGGAAATGGTCACTCTTGATCTCATTTAGGTATCTCCTTCTGAAGCGCATCATACTACCCCCGAGTCGCAGTCTGCAACGAGGCATATCGCGCCAATCTAAAGTTAACCCGGTTAGCGACTGTCTTTAGCTCAACTCGAATCACGCCCTCCGAATACGGCGCCTCGCAGATCCAGCATTGCCAGAATTCGCCGTCGAACCAGAAGCGGACCGCCGAGTGCCGACCGCCCACTGCCGACTGTGGACTGTCGACTGTCAACTGTCGACCTGTCTACGGCTTGGGCTCGGCGGGAACGCTCAAGATGTGGGTGTAGCGGACCGACCAGCTCGCGGGCACATTCCGGACCACGCCCATGCCGCGCGAGCCGGTGGTCGCGCTCTGGAGCAGTTGGCTGAGCGGATCGGTATTGGGAAGCGCCGCGCCGCGGCTGAGCGCCGCCTGGAAGTTGAAGACGCTGAGGTCCGAAAGTTGGTCGGACGTGGTGAGCAGCACGTAGCTGTCAACGCCGAAAGGCTTGCCGATGGTAATCTTTTCGGCGCTGCCGGTGAGATCGACGACGCGCGGCCAGCCGTCGGTCTTCGGATCGCGCCGCGGCTGGCGATTGTTCTGGCCAGAGGCCGGATAGAGCAACTGGCCGCTGCCATCGCAGGAGATGCCGAGCACGTAGACCCAGCGCGGCCGAAAGTCGTCCGCCGGAGGCCCACTGGATCGCAAGGCGAGCGCGTAGTCCTCGCCTTCGCGCACTGGACCCTGTGCCGTGACGCCAGCGCCCGACGCGAGACCGGCCGGCTCGGCATCGCCCGACCCGAGTTTCGCGAGCACGAGCTGATACGGAAATGCGTCGCCCGTTCCGGCGGCGGGCGCGGGCAGGTTGAGCCAGGAGTAGACGCGCGCCAGGCGCCCGGCGTAGTCCGTGACCTGCTCCGCAGCGGCGTCAGTGGAGGCCGCCAGCCAGTTCGTGCGCGGAGGGTAGGGAGAATCCGGCGAGCAGAGCGTTCCGCTCTCGCCAGAGCGCTGGTCTATACCGCTAGCCTCTGCGGCGCCGAGACTGACGTTCTTCTGGGCCCAGGCGTACTCCGGACCCGCCTCGCCGGCGCGTCCGGCAAGCAGATACTGCGCCGTCTCGGGCGCGCTGGCAAGCTCGATCGCAGCGTGCGAGTCGCCGAGTTGCGATCGGACTGCGTAGGCAAGCTCCTCCGAAGGCGGCAGTTCGACGAACAGCCGCGGCCTGGGCCCATGAGTGCCCGTCCGCACCAGCGCCTGCGTGACTGCGCCTGCAGAGAGGTCCTTGCCCAAAACCTGCTGCTTGCCGGGCCCGGTCAGCGTCCAGGCAGAGCCGCTCCACTCGACGAGGTAATCGGGTGAAGTGCGGATGGGATCGTCGATCCAGGTGACGGATGTGGAGCGGCGAAGCTTTGCGGCTTCCGCGAAGGCGCTGCTGAGCGTGGCGGACGCTGCCGGTGGGGGAATCCACAGCTTGAGACGGAACGACTCCGGCGCTGCCCACTTCTCGAGCTCGAACTCGTCGCCGGGCTCGATCTGCTGAGCGGTTGCCGGTGGGATCAGCCTGGCCTTGGAATGGCCAAGTACCGCGCTGGCGATAACCACGCGCATGTCGGGGTCGCCGGTCTTCGACTTCACACGCGCCAGCTCGCAGCCCGGATTGAGTCCAAGCTCGAGGCCGCCCTGCAATGTAAGAGTCCCGTCGGATTGCACGCCCTCTGCGCCCGCCGCCACCCGGAGCTTGCCGGACCCATGCGCGCCGCCGAACAGAGGCGCCGAGCGCCGGTTCGCAGGCGCGTCGAGAGCAGGCTGTTGCCCGTTCATGCCCATGCCTTGGAGGAGCACCTGCACGCGGCCCAGAATTTCCTCGGCGGAGGCGTCGGCCGGCAGGCGGCTGAGCGTATCCATGAGCGCCACGGTGAAGGCGCCATGCGGCGTGCCATCGGGCGTCGTCCACTCGGAGGCGAGTTGGTGGGCCTGCGCTGCGGCGAGCACGACCGCGCCACGCGGACGATCTTCGGGACGCGGGACCAGACTGCCGTCGGGCTGGCGATCGGGAGGATCCAGCGCATCGCGCGGATCGTAAGGGAGGAAGCGCGTCTTGCCGGGCGCGCCGACAGGGATGCCGCGCGCCACACCGCCGCTGTGACAGCTATCGAAGATCGCCGTCAGCAGAATGCCCTTGTCGACCGCGGCGTTGAACAGCCGCGCGATTTCTTTGTTGCGGACGTCGAAGACGCCGGTGTTGGCGTTGACGGGCACGATGGTCTCGTCGAAATGATCCGGTCGTCCATTTTTGGAATTGACGCGCAGCGAGCCGTGGCCGGCGTAATAAAACACCACGATGTCGCCGCGCCGCGGTTCGTCCACCAGGTACTTCTGCATGGCCGCCAGAATCACGTCGCGCGTCGCCTCGGAATCGGTCAGGAGGTGCAGGTGGTTTGAGGGAAAGCCGAATTTCGCGCCGGCCAGCAGGTCGCGCATCGCCGTCGCGTCATTGACCGCGCCTTCGAGTGTAGGCCAGACAGCTAGCTCCCAACGCGAGGCGTCGTCCTGAGAATCCGGCGGGTCGGGCGGCAGAGGTATGTCAGCGCTTTTCGGCCAATAGCGATCGATGCCGATGAGCAGAGCGTACTTGCTCTGGGCGGCGCCTCGCGTGGCAGCCAGCGGGAAGATGTACAGCAGAAGGAAGGATATTCGCACGAACGCACGACATCGCGCCCGGCGGATTGTGCGCACAGCCTTTGCGCAGAGCAGTCTCATAGACCCGGCGGCTTCTTGCTTTCCGGCGCCGGGTTTCCTGAGCCGGACTTCTTGGCGCCTCCACTCGTGCTGCCGCCGGAGCCGCCATCGGACGAGGCTGCCGGCTTTTGAGCGGGCGCTCCGAGTCCTTCAAGCATGGGGGTCACGGCGATAGTCAGAGTCAGGTAGCTGATGTCCGGCGTGATCTTGTCAGCAAGGTCGTAAAGGGGCTGGTCGAGGTTTGCGTCCTTCGGGACAAGATAATGGTTAACGACCTGATAGTCGCCCAGGTGATTTTTGATTTCGGTGGCGTGAACCCCCGGAACCAGCACGTACTCACCTGCAGGCATGTTGATGCCGGTCGTTCCACGCGAGTCGGAATCTCCGGCGGATTCTGCAGCCTCCTTTTGATTCTGTTCGCTGGCTTGCGTGGTGTATACCCTTTGCGGCGCCCCGGTTTGAAAGAGGAAGGTAGTGCGGTTCTCGAGATATCCGTAGAACAGGTAAAAGCCATTGAGCGCGTTCAGGCTGATGGCGGGCAGACCCAGAACCGGAGCGAACTTTCCCGCGGCTGACACCACTTCCTGCAGATGTTGATAAAACCAGGATTGTCGCCGCGCCATCGACACATTGACTCCCAGCAGCCCGGTGCCGCCGGGCAGGTAGACGTCGTTCGTGGACTGTGAGTTGAAATTGAGGTCTTGAAGAGGCGGAACCTTTCCTTGTTTCGGGAATATCGCTGCAATCGAGGACCATGCCAGTTTGTCGATGATATCCAGCATCTTCTTGTTCTGGGCAAGATCCAGGCGCAATTGTGCCGATTGGTGGCTCTCGAATGTCGCCTTGTCCTCGCTGCTCAGGCGAATGCCGCCCACGCTCAAGCTGACCTTCACGTCGCCCGGATACGGGAGCAGTTCGTCGGCAGGAATGGCCGTGGCGAAACGGAGTTGGCCACTCTTCGTTTCGTAGTGCAGAAAACTGACCTGCCGATTGTCGTCTACGCCGTTGCCTCCACCTCGCATCTGCCTGCAAAAGGCAGCGTGCTCTGCCGAAGAAGTGTGACCAGCGTAATATTGGCTCCAGAACGCGCAAGCGTTGCCGGGACCTTCGTCCTCTTCATCTTGTCCGGTGATGGCTGCCGCTGCAGCTTTCGCTATAGCCGGAGAGCCGAATGCCGCAGGAATGACTCCTGCTGCCAACAGGCCTCCGAAAAAGTCCCTGCGCTTGAGACTCATGGGATCCTCCAGGCAGTTTCGGGTGATGCTACCACACGTGGTGGCGTGGCGCAACGCACTGGCTGACTTGACTTGCGACTTAATGGCGCCTGTCTCCGTTCGGCACTAACACGATCAGCACGCGGCCGGCTTAGAGCGCAATATCCTGGGGAACTGAACGCTTATTCTGCTCGCGTTCGGCATCGGGAATTGGCATGCGGCACTGGCCGTCGAAGCAGCCGCCCGGTTCAACCACCAACACGGGAGTCGAGATGTCGCCGAGCATGACCCCGCGCGCTCGAATTTCCAGGCGCTCCGAAGCTTTAGCCGTGCCCTTCAGTGTGCCGGAAATGCTGATCACCTTCGCCGTAAGCTCGGCGGAGACGTCCCCGTGTTCATCTATTACTATAGTTCCATCGGACGTTGCCTTGCCTTTGAATGCCGCATCGAGGCAGACCTGTCCCGCTCCTGCTCGTAGGGTGCCCTCGAATTCTGTACCAGGCCCGATCAAGGCGACCATCTGGCTCGCATTCTCCCCATTGTTTGTCGCTGATCTATGCTTACCGAGACTTATGTCCATCGATTCTCCTTTCTAAGTATCGCAACTGCCGCCTCAGGAACAAGGCTATTTCTAACTAAAATGCTATACGTATAGTTTTATATCGAGGATGCCCCCATAATCAACTCGTACAGCCGGTTAAGATCCTCAGACGAGAAGTAGCTTACCTCGATCTTGCCCCTGTGGCCATCGCCCGTGATTCGCACCCGCGTGCCGAGTCGCCGCTCCAATTCAGTGACCGCGGCGCGGGCGTTGGGATCCGATATCGAGGCTTGTTTTGTCCCGGCTTTAGCGGCGTCAGGTTGCGATGCTGGAGTTGAAGAGAGCTTTTCGGCTTCACGAACCGATAGCCCGCGCTTTGCGATCTTCTCTGCCAGCCGCAGTTGGTCCTCTTTTGAGGACAGCGCCAGGATGGCGCGCGCGTGCCCGGCCGTAAGTTCGCCGCGCTCGACCATCTCTTGGATCTTGGCGTCGAGTTTCAAGAGCCGCAGCGTATTCGTGACCGTGACTCGATTCAGCCCAAGACGGCGTGCGATCTCTTCCTGAGTGATTCCAAAGCGCTCTTGAAGGTTCCGGTAGGCCTTGGCGGTATCGATGGGACCGAGGTCGTCCCGCAACAGATTCTCGGTGAGCGCCAGCTCGATGGCCTCGCGATCGTCGAGGTCGCGCACGATAGCCGGAATCTCATCGACGCCGGCGAGTTGGGCCGCCCGCCAGCGTCGTTCGCCGGCAACGAGTTGGTAGCGATCGGCGGAGCGCCTGAGGAGCACGGGTTGGATAACGCCTTTTGCCTTTATCGATTGGGCGAGCTCGCCGAGTTCCTCGGGAGCGAAATGGGTGCGTGGCTGGAACGGGTTGGGATCGATCAGGCTGACCGGAATCGTGTTGGCTGGTTCGCCTGCCGACGCAGCCGCCGACTCCTCAGGCTCCTGAATCAGCGCGCTGAGACCCCTCCCCAGCGCTTTGCGTGTCATGGCTGATCACCTCCTCTGCGAGCTGCCGATAGCTTTCCGCCCCGCGGCACTCGGGGTCGTACGCGAAAATCGGCTTGCCATGGCTGGGCGCCTCGGCCAAGCGGACGTTCCTCGGAATTACGGTCTTGAAGACCCGATTCCCGAAGAAGTTCTCTATATCGTCGCGCACCTGGTGCGACAGGTTGGTGCGATCATCGAACATCGTCAGCAGGATACCCTCAACGGCGAGCTTGGGATTATGGCCTCGGCGAACCCTCGCCAGCGTATCCAACAGTTCGGAAAGCCCTTCCAGGGCGAAATACTCGCATTGCACGGGCACGAGGACCGAGTCAGCGGCGACGAGCGCGTTGAGTGTCAGAAGATCGAGGGCTGGCGGGCAATCCAGCAGGACAAATCGGAAGCGCTCGCGCAGTGCAGGCAGCTTCTTTCCGAGGACGTGCTCGCGCTCGGGCTGCTCCGACAGCTCGATGTTGGCGCCTACGAGGTTTTTCTCGGATGGGATCAAGCTCAAATGGTCGACCGACGTGTTTAACGGCAAGTCTTCCAAGGGGATGCCGAGAAGCAGGCCATGATAGAGCGATCTGCGGGCGGGGTCGCGGGCGAATCCGAGACCGCCCGTGCTGTTGGCCTGCGGGTCGCAGTCGATAACGACTGTCGGCAGGCTCTGGAGCGCAAGCGCCGCTCCAAGATTGATGGCAGTGGTTGTCTTGCCCACACCGCCCTTCTGATTGGTTATAGCGATGATCCGGCCCACGCGGCCCCTCCGGCGCTGAATGTATCAGAGCGCGAGCCGGGTTGCAACAGGATCGATTTTGCACCCTCTGAACCCCGGAGCGTTTCACGTGAAACGTGTCGCAGAGCTGTCACCCAGCACTACTCACTTTGTTTCCACGTCGAACCTACCGGAGGCGACCGGTACAAATTTCGCGCTCCCGGCTCAGCGGAACTTTGATCGGTTCGGACCAGGCAAACAGGCGCTCGAAGTCAGGAACGGTGATTTTGAGCCTTAGGCCCTCTTCGCGGGTGAGCCAAGCGTAGACGCAGCCCGTGTCGGCCATGCACCGCCACGCCGCAGGCAGCACGCTCTCGAAATCCCCGACCGCCCGAAGCGTAACTGACCCGAATTCCCTGCTGTGCCCGACGCTGAATGCCTCAACCCGTGCGCTCTCGACTTCTACGCCACTGAACCGGCATTCCCGGACGACTTCCTTCAGGAATGCACGCTTCTTGGCAACCGGCTCCAGCAGGACCATACGCGTTCTTGGCCTAAGAATCTTGATCGCGAGCCCCGGAAAACCGGCACCGCTGCCAACGTCAAGCAGTGGCCCATCGAGTTCGGCGAACTTCGTAACGTATAGACTCTCGCCGAAATGCCGCGTTACGGCCTCTTCCGGCCGACGGACGGCCGTCAGATTAACAGCCCGATTCCAGCGCATAAGAAGATCGAGGAACTTCGAGGTCAACTCGAGCTGATGATCGTCGAGAGTCAAGTCGAAGGGCTGGAGGAGGCGAGCGATCTCGGATGGGCCGACGGTCACTGGTCCTCAGTTGATCAGTCGTAGTCAGTCGTCAGTTTTCAGTTCTCAGTCTTGCTTGTTCAATTTGTGGATCTCGATCGTAGCTGCCTCACACAGGCATGACGCTGATTAACCATTTACAACCGACTATCTTACTGACCACTGACAACTGACCGCTGACAAACAACTCATCACGCATACGTTGCAATCGCGCCGCGATTCCGCTCGCCGCGCTCGCGTGCCTTGCGCTCCACATACCCGGAGTCCGCGAGGGCCTTCAGGGGATCCTGCGCCAGACCTTTCGCCTCGCGCCACTCCCGCACTGCCGCACGCACATCGGTCCAGAAGGCGGACCGCAGGCATTCCTCGGCCTCCACCAACCGGCATTCGTCCTGCAAATCCGCCAACCGCTCCTCGTCCACCAGTGCCGCCTTGGCATAGAGTTCCTGCGCCGTGCAGACGGTCTGCACCATGGCCTCGAGCTTGCCTTTCAGGTTGTGGCTCTGATCGATCATGTAGGCTACGTCACAGGGCTTACCGGTTTCCCTCTCGAGACTGACGATTTCGCGGAAGATGCGGAACACCTGGTAGGGGTCGATGGAGCCGAGGGTGAGATCGTCGTCGGCGTAGCGGCGGTCGTTGAAGTGAAAGCCGCCGAGCATCCGCTCGCGCAGCAGCCAGGCCACGATCTGCTCGATATTCTGGCTGAGGTAGTGATGCCCCGTATCAACCAGCACCACCGCCTGCGGCCCGGACGCGCGCGCGAGCAGCAGCGCCATGCCCCAGTCGGCGATGTCGGTGTGATAGAACGCGGGTTCGAAAGGCTTGTATTCCACCAGCATCCGCTGCCCGGACCCGAGGTGGCCATGGACCTCCTGAAGCGCCTCCTCGAACCACCCGATGCGCCGCCGCATGCTTTGCGTGCCGGGATAATTCGAGCCGTCGGCAAACCACAGCGAGAGGTCGCGCGACCCGAGCGCTTTCATGATCTTTACCGAGTCCAGAATGTGATCGAGCGCGCGCCGCCGCACGGCCGGGTCAGGATTGCCGAGCGAGCCGTGCTTGTACTCCTGGTCCTGAAAGACGTTGGGATTGATGGAGCCCGCGGTCACGCCGTGCTTGCGCCCGAGCGCCTGCACCTCGGCGACGTCGCGGACGCCGTTCGGCAGGTCCCACAGGACGTGCAGCGCCACCGTGGGCGCGGCGCCGGTGAGGGCGTGCACCTGTCCGGCGTCGCTGAACTTCTCTTCGAGCGTGGTGGCTGCCGCCGGCTGCACGAACTTGCCGAATCGGGTGCCGGTGTTGGCAAATCCCCAGGAGGGAACCTCCGTCCGGAAATTGTCCAGGGCCTTCCAGATGATCTCGCGCTGCGCGTCACTGTTCATATTCGCCTCCCATCCTCAGACAGCCGTTCCCGCGAAAGCGGAAACCCAGAGACACATCGACCCGCGCTCGTGTTCCCGCTATCGCCCACGCGGGGTTTGCGGCTTAGGCATGACTCTGGACCGCAGGGACATTCTCCAGCACCAGCGTCGGCAACGTTCCTTTTCCCAGCACTTCCTTGGCGTCCAGAATCTCAATGCCCACCAACTGTTCTCCGGGGCCAAGGTTCAGGCTCACTTCATCGGTCAATCGCAGCGTGCGGCACTGACACTCGCCTTCAAGCAGGCGGATATAAAGGGCATCGACCTCGCTGTCATAACTGATTCGCATCGCGGCGTCCTACCAAAAACAGAACGTGTGCTGCGGCCAAGATCAAACCGCGTAATGACCCCTTTGCGCCTTGGCGACGCGAGGGCCCGCTGCTATATTTTGAGTGGGTCTGGGTCCGCTGTCAAAGCGAAGTATCTTGAATGGCGCTCACCGGCGATCCGCGCACTCCGTGCTCACCAGCGAGCAGTAGCAAAGGCTTGCTGTCATCTTAACGTGAGAATCGGACTTACTTGCGCTGAGGAACGAAGAGGGGACTTTGACCGCGACTATTACAACGAACTCGGAGCGACCTGAAGAACTTCATCTCCGCATCGTCGAGATCCTCAAGCGGTCTCCGGAAGGTATCTCGGAGTGCGACATCAGACATGCCTTGCTGAGGCAAGGTGTGCCTGAGTATGCGCTCGCTGATTTGGACCGTCGACTTCAGGAACTGGACCGATGGTTCATCATCGATAAATTGGTGGCCGCCGAGAACAGGCCCCCCGAGAAAGCGCTGGGACCGAGTGGCAGCATCGACCCTCTTTTGAGAGCCATCATCCTGTGTCGGGCTCGCGGGCGCTGCGCGCAGTGCAAGAGGAGCATTCAGAAAGACGGGATCACGCTGGTAGTCCGGCGCAAGGAGTTCTGGTGCAAAAATAGCAGCGACAATCCGCACCATTTCTGGGCTGTTTGCGAGAAGTGCAATTCCGCGCTTTTTCAATTTCGGAGACGCACCGGCCGCGGTGCCCGCCCAAAGCACTGCCGAGACAAATCGCTCGCGAGATGACCCATCACGCTGCAGCATGCTCGCGTTGCGCCCTCTGGATCTGATCCGCTAGGGGACCCGCAATCGTAGACGTGTGGGCACACATCGGTATTGCGGTGAGCCAAATCGTCACCCGTCGTCCCCTGTTTGCAAGCTGGGCCTGGTGAAACAGCCGTCCTCGATCGGCAAGTGATTTCCAAGTTGCTTCAGAACAGGGGTAAACGAGGCAGCAGATCACGTTATGGTGCACGGCTAGATTCGCGTAGGCCAAGACTTGCATTAGATCTTGCCGATGCTCGTCACGTAAGACCTCACTCTGCTGCTGCCAACCACCACCCTGCAACTCCTCCCAATGCCGCTTGTACTTCGCATCTACAATCAGCGTCATGCCCTCGAGCTGCAGCACCAAGTCCGGTATGAGCGAGCGCTGCGAGCCGAGATAAGGCGGTTCCCACGAAAGCGGCGAGACAGTCTCCCGGCGACGGCCGACAGCTAGAACTCCACCAGTTCTCAGGGCGACCGTGCGCATAACGGTCTCGGTCCATGCCTCGAAGAACTCTTCCATTCGCATGGTCCAGGGAATGCCCTCCAGGTCGCTCAACCCAGCCAGCCCGCGCTCCTCTAATGTCCAGTCGATCGCTTGCAAGCCCTCCAGAAAGGCTTCGCTACGAAGTGGGCGATGCAGCCACGATTGGAGCTCAGTTGGATTTGGCCGTCGCGTTGGCACGCCTGTAACGTGCAGCAGGAGTGCCTCTGCCAGCGAAATCAGCCGATGTACAAACGAACCTTGCTCGCGTTGTGTTTCTAAGGAGCGAAGCTGCTTCTCCAACGTATAGCGGATCGCCCCCTTGAGTTGACGATCATCTCGAAGGTCGGGGAATGTACACGGCACAGATAGAAACTTCGCTCGTGACATCTGACGCGTACTGTAGTCCGCCCAGTCCACCGTACCTTTCGGCGCCGGCCTGACCTCGCGCACGATTTCAAAGCGACGTTCAAGGCGATCCAGCAAGGCTTTGAGCCTCGCAAGGATCATAAAAGACAGCACCCACGGTGGTACACGTCTTTCCGAGCGCTTTAGCAACGGAAGTCGCAAAGGAGAAGGACTGATTAGCCAGCCCATTTCGGCGAGCATCGGACCTATGCCTGACCACGGAAATCTGGGTTGGACGACCAGCCCGAAATCGGGTTTGGCGGTAAGCGGAGAGATGAGGGGCACGGCACCGACGTTGCTGCCGGACTCAAGCACGAGCAGGACATCCTTTCCGTCGTAGTCGCGGCGCACTGTGACGTGGAGCAGATCGAGGAGCGCTCTGTTCTGATTTAGAAACTGATCGGTCAGTCGTGCGGCTTGTGATTGCGGGTCCGCGCTTCCCTTGAGATCGAAGAACTCGGCGGCTGACCTCGTCAGCCGCGTGTGATCCTGCACCTCGAGGCATATGTCCAGACTGGGCTTGACTCGGAGCAGCGGTGACTCCGAGCTCGCCGGACGCCTCATTCGTGGACGTTGGTGCCGGCCATTTATAGGCTGTCTAGCCACTGTAAGTAACCCCGGATCGGCTCTGCGAATCCACCCACGTAGCCCTGAGCGAGGTACTCGCGCAGGAGGGGAGCTAAGCTCGTCTTGAGGTTCTGCTTCGCGCGCTGATCGTTCTTCTCAAGAAAGTAGGAGTGACCAGGGACGAGTTCGAAAGCGTCATCCGGGGCGTGCTCGATGAAAATCGAGACCAGCTTTTGGAACGCCTCTTCGCTCAGTTGACAGCCGTATTGTCGGACTACCTCCAAGCTCGGCCATAGCGAGACGAACGCAAAACGCCGCCTCACCGCAACGTCAACAATAGCGATACTTCGGTCGGCGCTATTCATTGTGCCGAGAACATGAAGATTCTCGGGAAGATAGAAGCGTCGATGAAAGGGCTCTTCGAAGTCATAAGCGAGATCGATTTCCCTTCGTCCTTCGGATTCGGGTTCGAACAGATAGATCGCCTCGCCGAGGACCTTGCCCAGGTCGGCTCGATTGATTTCGTCGATGTGAAGTAGATGTGGAACGGACGGATTCGCAATCGCAGCGCGCGCGGTTTCCATAAGGAACCCCGCAGTCGGCTCAAATCTGAAACCGAGGTCGCCGTTTTCCCGAGTGGGTACAGGGGCAAGACCTCCTATAAAGCTCTCGTATGTCGTGTTTGGATGAAACTGAATGGACCGGCCGAATCCGCTGTATCTTCCGACGAGCAACTGGCGAGCCATTCGCGTCTTTCCCGTCCCGGGTGGGCCCTGCAGGACCAGATAACGCCGCCGCTTGAGGAGATCGACAACCTCGCTTTCGTCCATCCGCGGCATTAGATGGCTGAACCAATTAGCTCGGATTGCCGCAGCGTCATTTTGCCACTCCTTCAGCGGAGCCTCTCCCCGCTCCTCGAACATGACGTCGAGCATGGCAGCAGCTGCCGAGCGAGTCGCGGCCTGTTCAGGTGTGGGCCTGTAGATCGCATACATGACCTTGCCGTATTTCTTGAAAGCCCCTTCGTAAGCGGACCAAGCAAGCTGGACCTCCTTCGGTACGTCCACGTCGATACGCGTGGGATCTTGCTTTGACCACGCGACCATCTCGCCGCGTCCATTGGAGCCATTTAACCACTCGCAAATGGCCCGCATCTTCCTCGCGTGGCCGGGGCGGCCCAGCACGGACTCGTCAGGCGCGAGTCCTTGCGTTCCAACAACCATTCCTACAAGGCAAGGCGCGCCCTTTACAGGGAAAATCACGAACGACATTCCGCTGTACGCACCCGCATCCGGATTGGAGGGATCGATGTAGGCTGCGAAGGGTACGCCCGAGTCACTCCCCTGCATGTCGGGCGCCCGAAGTTTTATCGACTTCTCCGCCCGTTTGGGGTAGCGGCTTCCGAACAAGGCGGCGAGCGCCTTCTGGTTGCGTTCCTTCCAGGAATCCAAATTCCCGGAGTGGATGATCTCGACCAGCAGTTCCAAGCTCATTCTCGACCTTCCAAGCGACGATTTTGGGGTGGCAGCGTTCCGATCAGTCCGGCGCTGCGTCCCGCACCTTAGGCGTGAGAGTCCATTAGTTTCTTGGGACGCGGTTCTTACGGGCGCAGTATGCCCCAGTTGGATGCACGTTGCAAGCAAAGCTCCGAGTCCGAGTGGCGTTCAAAATCGACGGCATCCTGAAAAGGCGGCGCCTGAAGCAGGTGGAAGCCGCCGAGATCTTCGGTGTCCGCCAGCCCGATGTCTCCAAGATGCTGCGAGGCGACTTCCGGCAGTTCTCGGTCGGGCGGCTGCTGCGTTTCCTGGTCGCGCTCGATCAAGACGTGGAGATCGTCATCCGGCCACATCGGGGACGCGCAGATGGCGCGGTGCTGCACGTGGCCTGAAACCGGCTGCAGGACGGTCGATCTACGGGGGCCGTCTGAGTGAGGGACCCTAGTCCATCTCGGCCCGCCGGACGAAATTCCAAAAATCATAGCGATTATTCCCTATTACGTAGCCATTCTCCGCAAAAGCGGAGTCTGGCCGTTAACCTTCTCATAACAATAGCGCTGCTGGCGGCCAGAACGTGATAGACTTGGTATGTAGCGTGCACAACGAGCCCTCGGAGAACTTCGCCCGGTGGGGACGATCACCAATCCCGTGGCCGCATCGCGGCCGTCGCTGCGGTTCAAGACCCTGCTCGCGACTTTATTGAGTCTTGGGCTCATGGTCTGCGGCTATTTCAGCATTCGCCAGCAGGTTTCCTATCGACTCCCGAGCGACGGCGTCGCTTGGGTGGACTCCAGCTCAGGAGTGCGGGCCTGGCTGGTCACGCCTGGCAGCGCAGGGGCGCACGCGGGGATTCGACCCGGAGACGAAATCGCGGCCATCAATGGCGCGCCCGTGACGAGCGCCGCGGCGGTCACGCGAGAGGTGTTCCAGAGTGGGATCGGGGCACATCTCACTTATGACCTGGAGCGGAATGGGCAGACGATCGAGACCACGGTCGCGGTCGAGCGCGAGCATCATCCCGGCTCGCCTCGTCGATATCTCGATGCGGTCGGCCTGATCTACCTCTTCGTGGGCGGATACATCCTGTTCCGGCGCTGGAGCGCAGCCAAGAGCCTGCATTTTTACTTTTTCTGCCTCACATCGTTCGTCCTCTTTGTCTTTCACTACACCGGCAAGCTGAATTCGTTCGATCAGATGGTCTACTGGCTGAACGTGGCGGCCACGCTGCTTCAGCCCGCGATTTTCCTGCATTTTTGCCTCACTTTTCCGAAGCCGGTCGGGGTTTTGCGGCAGCATCGTTGGCTTGGATATCTGGTTTACCTACCCGCGCTCGGGCTCGGTTCGTTTCACGTTCTGGCGATGGCCGGAGCGTGGGGCGACGTGCGCTCGGCACTTTGGCTCGCGGATCGCGTGGAGTCGATCTATCTGGCCGGGCTCTTTATCCTGGGCGGCGCGGTGCTCGAGCACTCGTATCGCACCAGCCGGATGCCGCTGCGCAAGCAGCAACTGAAGTGGGTGACGCGAGGGACTTACGTGGCCGTGGTTCCGTACGCGCTGCTCTACGCCGTCCCGTACTTTCTCGGCTTCGTCCCCGCGCCCTGGATGCAGCTTTCGGCGTTGAGCCTTATCTTCCTGCCCATCACGTTCGGCTACGCTCTGGTGCGCTACCGGTTGATGGACGTGGACATCATCTTCCGGCGCGGCATGGCCTACACGCTGGCGACGGCGGTAATCGTGGGCCTCTACTTTGCCCTGATCGGTCTCTTCGCGGACTACTTCCGCAGCCAGGTGCGCGATCTCGGACGCGGCGGCTGGATTCTGGCGCTGATGGTGACCGCGGTTCTTTTCCAGCCCTTCGTGAACTGGATTCAGGCGCGTCTGGACCGGTTTTTCAATCCCGAGCGCTACGACTACCGGCGGACGCTGCTGGAATTCGCCCGCGAGCTGACGGCGGAACTGCGCGTCGACCGGCTGCTCGACCAGGTTACGCAACGCCTGTTGGAGACGCTGGGAGTGGAGCGCGTGGCGGTGATCCTGGCGCCTGCGGAAGCCAGGGAGAACGGCGTGGCCTTCAAAGTCGGTCTGAGGCTGGCGGCTGCGCGTGGATTCAATCCGCCGCACGCGCCCGACTGGAGCTTTCTTGATCCCGGCCGTCCGGAGCTCGACAAGGGCTACCTGTTCTACGAGAATGTCCGGCGCGTCCCCGACGCTTCGCCGGCCGCGGCATCCACCATCGAAGAACTCGATCTTCACTATTACCTGCCGTTCAAAATCAAGGATCGGACGCTTGGTTACCTCGGCCTCGGCAAGACGCGCCACGGCGACTATCTCTCCAGCGAAGACGTGGATCTGCTCAAGACCATCGCGAGCTACGTGAGCATCGCGCTCGAAAACGCGCGGCTCTACGGATCGCTGGAGCGCCAGGCCGAAGAACAACGGGCGCTGCACGACTTCAGCGAGAGCATCATCGAGTCGATCAGCGCCGGCGTGCTCTCGATCGACCTCGAAGGCAGGATCGGCTCCTGGAACTCGGCGCTCGAGAAGCTCTATGGCCTGGCGCGTTCGGAGGCCGTGGGCAAGCGGCTTGATGAAATTCTGCCGCCCGAGCTTCTGGTCGAACTGCCCACGCGGCCGGACGCCGCCGAGTCGAGGTCGCTTTACAAGTTCCGGCTGATGTCGCCCGGCGGCAGGGAAATGGTCGCCAACATTTCCGCCACGCCGCTGGTGGATCAGGACGGCAAGGTGATCGGGCGCCTCGTGATCTTCAACGATCTCACCGAGCGGGTGAGCCTGGAGGATCAGCTCGTTCAGGCGGAGAAGCTCTCCTCGATCGGCCTGCTGGCGGCGGGTGTTGCGCACGAGGTGAACACGCCGCTGGCGGTGATCGCCTCGCAGGGCCAGATGCTGCTGCGGCAACTGGGGCCCGAAGATGCGCAGGCGCGGACGCTCGAGCGCATCGTCAAGCAAGCCTTTCGCGCTTCCGACATCGTGAATAGCCTGCTGAAATTCTCGCGCGTCAGTGGCAGCGAATTCACCGAATTGGACATCAATAAGGTTATCCAGGAAACTCTGGCGCTGTTCGAACCCATGCTGAAGGCGTCCAAGGTTTCCCTGAACCTGCAGCTTGACCCGGACCTGCCGTACGTCCGGGGGAACTCCGGAAAGTTGCAGCAGGTATTTATGAATCTGCTGGTGAATGCGCGCGATGCCATGCCGAAGGGCGGCGAATTGACGGTAGCCACCGAGCGCGAGAACGGGTCGGTGCGTGTTGAGGTGTGCGACACCGGCGTGGGCATCGCGCCCGACCATCTGGGCAAGATCTTCGACCCGTTTTTTACGACCAAGGCGAAAAGCCGGGGCACGGGCCTCGGCCTGGCGGTGAGTTACGGCATCATTCGCGAGCATTCGGGCAACGTTGAGGTGGAAAGTCATCCGGGCCAGGGCAGCACCTTCCGTCTGGAATTCCCGGCGCTGAGAAAGACCGCACATGCAGTCTAAAGGTTCTATACTTATCATCGATGACGAGCAGGACGTCCGCGAGAGCCTCGAGGAGCTGCTTGGCTCCGAGGGCTACGCGCTCGATTCTGCCGGCACGGCCGAGGACGGACTGAAACAGGCCGGCGACCGGCCCTACGATCTGGCGCTCGTCGACGTTAATCTGCCGGATTCGAGCGGCATCGAGGTGCTGAAGGTCTTGAAGCGCGAAAGCCCTGAGACGGGCGTCATTATGATTACCGCCTATGACTCGAGCCAGACCGCGTTCCAGGCCTCGAAGGAAGGCGCCGAAAGCTACATCACCAAACCTTGGGACAATGACAAGCTATTGCTCGAAGTGGAGAGCCTGCTCGACCGCTCGCGGCTGCGCGCTGAGAACGTCCAGTGGCGGCGCGCGCTCAAGCAGTACGGTCTGCCCGGCATCGTGGGCAAAAGCCAGGCCATGCAGAAGGTCTTCGACCTGATCATGCAGGTGGCTCCCAGCCGAGCCACGGTGCTCATCCAGGGCGAGAGCGGCACGGGAAAAGAGTTGGTTGCGAAGACGATCCATGCCACCAGCCCGCGCGCCGACCGTCCGTTTGTCCCAGTCAATACAGGCTCACTGCCGGTGGATCTGCTTGAAAGCACGCTATTTGGGCACGTGCGAGGTGCGTTCACGTCGGCCGTGGCTTCCAAACGCGGCCTGTTCGAGGTCGCCGATCAAGGTACTATATTTTTCGATGAAATCGGCACCATCGGAGTCGAGACCCAGACCAAACTGCTGCGCGTGATCCAGGAGCGCGAGTTCATGCGGCTGGGCGGCACGGACACGGTCAAGGTCGACGTGCGCATCGTGGCGGCGACCAATGTCGATCTGCGCCGGCTGGTGGCGGAAAACAAATTCCGCGAGGACCTTTTTTACCGCCTGAACGTTATTGCCGTCACGCTGCCGCCATTGCGCGAACGCAAGGAAGACATTCCGCTGCTGCTCGACCACTTCCTGGCGCGCTTTTCGCGCGAGAACGGGCGCGGCGACATGCACTTTTCCCCGGAGGCGTTGAAGTTGCTGCTCGATCATGACTGGCCCGGAAACGTACGCGAGCTCGAAAACGCCGTGGAGCGCGCGGTGGTGCTTTCCTCGGGACCGGTCCTGCAGGCGGCACTGTTGCCGGAGCAGATCGCGCAGAACGGGAACGGTCACCATCACGTAATCACCGGGTTCGAGGAAATCGATGGCCGATCGCTGTTTGACATCATGGAGAATTACGAGCGCGACGTGATCATGGAGATGCTCTCGCGCAGCAACTGGAGCCAGACCGAGGCCGCGGAGCGCTTGCGGATCCCGCTTTCGACTCTCAATCAGAAGATCAAGCGCCTGCAGATTGATGTGAAGCGGCGACGGAATTCGGATCTGACGCTGGAGCGCTCGGTCGGGTCACTTTGACGTGGCCTGGGCGCCCAGAAACCTGACCTGAACTGTTACCTAGAATCGTACTTGCGCGCGCGGATTCTGTGGCGTATACTCAGCACTTCTTATCGGTGCATCGGTAAGAAACGAACAGGCAAGGAGCACGGTTGTATGAATAAGCTGATTCGGGCACTGACGACGTTCGGCGCCTGCGCTGCAATTACAGTTGCGCTCTCCGCGGGAGTGTTGCGGGCCCAGAATACTTCGAATCAGCAGAACAAGCAGAATACCAGCCCGAGCAATCAGAAGAATCCTTCGGTGCAGGCGCAGGAGGAGGCCCCGGGCCAGCAGCAGCAAAACCCCCAGTCCAGCCCTGTGCCGCCGAACCCCGAAGGCGCTTTGCCTTATGAACCGCCTCCGGGTCCGGCCCCGGCCAACGTATCGCCACCGAGCTACGATGACCAGTACGAAAACCAGTCGGATAATTTGCAGCAGAGCGGGGAAGTTAACCAGTTACAGGACCAGGAAGAGGGTCCGAATCAGGGCGGCGGCGCCGGCGGACCTGGGTCGCAAACCGGTGTAGGCGGCGCGACCGAAGGCCAGGACTATATCGGGCCGGACGGAATGCCCAACCCGCCCACATGCCAGCAGCAGAGCCAGCACCAGAATTGCACTCAACCCGGAGACATGGCTCCGCCTGTCTAATCTGTACCGGATCGGACTCGAAGTCCGGCCGGATCAACGACGCTCGCAGCCCCTTTCAAACGAGCGAATCCCGAGGCAACCTCCTTGGGCGAGTAACCTGCCGTGGCCCTCGAAGGGCAATTCCAACGCAAGACCGCCATCAAGCCTGACGCTATGCTGACGCGCCCACGCGCGCTCGGTCGCCGGCCAAAACAAATTCCACTGTACTGGAGGAAGTATGGGAACTGCGTTTGAGTACTATCACACCAATCAGGGTGTGTTTCTCGAAGGACTGAAGGACCTGCTTCGCATCCCCAGCATCAGCACGCTGCCGGAGCATCGCAAGGACATCCGCCGCGCCGCCGATTTCCTGGCGTCCGAGCTAACCGGCATGGGAATGCAGCAGGTGCAATTGATCGAGGGCAAGGAGGGTCAGAACCCGCTGGTGTACGCCGAATGGATGGGCGCGCCCGGCAAGCCCACGGTTCTGCTTTATGGGCATTACGACGTGCAGCCGCCCGATCCGCTCGACGAATGGAAGTCGCCGCCGTTTGAGCCTGACGTGCGCAGCGAGAACATCTATGCGCGCGGCGCCGTAGATGATAAGGGCCAAGTCTACCTGCTCGTCAAAGCCGTCGAAGGCTTCCTGAAAGGCTACGGCAAGCTGCCTATAAATATAAAATTTCTCGTCGAAGGCGAGGAAGAGGTCGGTGGCGAGCACATCGAAGCCTACGTCAAGGGACGTCCGGCGCTGATCAAGTGCGACGCGGCGGTCATCTGCGACACCGAGATGTTCGCGCCTGAGCTGCCGACGATCACGACCGGCCTGCGGGGCCTCGTCTACACCGAGCTTGAGGCACGCGGCGCAGAGCACGATCTGCACTCGGGCATGTATGGCGGCGCGGCGCCGAATCCGATGCACGCCTTGGCGCAGATCATCATGGGACTGAAGGGCGCCGACCAGAAGATCCGCATTCCCGGCTTCTACAAGCGCGTCACCAAGCCCAGCAAGGCGGAACTGGCTGCCTGGAAGCGGCTGCCTTTCAACGAAAAGAAATTCATGAAGGGCGAAATGGGCGCGACAGCGCTGGTGGGCGAGAAAGGACCGACGGTACTGGAGCGGCTCTGGTCGCGGCCTACGCTCGAAGTGCACGGCATTCGCGGCGGATTCACCGGCGAGGGCGCCAAGACCGTGATTCCGGCAGCCGCCACGGCGAAGATCAGCATGCGCCTGGTGCCGGAGATGGAGCCGAAAGAAGTCATCAAGCAATACACCTCTTACGTGAAGAAGCTCACGCCGAAAGGGATCGCGACGAAGGTACGTGTGATCAGCTCCGCGCCGGCATCGGTGGTTTCGACGGAGAATCGCTTCATCGAGGCCGCGGCTGAGGCCATGCAGCAGGTGTTCAAAAAGAAGACCGTCTTCATGCGCTCGGGCGGATCGATTCCCATCGCCGGATTGCTCCACGACGAGCTCGGCGTCCCAGTGGTCATGATGGGCTTCGGCCTGCCGGACGATAATCTGCACGCGCCCAACGAGAAGTTCCATCTGCCAAATTTCTATCGCGGGATCGAGGCGATGGGGCGGTACTTCGAGCTGCTGGGGCAGTAGCGTTTTGTGGCGCAGGCTTCCTGCCTCCGGTCCGCACGCAGGCTGGAAGCCTGCACCACAAGCGGCCACAGTGCTCGTGCTCGCTCGAATTGACCTGCGTTGCTCTTCAGGTTAGAGTAAGTCTCAATGAAGAAGGCTCATTACCATTTCAATCTCGTGCTCCGGCCTGAGCCCGACGGTGGGTTCACTGCGTTGGTGCCCGCGCTGCCGGGGTGCGTCACCTACGGCCGCACGCTGGCTGAAGCCCGCGAAATGGCAAAGGACGCTGTTATCGGCTACATCCAGAGCTTGAGGAAACACGGAGAGCCCGTACCGAGCGATAGCGAATCACTCGTGACCTCATTGGATCTCGAGTATGGCCAAACTGCCGTCCGTTAAGCCTCGCGTCGTCATCAGGTTCCTTGAACAGAATGGTTTCGTCCTTGACCACGTGTCAGGCAGCCATTTCATTTTCTATCACGCGGGATCGCGCCGTCGGGCCGTGGTGCCACGTCACAATCGCGATATACCCAAAGGCACCCTCGCGGCATTGCTGCGAGAGGCAGGTTTTTCCCGGGATGAATTAGCCCGATTCCTGGGAGCAAACTGACTCAAGGCCGGGACTGTGCTTCCGGTTCTTTGAGGTCCTTGGGCGTAGAATCGCACGCGAACAGTCATACTCGACAGAGAGAGCGGAGGCCGGAGGATTCCTCCGGCCTCTGACCTCTCTGCATTCCAACACTCGCTACCTTGGGGAACCCTGAAGTCAAGTGACGCGACGCCTGGGTAGTCGTGCATTTTGATGTTGCTGGCTTGGTGGCGGTCGGGGCCAAGCCGGAGGCCAGTAGGCGAAGCGTATCATGCGGCCTCCAGCAGTTCGCGGATTGACCAAATGTGATCGCTGATTCCGGCCTGCATTGCCGGGGTCACCCGAAGGGTACGGAGAACGTGACACCAGTTATACCAGCAAAAGTAGAGCGCCAAGGCCGCGCGGAGATTCGCCCGCCGTTTGCTGAACGCATACGTCAGGCGTACCAGTCTGCGAATTTTCGCCCGCATCGTTCCGTTGCTCCGTTCGACGTGCGACGTGCAAATCTTCTCAGGGTCAGGGTTGCCCCAGATCGGTTTCGCCACTGCCTCTATTACTCTTGGTGGCGAGTACCGGTGTTCGTCGGGGTTGGCGGCGTAAACCTTGATGAGTTGCGCGAACGACACCCGTGTTCCGAGGCTCGTCAGAACCGCATCAACGTAAGGCGTGAAGCCATCTGTGGTGACTTGAAAGTGTCCCGCCGTGGCCTCGTTCAGCTTCTCGATGAACAACGAAGTGTCGAGCGCCGACCGTCGTCCGAGGTGCCACGTCAGCACCAGCTTGGTGTTGCGCTCGATTCCGACGAAGCAATAGGCGTCTCCCTTCTCAGGATCGCCCTTGGCGTTGTGTTTTTCCTTGCAGGCGACAAATCCCCACATCTCGTCGCATTGAACGTCCTGGACGGGCAGAGCGTGGATTCGCTTTTCAAGCATGCGCTCGCACTTGGTGCCAACAAGAGTCAGCAGTCTAAGGATCGTTCTGCGATTGAGGCCAGTGAAACGCTCGACAGTGCCGACCGTGCATCCTTCGCACAGCAGCTCGATAGCGCGGGCCGCATCCTCAACGCTGGTGTACATCGTGCCCAGCGGCGTCGGGTGATCGCCAAGGAAAGTCTTACGGCATTGCAGGCAGCGAAAGCGTTGAACACCCTTCCGGGTGCGTCCAAACTTTTTGCAGTTGGCGTTGCAGGCGTGACACGTCACAGTGAGCCTTGCCTTTCTCCGGCGATTGGCTCACAATGGAGTTGTCGAGGCTCATGCGAGCAATCGCTTGGGTTTCATGCCCTGCCGAGTGCTTCGAACACCCGGCAGGGTGTATTATTCTGTAGGCCCCGGTCGGATTCGAACCGACGACTCGTAACCTTGCAGGGGTACGCCGTTGGACCTCTTCGGCACGGGGCCACAAACTTTTCACTTGTTGTTTCCCTCTTCCTTGGAACCGCTGATGTTTTCGGGGGTCGTTGCCGGTGGCGCGCCAAGTCCGTGTGCCAGCAATCCCTCCGAAAGTATCGGCCAATTGCCAAGCTGGGCTGGAATGGAGCGAGAGTACCTCCTTCGTCTCCTTCTGGTCATCGGCTGTCCAGCCTTCCCTTTGTATACCGCTACACCCTGAATGGCTCTGGAATCCAACTCACCCTTTTCCTTCAAGCGCTTCATAACAGCGGAAACCGAAGCCAGCGGGTTGGAGATGTAGCCCGTGAAGTCAAATCCAGCAGCGGTAAGACGGTTACGCACATCTGTAACGGTCAACTCGCTTTGAGGATCGGCCTGCATCACTTTGCGAATCGAATCCGTGAGTCCCTCTTGGCTGTCCGTTTCGACGCTGATGAATTTCAGCCATTTTTCAAGAACCTCCGCCCGGTCCTTTTCGGCGAGCATGTTCGCGGTGGCATGGAGCAACACAGTGAGTTTCTCCACCTCAATCTCCAATTCGCCGCGTTGCCGCATAATCTCAGTGAGCCGTGTAAGTATACCGTCAAGCTGTGCCCTATAATCTTGATTGTTCATAGATTGGAGTGTAGACATGTCTATAACGAAAGTCAATAAAAATAA
>JASHPE010000042.1 GCA_030038235.1 Terriglobia bacterium
CGCTCGACGGGACCGACGTCAACTACCAAACGGGTCCCATCTACTGGGGCGAGCCAGGAACCAACGGCCAGCACTCGTTCTATCAGTTGATCCACCAGGGGACCAGGCTCATACCCTGTGACTTTATCGCTTTTGGCCAGCCGCTCAATCCACTCGGCCGGCACCACGACCTGCTCCTCGCGAACGTCTTCGCACAAACCGAGGCGCTGGCGTTCGGGAAGACGCCGGAACAGGTGAAGGCCGAGGGCACGCCGGATTGGCTGGTCCCTCACCGCGTCTTCGAGGGCAACCGCCCGTCGAACACCCTCCTCGCGGAGCGCCTGACGCCGGAAATACTCGGCAACCTCGTGGCCCTCTACGAGCACTCCGTCTTCACTCAAGGCGTCATTTGGAACATTAACTCGTTCGACCAATGGGGCGTGGAACTGGGCAAGGTGCTAGCCCAGCGCATCATTCCCGAGCTGGAGACCAAAGAGGAGCCAGCGCTCAGCCACGACAGCTCAACGAATAACCTCATCCAGCGTTACCGAAACCTGAAGAACAAGTAGGTGGACGGCGTTCCGTGTCGGCGTCCTTAACAAGTAGAGCTAGCGATCGCCAAAGGAGTGATTTATGAAACTGGGAATGGTTGGTCTGGGTCGGATGGGGGCAAACATGGTGCGGAGGCTCCTGAAGGGAGGGCATCGGTGCGTAGTCTTCGACAGGTCGCCCCAAGCGGTGAACGAGCTCGTGCGGGAAAAGGCCGAGGGCAGTTCCTCGCTGCAGCAGCTCGTAAAGAAGCTTGAGAAGCCGTGCGCAGTGTGGTTGATGGTCCCGGCGGCGGTGGTGGATCAATCCATCACCGAGTTGCTGCCGTGCCTTGAGGCCGGGGACATCCTCATCGACGGCGGCAATTCCTACTACGTGGATGACATCCGGCGCGCCAAGGATCTGGCCTCGAAGGGCATCCATTACGTCGATGTAGGCACGAGCGGCGGCGTGTGGGGCCTGGAGCGCGGCTACTGCATGATGATCGGCGGCGAAAAAGACGTCGTCAAGCACCTCGATCCGGTTTTCGCAACACTGGCCCCGGGCAGGGGCGAGATCCCCCTCACACCGGGTCGCGAGAAGCTTGACGGCACGGCCGAACAGGGTTACCTCCACTGTGGCCCTAACGGCGCCGGCCATTTCGTCAAGATGGTTCACAACGGTATCGAGTACGGCCTCATGGCCGCCTATGCGGAGGGCCTGGGCGTCCTGCGCGACGCCAATACCGGCAAGAGACAGGGCGCGGTTGACGCTGAAACCACCCCACTGCGTGAGCCGGAGCACTATCAATACGATCTCAACTTGCGTGATATCGCCGAGGTGTGGCGGCGGGGCAGCGTGATTGCCTCGTGGCTGCTGGACCTGACCGCGTCCGCCCTGGTCAAGGATCCCGCGCTTTCGGACTTTGCCGGACGTGTTTCGGACTCGGGCGAGGGCCGATGGACGATCAAGGCGGCCATTGACGAGGCCGTGCCAGTACCCGTCCTTTCCGCCGCGCTGTACCAGCGCTTTACTTCGCGCGGCGAGGCGGATTATCAGGACAAGCTGCTCTCGGCGATGCGCTACGGCTTCGGTGGACACTTGGAGAAGGCCGCTGCGAAATAGACATTCGATAGCGCAAGAAAAGGAGATTTGTAATGACTGATTCGCATTCGGACGCCTTGGTATTCTTTGGCGCCACCGGTGACCTGGCGTACAAGAAAATCTTCCCGGCCCTGCAAGCGATGATCAAGCGTGGTCACCTCAGCGTGCCGGTGGTCGGCGTGGCTAAAGCAGGTTGGAGTCTCGAACAGTTTCGGGCGCGGGCCCACGACAGCCTCGAGAAGCACGGCGGGGTTGATGCTGCGGCTTTCACCAAGCTCAGCGGACTGCTGCGGTATGTCGACGGCGACTACCAGGACCCCGCCACGTTCCAGGCGCTGCGAAAAGAGCTCGGCTCCGCGGAACGGCCCGCACATTACCTCGCGATCCCGCCCGCTCTGTTCGAAACGGTTGTGGAACATCTGGGCAAGACGGGTTGTGCTGCGGGGCCGGGGTGCAACGAGGCCCGGGTCATTGTCGAAAAGCCTTTCGGCCATGACCTGGCTTCAGCGCAAGAGCTCAATGCGATCTTGCACGCAGTGTTCCCGGAATCCGCGATCTTCCGCATCGACCATTACCTTGGCAAGCAGCCGGTCAACAACGTGGTGGTTTTCCGGTTCGCCAATTCGTTCATGGAACCTTTCTGGAATCGAAACTACATCGAAAGCGTCCAGATCACGATGGCGGAAGACTTCGGTGTCCAGGGGCGAGGCGCTTTCTACGATCAGACCGGCGCGATTCGGGATGTAATCCAAAATCATCTTTTCCAAATCCTATGCAACCTCGCGATGGAGCCGCCGGTCCGCACCGACAGTGAAACGATTCGGGATGAAAAAGTGAAGGTGCTGAAGGCGATTCCCGGGTTGGATCCCGCTAATCTGGTCCGGGGACAGTTCCGGGGTTATCTCGAGGAAAAAGGGGTAGCACCCGACTCCAAAGTGGAGACATTCGCCGCCTTACGACTCGAGGTCGATTCCTGGCGTTGGAAAGGGGTGCCGTTTTACATCCGTGCTGGAAAGAACTTGCCCGTTACTTCGACGGAGGTCCTCGCCCGGTTCCGAAGGCCTCCCACGGTAATCCGGGACTCTGCCTTATCTCAGAACTACCTGCGGTTCCGGATCAGCCCCGAGATGACGATAGCCATGGGTGCAACCGTCCTGGCTCCCTCAGGGGCAATGAACAGCGAGAACGTCGAGATGATTGCAAGTCATCGCCCTCGCCCGGAAGAGATGGAAGCGTACGAGCGAGTGTTGGGCGACGCGATGACAGGAGACGCGACCCTCTTTGCGCGCGAGGATTATGTAGAGGATGCGTGGCGAATCGTCGATCCGGTGCTGAGGGCTGCCACTCCAGTCTACGGATACGAGAAAGGCGCCTGGGGACCGAGTGAGGTCGACCAGAAAGTGTCGCCGCCTGGAGGCTGGCATAACCCGGCCGCTGAAGACCAGGAAGATTTCCGCGTCGCAGCCCAGGCCGGCTAACGAAGGCAGGTCTGCGTGGGACGGCTCCGAGGCGCTCTCGGCTTCGAGGTGTAGGTGGGCAGATCGCTTCCCTCAGGAGAATCCTGTGAAGGTTGAAGTGTTTGACGATGTGGATTCCGTCGCCCAAGCGGCTGCGGCGGTAATCGCCAGCGAAGCTCGCAAGGCAATTGCTGCCCGCGGCCGGCTCCTTCTGGCTGTGAGCGGGGGTCATACCCCATGGCTGATGCTGCGTGCACTCGCAAACCAGGAGGTCCCCTGGAACGCTGTACATGTCTATCAGGTTGACGAGCGAGTAGCCCCGGAGGGAGACCCTGATCGGAACCTCACCCACCTGCGGGAAAGCCTGCTTCAGCGTGCTCCTCTGCGACCCGAGCAGATCCATGCGATGCCGGTGGAAGCGGCTGACCTCGAAGCTGCGGCCGCGCGGTACGCTCGTGCTCTCCAGGAGATCGCCGGATCGCCGCCGGTGCTCGACCTTGTCCACCTCGGTCTTGGTCCGGATGGTCACACTGCCTCACTGGTGCCTGGCGATCCGGTGCTCGAGGTTACCGACCGAGACGTGGCACTGACTGGCGTCTACCAGGGCAGACGCCGGATGACGCTAACATATCCCATGCTGAATCGCGCCCGGCGGGTGCTCTGGGTTGTGACTGGGAAGGACAAAACGGAAGCGCTTCGTCGCCTGCGCGACGGAGACCCTTCAATTCCTGCCGGGCGGGTGCAGGGCGAGGGGGCCCTGCTGCTGGCCGACCCCGCGGCTGCCGGACAATTGGCCGCTGGACAGAAACAAGGAGGATAAACATGCGCGTCGGAATTGCCACGGACCACGGTGGGTTTAGCCTTAAGGAGGAGTTAGCGGCGCGCCTCAGGGACGCGGGTCATGAGGTCGTCGACTTCGGAGCACACGAACTGAACCCGGGCGATGATTATCCCGATTTCATCACGCCGCTGGCGCGCGCGGTGGCGGCAGGAACGGTCGAACGCGGAGTGGGGGTCTGCGGAAGCGGTGTTGGGGCCGCGATCTGCGCGAACAAGGTACGTGGGGCGCGTGCTTCTCTGATCGAAGACCATTTTTCGGCCCGCCAGGGTGTCGAGGACGATCACATGAACATCATCTGTGTGGGAGCCCGCACCACCGGGCCGCTCTCGGCCTGGGATCTTGTCGAGGCGTTCCTGGCAGCCGAGTTCAGCCAGGCTCCGCGCCACCTGCGCCGGCTGGAGAAGGTAGCGGCACTTGAGGCCGAGATGTTTGGCGAGAAGCGCGGCGCTGCGGCCGCACCAGCGAAGACATAGATTCCCCCGGGGCGCTCCGATTGTAAGGGCCGTCGGTCCCGAGGCAACGGGGCAGTCCTTCTGCGAGTGAAATCAACTGATGAGGAGCAAGAATCCATGGCCACGACACAAGTTGCCCAACCGATGACGAGCGAGCAGCTGGATCAACTGTGTATCAACACGATTCGAACGCTCTCGATAGATGCGGTCCAAGCGGCCAATTCCGGCCATCCCGGCACGCCGATGGCGCTCGCGCCGTTGGTCTACACCATCTGGAATCGCGTCATGCGCTTTGATCCGCAGGACCCGATCTGGCCGAATCGCGACCGCTTCGTGCTCTCGAATGGGCACGCCTCGATGTTGCTCTGGTCGGTACTCCACCTCACCAAGACGCAGGCTGTGAATCCTGAATACGAGATTCTTGGCCAGCCCTCCGTAACTCTGGACGACATCCGCCGCTTTCGACAGCTGGACTCCAAGGCGCCAGGCCACCCCGAATACCATTGGACCTCGGGAGTTGAAGCCACAACCGGTCCCCTCGGGCAAGGCGTCGCCACCAGCGTGGGTATGGCGATCGCGCAAAAGTGGCTGGCCGCCCGTTATAACCGCCCGGGCTTCGCGATTTTCGACTACAACATGTATGCGGTTTGCGGAGACGGATGCATGATGGAGGGCGTTTCATCGGAAGCGGCGTCACTGGCGGGCCACCTGGGCCTCGACAATCTCTGCTGGATCTACGACAACAACCACATCACGATTGAAGGCAACACGAACATCACTTTCACGGAGGACATCGCCGCCCGTTTCCTCGGCTACGGCTGGAACGTTCTGCGAGTGGGAGATGCCAACGACATCGACCGCATCCAGAATGCTCTCGAGGTCTTTCAGAAGACGAAGGGCCGCCCCACGTTTATCATCCTGGACAGCCACATCGGGTACGGTTCACCGCACAAGCACGACACGGCCGAGGCCCATGGCGAGCCACTTGGTGAAGAGGAGGTCCGGCTCACCAAGCGCTCTTACGGATGGCCGGAGAATGCCAAGTTCCTCGTGCCCGACGGCGTCTATGATCGCTTTGCGGCAGGCTGCGGCGCGCGCGGAGCAGAAGCGCGCCAGGAGTGGACGAAGCTCTTCGGGGCCTACAGAACCGCCTACCCCGAGCTCGCAACCGAAATCGACCAGATGCAGCGACGCGAACTCCCGCCGGGATGGGATCGCAACCTGCCGACCTTCCCAGCAGACTCGAAGGGCATGGCGGGGCGGGATGCATCGGGCAAGGTGTTGAACGTGCTGGCGCAGAACGTCCCCTGGTTTCTGGGGGGCTCGGGCGACCTTGGCCCGTCGAACAGGACGCTGCTGACTTACGAGGGAGCTGAAAACCTGGAAGCTGAAACCCCGGGTGGGAAGATCCTGCATTTCGGCATCCGGGAGCATTCGATGGGAGCCATCGTAAACGGCCTCTCGCTCTCCAAACTCCGGGCCTTCGGCGCGACCTTCTTCATCTTCAGCGACTATGCGCGCCCTGCCATTCGACTGTCAGCCATCATGGAACTGCCCACAGTCTTCGTTTTCACTCATGACGCCATGGGCGACGGAGAAGATGGCCCTACGCACCAACCGGTCGAGCAGTTGGCGTCTTTGCGCGCTATCCCCGGACTGGTGGTTCTGCGGCCGGCGGACGCCAACGAAGTCGTCGAGGCCTATCGCTATATCATGCAGCTGCGACATGAGCCTGCCCTGCTGGCGCTTTCCCGCCAATCCTTGCCGACTCTCGACCGTAGCAAGTACGCACCGGCTTCGGGCGTTGCCCGCGGCGCCTATGTCCTGGCCGACGCTCCGGGCGGCGCCCCTGAAATCATTTTCATCGCTTCGGGAAGCGAAGTCAGTCTCGCCGTGAATGCCCACGAAACGCTGCTCGGGGAGGGCATTCGCTCGCGCGTGGTCTCGATGCCCTCGTGGGACATCTTCGAGCATCAGACGCAGGAGTATCGTGACAGCGTCCTGCCACCGGGTGTGAAACCGCGCGTCGCAATCGAGCAAGCCTCCACATTTGGATGGGCGCAGTACGTTGGTGACTCCGGCCGGGTCATCGGCATGAAGACTTTCGGGGCCTCGGCGCCCCTGAAGGAGCTACAGAGAAAATTCGGCTTCGAGCCGGAGCGGGTAGTGGCGGTGGCTAAAGAGCTTTTGGGCAGGCCTTGAGATAGATGAGCGCCGTCATCGCACAGGCTGTCGTCGAGAAGAAGGGGACGATGCCGAACCGAGCTGAGATCCCGGGACGGACTTCTCCCCTCGGCGCCACCATTGTCCCCGGTGGAGTCAATTTCAGTGTTTTTTCGCGCATGGCTACCGGCATGGAGTTGCTGCTCTTTGACCGGGAGGATGACGGCCGTCCCGCGCGCGTCATTCCGATCGACCCCGCGGCCAACCGCAACTACCATTACTGGCACGTCTTTGTGCCGGGCCTGGAGCAGGGGCAGATCTACGGCTACCGCGCCCAGGGACCGTTCGACCCCGCGAGTGGGTTACGGTTTGATCCCGCCAGAGTTCTCCTGGATCCCTACGGGCGCGGCGTCGTTGTTCCTAAGGATTACAGTCGTGAGGCGGCGAAGTTGCCTGGCGACAATGCCGCGACCGCGATGAAAAGTGCGGTGGTCGATGCCGGTGCGTACGATTGGGAAGGTGACGCACCGTTGCAGCGCCCGTCACCCCGGAGCATCATTTATGAAATGCATGTGAGAGGCTTCACGCGCCATCCCAGCTCCGGGGTTTCGGAAGCGAAACGCGGCACGTACGCAGGTCTGATTGAAAAGATCCCCTATCTTCAGCAGCTCAGCATTACCGCCGTCGAACTACTGCCGGTGTTTCAGTTCGACCCTCAGGATGCTCCGAGTGGGGGGACGAACTACTGGGGTTACGCGCCGGTCTCGTTCTTCGCGCCGCATCAGGGCTACAGCTCGCGCCCCGAACCGCTTGGTGTGCTCGACGAGTTTCGCGATATGGTCAAGGCCCTGCATCGGGCGGGCATTGAGGTGATTCTCGACGTCGTGTTCAATCACACGGCTGAAGGCGACCACCGCGGTCCGACGCTCTGTTTCCGCGGTCTCGACAACAGCACGTACTACATGCTCGAACATGACCGCTCGCGCTACGCCAATTTCAGCGGCACCGGGAACACGCTCAACGCCAATCATCCTATCGTCCGCCGCATGATCCTGGAGAGCCTCCGCTACTGGGTGGAGGAAATGCACGTCGATGGCTTCCGGTTCGATCTGGCATCGATCCTCGACCGCGACGAGTCGGGAAATGTGATGCCGAGCCCGCCGGTGCTGTGGGATATCGACTCGGATCCGGTGCTTGCCGGCACCAAGCTCATTGCCGAGGCCTGGGACGCGGCCGGCCTGTACCAAGTGGGGAGCTTCATTGGCGATAGTTGGAAGGAGTGGAACGGTCGATTCCGCGACGATGTCCGCAGCTTCTTCCGTGGCGACGACGGTATCGTGCCACGCCTTGCCGACCGATTGGTCGGCAGTCCCCAGATTTACGGTTACAAGGAACGCGAGGCTGAGCAGAGCGTCAACTTCGTGACCTGCCACGACGGCTTCACCCTCAACGACCTCGTCTCTTACAACCAAAAGCACAATGAGGCGAACGGCGAGGATAACGGCGACGGTGCGAACGACAACCGAAGCTCGAACTGGGGTGTCGAGGGCCCGAGCGGCGATCCGGCGCTGGAAAAGCTGCGAAACCGGGAGGTGAAGAACTTCCTGACCATGACCGTGCTCTCGCTGGGCCTGCCAATGATTCTTATGGGCGACGAGGTGAGGCGCACCCAGCATGGCAACAATAACGCCTACTGCCAGGACAACGAGACAAGCTGGTTTGATTGGACGCTGCTCCAGAAGCACGCCGACGTACTCCGGTTCGTGACGCTGCTCAATGGACGCCGGCTGTTGCGAGACGTGGACGAGGAACGGCATCTGAGTCTCAATCAAATTCTTCGTAAGGCGAACTGGGTCTGGCACGGCGTCAAGCTCGGGCAACCGGACTGGAGCGATTCTTCGCACAGCCTGGCGTCCTGCGCGCAAGTCCCTACCGAGAAGCTGATGTTCTATCAGATCTTGAATGCTTATTGGGAGCCTCTCGAATTCGAGCTGCCGCCGGCCGGTAACAGCGGCGATTCGTGGCGCCGGTGGATCGACACCACGCTCGACTCACCCGACGATATCGTCGAGTGGCATGCCGCACCATACGTCCCGGGCCGAACCTATCAGGCGGGGCCGCGCTCAGTAGTGGTCCTCTTTGCTCCTTTGTAAAGCCGGAATGAACGATTGTAGAAGTACCGAGGTCATCTTATGGGAGCCGCAGTGGCCATTGTGGATTTGGATCGCCAGTTTGGAATACCAGGCATCGCTAGCGTTGTCGAAGGCAACGGTGGACTGCCCAAAGTACGCGTAACATCTTCCCAGGCCAGCGGGGAGATGTACCTGCACGGAGGGCATGTCACCTCCTGGAAGCCCACGGGCGCCGACGAAGTGCTTTTTGTAAGTTCACGGTCTCGATGGGAGGACGGTCACGCAATTCGTGGAGGCGTACCGGTCTGCTTTCCATGGTTTGGAAACAAGCGGGACGATCCCAAGGCGCCGGCGCACGGGTTCGTACGCACGAAGGCGTGGCAACTCGCGTCGATCGTGCAAGCTGGGGATACTGTTACGGTCAGCATGTTCACGGAGAGCGGCCAGAACACGAAAACGTGGTGGCCGGCTGACTTTCGCCTGGTCCATCGCGCCACGTTCGGTTCAGATCTCAGCCTCGAACTCGTGTTAACAAATACGGGGACAACAGCGCTGCGGTTCGAGGAAGCTCTGCACGCATATCTGAGAATGGGCCAGATCGAAAAGGTGAGAGTACGGGGCCTGGACGGGGTTCATTATCTCGACAAAACCGATCAAAATCGGGACAAGACACAGCAGGGTAAGGTCGTGATCACGTCGGAAACGGATCGCATATACCTCAACACAAGCGATGCAGTCGAGATCGAGGATCCCGTCTCGCATCGTCGCACCCTCGTTGCGAAGGAGAACTCATGCACGACGGTTGTGTGGAACCCGTGGGTGCAGAAAGCACGTTCAATGTCAGATTTGGCGGATGATGACTGGCGGCAAATGATCTGTATCGAAACCAGCAACGTCGCCGATTTCGCCGTGAATATCGAGCGTGGCGGGCGACACTCAATGAAAGCCACCGTACGGGTTGCCGGCTTCTGAACAGGTATTGGCGAGGATAGTGCGAGCCTATCTCTTGTCAGTGACCATCAGCGCGAACAACAATGGGACGTAAAGGATTGACGCAAAAAGGAGTTGCCGGGCGACGGCATTTGAGGGACGAAGCGCCAGTCGTGCTGCGTAATAGAGGAAGGCGGAGCTAAGCGCCAGCCCTCCTGCCAAATCGATCACGGCCGCTTGCCCCAAGAGGGAAGGAATCAGAGTCAGAGGAACCAGGGCGAGCGCCGGCGGCAGAGTCTGCCAGGCCACAAAGCGCTCCCGTTCGGCTCCAAACGGCAAGACCAGATAGCCTGCCCGCGCGTAGTCTTCACGGTACATCCAGGCGATCGCCATGAAGTGAGGGAATTGCCAGAGGAAGACCACGCCGTAGAGCACCCAGGCCTCAAGCCCTAATCTGCCCGAGGCGCCAGCCCACCCGATCAACGGAGGTATGGCGCCCGGGATCGCGCCTGCAAGAGTGCAGAGCGGTGTCCTACGTTTCAACGGCGTATAAACAAAGAGGTAGGTGATCAGGGTCAGTGCTGCCAGGAGGCTGGCGAGCGCATTCACAGTCAGGGCTAGATAGATTACACCCACCAACGAGAGGAGTACGCCAAACCGCAAAGCCGACGATGGTTGCATCGTGGCGGCGGCAAGGGGGCGTCGCGCCGTTCGCCGCATCTGGGCGTCGAACCGCCGTTCGATGTATTGATTCAGAGTTGCGGTGCCGGCGGCGACCAGAAACGTGCCCACCAGCGTCGAGGCCAAGCGCAACGTCGGCAGAGAGCCTGCCTTACTCGGCAGCGCCAGCCAGAAGCCGGCAAAGGTTGTGATGAGGATCAGGAAATTCACTTCCGGCTTTGTAAGTGCCCAATAATTGGCTACTTGGGAGCGAAGGTCGGCGTGAACCCTGACGCTTGGTGATCGCACAGCGACGGGGGCGGGTTCCATCGTTGTCATCGGGCGACCTTTGCCGCAGCGGCGACGTGTCCGCTAACGGCTGCCGACGCACTTCTCGAGAGGCCCAGAACCTGCGATGATCGCATTTTGGCCGGAGCTTGCTGAGCTTCGTTCGCAACGCCAGGCGAGAGGATCTGGATCGTGATAACCACGGCGGCGATCAGATAAATAACAGTGGCACAGAACCACATGAGGGCGCCGGCGCACTCCTGGTCTTGCAGAGGCGAGAGATTAAACCTTTGCGGCAGACTTAAGTACGAGGGGTAGACCACTCGGTCGCAGAAGGCCAGAAAGGCCGAAAGCACGTCGCAGGGCAGCGTGGCCATGAAGAGATACAGAGGAATTCGCCAGCGAGGCCACCTCGCTGCGCTCGGCCACGGCTGCACCACCGGCCACCAGAACAGAAGGCCGGTTGCAAAGAAACTGGCGTGCTCGACTCTGTGCCAGAATTCCGAGCGCAGACCCAGCTCGAACAGTGTCGGAACGTGCCATGCGATAAGCGCTCCCATGGCGGACAACCAGCCGATCGCCGGGTGGGTCAGCGCATGGCCGAACTTTTGAAGCGGTTGCCAGCGCAGGGCCGGGCCCAGAATGCTGCGAACGAGCACTTGGGGCAGCCCGTGCAGGAAGAGCATCGCCGGGGCCCCGAGCAGAATCAGCGCAGGCGCCACGGCCATCAGCATAACGTGCTGAATCATGTGGACCGTAAGCAGTTCGTCGTCGAAGACGACCAGGGGAGAGCCCACCGCAATCCACAGCGACGCGAGCCCAGCCATAAATGCACCCAACTGCCACGCAGGAATGGCGCTAGGGAAGGCCCTGCGGAGTCGAAGCCAGCCTCGCAGGTCGCCCAGTGCCATGGCCAGCAGGAAAAGTGTTAGAGGCCAGCGCAGAGACCACGAATCGAGAGCGGCTTGGATCGCAGAAACCATAGGCGACGTGGCGCCGGGGCCTGCCCGGCCGAGGCCGACCCCGAAGCGCGCCCTGAACGCAGTCAACGAGTCGGCCGTGCTACTGGGCTGCGAGAGACGCGTCGCGGGCCGGGCGCTGGCCCGAGGGGTGCAAGGTGGCCAGAAACGCCACCAGGGCAGTAACTTCCGCCGGGCTCAGATTCTTCCCATAGGCCGGCATGTTGCCTCGCCCTTGCAGCACTTGGCGAATGAGCTGATCCTCCGTGAGGCGGGTGGCGACCGCGTCCAGGGCCGGTCCTCTCTCGCCGCCGGTGCCGCCCAGCGCATGGCAGTTGCGACACTGCTTCTCCTGAAAAACCAGGGCACCCTGGCGTTCGAGCGGAGAGCGCTGCTTCAGGCATTGCTCCGGGACCGGTAATCCGCTCCACGCATTCATCTTAGGCGACCAGGGCGTGTAGCTGGCGAGCTTGGTGAAGGTCCCGAGCGTAACCGCAGCCAGCAATACTGTCAGAACGGCGATCGGTCGGCGTTTCCAGCTCTTTTCGCCTTCGCCGGAGAGAAACGGCAGCAAAAGGAGCACACCAATGCCGATAACTGGAGCAATCAGCAAAACCGGCGTCTCGAGCTGAGGCGGCAGCAGCGACAGCAGGGCGTACAGCCACAAGAAGAAGAAGTCTGGCTTAGGGACTGTCTGGATGATCGTGGGGTCCGGCTGTCCGCTTGGTCCGAAGGGCCCCAGCAGAATGGCGCAGAGGGCGACCGCCAGCAGGATGCACCCTGCGAAGATAAGGTCTTTCCAAATCGCGTCGGGTACAAAGGGTACTCCGTCACTTTTTGTAAGCTCTTCGTACTCCTTGAGGTATGTCGCGCGCCGCACCAGCCTTCCGGGCATCGGCCACTCGTTGATCCCGAGCGTGAAGACCATCAATACATGTAGGCTGACCAGCGCGATCAGTATCCCGGGAATCACGAACACATGCAGGGCGAAGAATCGGGAGAGCGTGTTGCCGCCGATGATCGGACCGCCCAGCATGAGGTTGACGAGCCACCCGCCCAGGATCGGTACACGCCCCATGATTGAGGCGCCGATGCCCAACCCCCAGTAGGCATCCTGATCAAAGCGCAGGACTTGGCCGGTGAAAGCCATCCCCAGCGTCATCAGGAGCAGGCACACCCCCAGCACCCAACTGAATTCGCGCGGGTATTTGTGCGCTCCGAAAAGGAATACCTGCACCATGTGAATCAGCACCAGGGCGATCATGAAGTTCGAGCCCCAGCCGTGCAGAGCCCGGACGAACCAACCCAGTGTCACTGTGTGGTTGAGCGTCTGAAGGCTGTTCCAGGCCTCGGCGGCTGACGGAACATAGAGCAGGGCCAGAAGAATTCCGGTAATCACCTGCAGAATGAATACAGTAAGGGCCGCGCTGCCGAAGACGTACCACCAACTTGCACTGGATCGCGGCACGCGATGCTGCGTGGTCGCCTCGCGAATGAGGCCGCTGAGGTGCAGCCGTTGGTCCAGCCATAGGCCAATCGATTCTAGCCAACGCATGGCTTCCTCCGTCCGGCGGCGGCATCCGCGGCCAAGGTCGGCAGTTCGCCGGCGTGAATGACAAGCTGATCGCCGTCTACCCTGTACGGGTACTGAAACAACCCGCGTTCGGGTGGACCCGAGGCTCGCGAACCGTCGGCGTAGTAGACTCCGCCGTGGCACGGGCACATAAAGAGTCCAGACTGCGCAAACCAGCGCACGGGGCATCCGAGGTGTGCGCAGTTGATCGCAAATACCTGAAACGTTTGGCCTGTAACGCGACGGACCCAGCACGGGATTTCTGCTGTTTGGCCGTCCGACGGACTCACCGATGGATTCTGGAACTTGGAAAGTCGCGTCTGACCTTCTGGAAATTGGGCGAGCGGCCCGAGCGATACCCAGGCATCGAAACCCTGACCCGCCTTACCTCGCAGAGGCGACAATAGATAGCCGACGATGGGCACAGCCAGAATAGCGGCGATGCCCCCATTGATCAATATGCCCAGCTTCATCAGCGCACTGCGGCGCGATAGCCCACTCGGTTCGCTCATTGAAATCCTCCGCTCGCCAGTCCACGATCTGGGGCATAAGGCTGGCCGGGAAATTGTGGCCGCTGCGCTGCGAGCCAAGCCACGACGTCGGAGATGTCTTGCGATGACAGGGGGCCGGGCGCGTGGTTCCGCCAATCCGGCATGCCTGCGTCGGGCACCCCGACGATGATCATCGTGCGCAACTCCTGGTCGGTCACCAAGCCCAGGAATGAGCCGTCCACAATCGAACCCGCCAATGAGCCGCCCCGGCCGTCCGGGCCATGACACATGGCGCAGGAAGCCTGGTAAACGCTACCGCCGCGGGCCGCATCGCCTGAAGTGGAGGCGGTATAAGACGGGGGAACGGCGCCATTCAATGCGCCGGGGTTCAACCAGCGCGCACGCATCCCCTGCACTAAGACCTTGATCTGCTCGTCGGTTAGCGCCCCCCCGGCACTCTGTCCGAAGGCCGGCATCAACGTCCCGGTCCGGCCATTGGTGATCACTTGCCCGAGCGTAGCGTCATCGACCAGGGCCTGATACACTGGATCGCCCAGAGCGACCGCCGCGCCGCCCTTGCCCGCGGCTCCATGGCAGCCGGAGCAGTTATCCCTGTAAAGAGTGCTGAAGTCTAAGACTTCGTCGGGCCGGGGCACGGGGTCGTCGCCCGGGCGGCCGGGCAACCTGTTGCAGTCC
>JASHPE010000367.1 GCA_030038235.1 Terriglobia bacterium
CCGTGGCGGACGTCGACGCCGTCCACCATGAAGACCACGTCTTCGGCGATGTTGGTGGCGTGATCGCCGATCCGCTCGAGGCTGCGGCTCACGAACAGCAGATCGAGCCAGGGCCGCGCGTTGCGCGCGTCCATCTCCAGGCGATGGACGACTTCGGCGGAGATGCGATTGCGCATGTCATCGACCGCGTCGTCGGAAGAGAGCACGCTACGGGCGAGCGCCGAGTCGCGGCGCACGAAGGCGTCGAGCGCCTGATGCACCATGGGCTCAACCAGGCGTCCGAGGCGCGCGACGTCGACCAGTGAAGTCACGGCCGGTTCCGAAGCCAGCGCGATGGAGCGCTCGGCGATATTCGCGGCCTTGTCGCCCATGCGTTCGAGGTTGTTGTTGATCTTGATCGCAGCCGTGATGAAGCGCAGGTCCGAGGCTACAGGCTGTTCGAGGGCTAGCAGTCCTGTGGCGAGATCGTCGTTCTGGATCTCGAGGTCGTTGATGCGCGGCTCGTCGGCGAGCACGCGCCGTGCCAGTTCGACGTTAGCCTCGATCAGCGCTTGGACGCTCAGATGTACGGCGGATTCAACCAAGCCGCCCATCTCGAGCAGCCGGAGCCGCAATTCGTTCAGCCGTTCCTCAAAGTGACGCATAACTTTCCCGCCATTTCCCCGATTGTACACCCGACGCGAATCAGGAAACTAGTGGCATAGCCCAAGCGCTAGCCAATGTTTCTTAGCCGAAGCGACCCGTGATGTAATCCTCGGTCTCTTTGCGGGCCGGGGTGGTGAAGATCGTCTTGGTGTCGTTGAACTCTACGAGCTTCCCCATCAGAAAGAAGCCGGTGTAGTCGGCGACGCGCGCCGCTTGGGCCATGTTATGGGTGACGATGATCAACGTGCACCGGTTCTCGATGGTGAACAGCAGCTCCTCGATCTTGGCCGTGGAGATGGGATCGAGGGCCGAGCAGGGCTCATCGAGCAGAAGCACTTCGGGGTCGATCGCCAGAGCACGGGCGATCGAGAGCCTCTGTTGCTGGCCGCCGGAAAGCGACAAGGCCGACTTCTGCAGGCTGTCTTTGACCTCGTCCCAGAGCGCTGCGCCGCGCAGGCTCTGCTCCACAAGTTCCGTCAATCGGGCGCCGTTGGCGAGGCCGTGGACGCGCGGGCCGTAAGCGACGTTGTCGAAAATGCTCTTGGGAAACGGATTCGGCTTCTGAAACACCATGCCCACCCGGCGGCGCAGGTTGGGAAGAGCCAGATCGAAAATGCTGTCGCTGTCGAGCAGGAGTTCTCCCTCGGCGCGCGCATGCTTCACGGTCTCGTACATGCGATTGATCGTGCGCAGGAAAGTGGTCTTGCCGCAGCCCGAAGGACCGATCAGCGCGGTAATCTTACGCTCACGGATGTCAGCGGAGATTCCCTGAAGGACCTGTTTCGCGCCGTAGAAGAAGTCCACGTTTCGCGCCTTGATTTTCACTGCCGCCTGAGTCTTTCCCGTCTCAGGAACAGCGGCCGCTTCCTGCGGCCTTTCGGGATTGAGATTCTCGGTCACATTAGCCCTCGCGGCGTCCGTCGCGATCATGCGATTCTCCGCGACGCCATTTTTTTCGCCAGCACCAATCGCGATAGTACGTTAACTATCAGAACCAGGCCCAGAAGAAGCAGGGCAGCGGCCCAAGCCTGCCGGTGATAGTCGTCGTAGGGTGAGAGCGCGTACTCGTAGATTCTAACCGGCAACGACGACACCGGCTGTTGGAACCCTCGGGCCCAATAGTCATTGTTGAAGGCCGTAAACAGCAGGGGCGCGGTCTCGCCGGCCACCCGCGCCAGCGCCAGCAGAATGCCTGTCAGGATGCCTTGCATGGCGGCCGGAACCACCACGCTGATGGTGGTCTTCCAGTGCCCGGCTCCCAGCGCCAGCGACCCTTCGCGCAGCCACACCGGCACCGTGCGCAGGAATTGCTCGGTATTCGTCACCACGATGGGCAGGAGCATGACGGCTAGCGCGAATCCTCCTGCCAACGACGAGAAATGGCCCATGCGGACCACTACCACGGCGTACGCGAAGATTCCGATCACGATGGAGGGCACGCTCACCAGCAGATCGGCGGCGTAACGCACTACGAACGGAACTCCCCATCCGCCAAACTCCGAGAGATAAATCCCGCCGGCCACGCCCAAGGGCACACCGAAGAGAGCAGCCAGCAACAGGAGCTGGCCTGAGCCGACGATGGCGTTCGCCATGCCGCCGCCGAGTTCACCGGTGGGTTTCGGCAACTGCGTCAGGAACGACCAATTGATGGAGCTCGCCCCTTTTACGGCCAGAATCCCCAGGACGAACAGCAAAGGCGCCACCGCGGTCACCGCGCAGAGCGCCGTCACTGCCGACATGATTGCGTTCACGGCTTTTCGCCAGCCGAGCCGGTTCACACTGCACCTCGCGCCTTCTGAGCAGTGGCACTCACGAGCAACCGGGCCAGCGCGTGCAGAACGAGGGTGACTCCGAAGAGCACCAGGCCCAGCTCGACCAGCGATTGGAGATAAAGATCGCCAGTCGCTTCGGTGAATTCGTTGGCGATCACCGCGGCGATGGAATAGCCGGGCGAGAAGAGCGAAGCGACAATCTTCGGAGTGTTACCGATGACCATAGTCACGGCCATCGTCTCGCCCAGGGCCCGCGCCAGCGCGAGAAAAATCGAGCCCAGGATCCCGGTGCGCGCTGTGGGCACCACGACCTTCCACGTGGACTCCCATTTCGTCGAGCCCAGCGCCAGAGCCCCTTCACGCAGCTCGACCGGCACGCTCAGCAGCACCTCGCGCGAGATGGAGACAATGAAGGGCAGCACCATGATCGAAAGCACCAGCCCGGCCGTCAGGAATCCGACGCCGTAGTCAGGCCCCTGAAACAGCGGCGTGAAGCCGAGCACGTCTTTAAGAAGAGGCCCGAAGGACGTGCGCACCCACGGCACCACGACAAAGACGCCGACAACGCCGAACACCACGCTGGGCACCGCCGCCAGCAGCTCAATGAAGAACGTGAGCGTGTCGGAAAGGCCGCGCGGAGCGAGCTCGGCAAGGAAGATCGCCGCTCCCACACCCAGAGGTATCGAGATGACCATGGCCACGGCCGAGGTCACCAGGGTGCCATAGACAAATGGGAGTGCGCCGAAGTGGCCGAATACCGGGTCCCAGACCCGGTCCACGAGGAATCGGAAGCCAAACTGATGGCGTGGCAGGCTGGATTTCTGCCAGAGATCGACCACCAGCCAGACAGTCACCACGAGTACGCTCAGGGCCGCGAGCAAGGTCACCAGTCTCGCGATAAGGTCCACACCCTTGGTTCCGCCGAGCCATCGCCAGCGTCCACGGGGCGCGCTCGGCAGCCGAACCCCAACCGCCGTGTTTGAACTGGCCATACCTTGCCTTAGGACCGCCTGGAGGCGTTCGCTTTGAGACTTCAGGCTCGCGCGTTACGGGAAGCCGCCTACTGGATACGGTCGATCTGCTTCAGTTCCTTGGCTACCACTGCCTTGGGCAGGGGCGCATAGGCCAAGGCCTCAGTGTACTTCTGACCGTCGGTCAGCATCCACTTCAGGAATCCCTTGATGTCGTCGCGCTTGGTGCCGTCAGGAATGTGGCTTGGAATCAGGAGCCAGGTGAAACTGGAGATCGGGTACACTGCGTTGCCCGGCGCGTTCGTGATCGAGACACGGAAATCGGCCGGCATGTTGGCTGTCGCGGCCGCTGCGGTCACAGAAGCCAGATCAGCCTTGATGAATTTGCCGGATGAGTTCTGGACCAGACCGTAAGACAGGTTGTTCTGAATGACGTAAATCAGCTCGATATAACCGATGGCGCCCGGAGTTTGTTTCACCAACCCGGCTACGCCTTCATTCCCTTTGCCACCGAGACCCACCGGCCAGTTCACAGAACTGTTGTGACCTACTTTTGAGGCCCACTCCGGGTTGACCTTGGAAAGATAGTCGGTCCAGATGAAGGTGGTACCGCTGCCCTCGGAGCGGTGTATAACCACGATATCCGTGTCAGGCAACTTCACTCCTGGATTCGGGCCGGTAATGGCGGGATCGTTCCATTTTGTGATCTTCCCCAGGTAGATGTTCGACAGCGATTCCGGCGTGAACTTCAGCTGCGCCGTAACTCCAGGGATGTTGTACGTCGGTACGGCCGCGCCCAGCACTGTCGGAAAGTGCAGCAAGTCGCAACCCAGGTTCTTCTTGGCATCGGCGAGCAGCTGATCGGTCATCGGCATGTCAGAAGCGCCGAAGTCAACCGTCTTCTCCGTCGTTTGCCGGATGCCAGCGCCCGAGCCCACGCCCTGGTAATTGAACTCCACGTCAGGATGCTGTTGGTGATAGGTGTCGAACCATTTTGAATAGATCGGTTGCGGAAAGGTGGCGCCTGCAGCGTTAATCAGAACCGGGCTCGGAACCGCTACAGGCGCCGCGGTCGATATACCGGACAGACCGGAGCCGGGGAGCGATCCTACAGTCAACAATCCCACACACAACGCGAGGTCGCACAAAAACGCCCACACTCGTCGATTTTTCATGTTCTTGTTTTGTCCTCCAAACCCTTGATGCTGCTGCCGGGATGTTACAGAAGTGTGAAGCGCGGGTGAAATCTGGGTTATGGCCAGCATTTATGCAGACTTAGCTCGTGCCCGAGCAGTATGTGTATCTGCGACCTGGCGTAAGTGTCGGTCGTCACGCTTCGACGTGTGCGCGAACACGGAGTCAGAAGCGGATTCAGCGCAGACTCTGGTCCTGGCTTGCAGAGCCTGACGTGAGAGGGGTGCGCGCCAAGAACCACGGCTCGCGCCCCTCCTCGACTGCTGGACAATCAGACTTTCTTCGAATCGTATTCTGCTGTCCTCGCCGCGCTGGCAACGACTTAGAGCTGGCACTCATCGGTCCATCTGCTGCTCCGGTGCTCTTCAAGCGCAACGGGGCAGTGTGACCGTGAATTTCGACCCGCGCCCGAGGTCGCTCTCAACCCTAACTGTGCCATTCATGCGCTCGACGATGTGTTTGACGATTGAAAGCCCCAGGCCAGTGCCGCCTGCTTCCCGCGAGCGCGCTTTGTCCACGCGATAGAAGCGCTCGAAGATCCGGGACTGCAGTTCGGACGGGATTCCGACGCCGGTGTCGCTCACCGCGATGGTCACGTTGCTGTCCGGGGCGCGATGCGTTTCGATCCGCACTTCGCCGTCCGGGCGATTGAACTTCACGGCGTTGTCGAGCAGATTCACCAGCACCTGTTCCAGATGCGTGCGACTGCCGAGCACATCCGCCTCCTCCATTTCGCCCCGTACCAGGCGGACACCGGCCAGCCGGGCGGCAGTGCTCACCGTGCGTAACGAAGAATCCACCGCCGCCTGGACCGAAACGCGCTCCGGCGGCGATGAGGCCGCTCCCGATTCGAGTTCCGACAGCGTCAGCAGGTCGGACGTGATGTTCCCGAGCCGTATGGCGTGCGCCTTGATGATCTCCACGAACCGGCGGCTGTTCTCGGCGTCTTCGAGCCCGCCTTCGAGCAGAGTCTCGGCGTAGCCGCGGATGGCGGTGAGCGGCGTCCTCAGTTCGTGCGATACGTTGGCCACGAAGTCGCGGCGCACGCGCTCGAGGCGCTCCAAAGGGGTGATGTCGTAGAGCACGGCGATGGCTCCTGGACCGGCGGGGGAGTTCAGCGGCGCAGCCTGGGCTACGAACACGTGTTCTTCACCCGCCAGCACCAGCCCGATGCGCCTCTCCTGCGGTTCACCCTCGCGCAACGCCTCCGTCAGCAGCTCGCTCAGCGATGGTCCGCGGACCACTTCGGGCAGAGGAGTGCCGTCGCGGATCGGATGCTGCGCCCCCACCGCCTCCGCGAAGGAACGATTCGAGAAGGTGATCCGCAGTTTCGAATCGACCGCCAGAACGCCTTCCACCATGGTAGCCAGAATGGCCGCGCGCTGGGCTCCGTCCACCTTCGCTCGTTCCACCAGACCCCCAAGCCGCGCTGCCATTCCGTCGAGCGACCGAGCCAGCGCGCCCAGTTCATCCTCGGCGGCCTTCTCGGTTTCGATCCGGTGTGCATCGGTCCCGCCCTCGGCAAAATCGCGCAGCCGCCCGATGCGGCGCTGGAGTGAAGAGGAAAAAATATAGGCGAACCCGAGCGCGGTGATGCCGGCCGCCAGAGCGGCTTCCAGGATTCCGTGCCGGGTGAAGTCGAGGCCAACAACGATGAGAGCGATAGCGACCGGGAGGACGGCGTTCAGCAGGAGCTTGCGGAATATGGGCCGGGAGACGGGCATCGAACGAGCGCGGTGCACCTATTCTGCCGCTTCGGGTTGTGGCAGGAAACGATATCCCGAGCCGCGCACTGTCTGCAAGTAGCGCGGATTATCCGGGTCGGCCTCGATCTTGGCCCGAAGCCGCCGGATATGAACGTCGACCGTACGCGGAGTCACGAAACGGTCGCGGCCCCAGACCACGTCCAGCAGCCGGTCACGGCTAAAAATGCGCCGCGGATGCGACACCAGATAGTGCAAGAGCCGAAACTCCAGCGCGCTCAACTCCACGAGCTGTCCCCGCACCGTGACTTCGCGGGTGGACGCATCCAGCCGCACCTCGCCCCCCTCGGCGACTTCCCGTACCGCCTCCGCAGGCAATTTGCGCCGCAGCACGGCCTTCACCCGCGCCACCAGCTCGCGCGGGCTGAAAGGTTTCACCACGTAATCGTCCGCACCGATTTCCAAACCGACAACGCGGTCGATCTCGGCGCCCTTGGCCGTGAGAAAGATCACGGGCAGCCCGCGTGTACGATCGTCAAGGCGTAATGCCCGGCAAATCTCGAAACCATCGAGGTCCGGCAGCAGCACGTCGAGAAGCACAAGGTCGACCGGGTTGCGCCGGATGTGATCCAAACCTTCGCGCCCGCGTCCGAATCCCAGCACCTCCAGCCCTTCTTTGCGGAGGTTGTATCGCACCAGCTCGACGATGTCCTTTTCATCCTCAATGATAACAATGCGCGCGGCCACCGGGGCATTATAACGCTCGGTGTCGCTGGAGCGCCCGGGAAACGGCAGCACTTCCGCAGATTCGCGCTCCGAAGGAAGCATCGGTGCACCTCCGCCCTCAGTGGGACTCGCTCTCATTCGCCCGCCTTTGCCAATCGCGACTCGACTTCAGAGATAAGATTCGAGACGTGCGGTCCCGCCACGAAGCTAATACCACCGCAGCCTACACGCCACGATCCAGCCTGCCTGCTTCGGGTTAAAGCATCGTGACGGGTTTGTAAACCTTTTGTTACAGCGCGCTCATGCGCCGAACCCGGACCTTCCCGTGAGTTCCGTGCTGAAGAGCCTCTAACACAGAGTTCACGCAGACTCCGCGGCCTCTGTGCCGCTGGAAAGCTTCTAGCACAGAGTTCACGGAGGCTCTGTGGCCTCTGTGTTAGAAGCTCTTGGGCACGGAGGACACTGAGGCCGGCCCGGGCTTTGCAGTCCGCGCGGCGAAGGAATCGCAGTAGACCGGCGGTGTACGATACACTCGAATTTCGCCGGGGCGGTGATGCCTGGCGACTTTTATGGACCCGCATTCCGCACCCTCGAATAACGGACCGAATGCCATCGAATTCCGCGACGTGCGCTTTGCGATCCGCGGCCATGAACTCATTGGTGGACTCAACCTGGCCGTGCGCCGCGGCGAGACGCTGGTGCTGCTCGGCCGCAGCGGCTCCGGCAAGACCACCACGCTCAAGCTGATCAATCGCCTGCTCGAGCCCAGCGCCGGCGAGGTTTCCGTGGAAGGACGCTCCACCGCCGCGTGGGATCCCATCCGCCTTCGGCGCAGCATCGGCTACGTGATTCAAGAGGTGGGGTTGTTCCCGCATTTCACGGTGGAGCGTAACATCGGCCTGGTGCCCTCGATTGAAGGATGGCCGCGCGCGCGGGTCCGCGAACGCGTCCAGACGCTGCTGCGCCTGGTGGGCCTTGATCCTTCGCTCGCCGGGCGCTACCCCGCCGAGCTTTCCGGTGGGCAGCGCCAGCGCGTGGGCGTGGCGCGCGCCCTGGCCGCCGATCCTCCCATTCTGCTGATGGACGAGCCCTTCGGCGCCCTCGATCCCATCACCCGCGCCGAGCTGCAGCGGGAGTTCCGCGACCTGCAGGCCCGGATCGGCAAGACCGTTGTCTTTGTAACCCATGATCTTAGCGAGGCTCTTATTCTAGCCTCGCGCATCGGCCTGTTCGAGGGCGGGCGCCTGACGGGCGTCTATACGCCACAGGAGTTTCACGAGAGCGACGATCCGGATTGCGCCGCCTACCGGAACGCCTTTCGTGCCCGGCCGATTCAGACGTAGCGCGCCCTGTAGCGCCGGTGTCCTCACCGGCGCCAGGCATAAGGGCCGGAAAACCATACCGCCGGTGAGGACACCGGCGCCAGGCATAAGGGCCGGAAAACCATACCGCCGGTGAGTAAGGGCGGAAAAACGATACCGCCGGTGAGTAAGGGCCGGAAAAACGATACCGCCGGTGAGGACACCGGCGCATAAGGGCCGGAAAACCATACCGCCGGTGAGTACACTGCCGCCAGGCATAAGGGCCGGAAACCCGTACCGCCGGTGAGGACACTGGCGCCAGGCATAAGGGCCGGAAAACCATACCGCCGGTGAGGACACCGGCGCTACAGAGCATCCTGTGGGTCTCATTCACTATTTCGCCAGCAATCGCGCTGAAGTGCTGGAGTTGACGCTGGAGCATTTGTGGCTGGTCGGCGTTTCGATGCTCCTGGCCGTGCTCGCGGGTGTCCCCACCGGCATCCTGCTCGCGCGCCGGCCGCGCCTCGAGAAGCCCGTGCTCGCCGGAGCTAACATCGTCGAGACGATTCCCAGCCTGGCGCTTTTCGGGCTGCTTCTGCCCGTGCCCTGGCTCGGAGCGCGGGCCGACCGCCTGGCGATTCTGGCGCTCGCGCTTTATGCTCTGCTGCCAATCATCCGCAACACCTTCGCCGGGATTACCGGTGTGGACCCGGCCGTGGTGGAAGCCGG
>JASHPE010000368.1 GCA_030038235.1 Terriglobia bacterium
TCTCGTACTCCACGTGCGCGATCGCGATCGTGATGCCCCGCGCCTTCTCTTCCGGCGCGTTGTCGATCGAATCGAACGGTCGGAACTTGATCTTCGGATTGTTCTTCGACAAAACCTTGGTGATCGCCGCCGTCAACGTCGTCTTCCCATGGTCGATGTGACCGATGGTCCCGATGTTCATGTGCGGCTTCGATCGATCAAATTTTTCCTTGGCCATATCTTATTGCGACTCCCTAATCACCGCGTGGAAACCAATATCGCGTCCAGCTTCGGGCTCCGAAATTGGAACATCGCAGACGATTGAATCGATGAAAGCCCACTTGACCAGCACCATCTCGCCTGAGCGCAACCTGCTAGCGTCCTGAAACCACACGCCCTCTTCTCCATACCGCATGACTGAGCCCACGATTCCGCGCTTGCGTCCTGCGCGAAGCCTGAAAACCGCAGCCCCCAGCGCTTTTAGGCCCGTGCTCGAGAGAAGTATTCTTGCTCTCATGGTCCGGTTCGCAACTCAGCCAAGTGCTCATCTTGTTCAAAGACCTGCTCAACCGCAAATCGAATACTCTCTTTGGCGTGGTCAAGAGCAGCCATATCCCCCCTTTCGAAGGGCTCCGAGACAAGCCGAGCGTCCAGCGCGAAGCGCTTGCTAACAGCGCCCCTCCACAGTTCGCAAAAAAACTTGCCTGCCGAAACATCGTAAATCACGTCCACTTTGTCAACGGAATGCTCCCGTCCAGCCTCCATCAACAAATACCAGCAGCGTTCGGCATAGAAGCTGTAGCGCTCCGCGCTGTACTGCTTTGCCAAAACGCCGCGAGCAAATTCGTCGTTCGGAATCCCCCACTCCTTCGCCTCCATTTGAGCATCCCGCGTGAGTCGGGGTAGGTCGCGTGACGCAACGCGCCCCGCCGACGCCACGTCAGCCGGCCACGCTGGAAAGTTAATGACCACAGCGTGAAACAGATACGGAAAATCTCTCTGCGCGGCCTCAAGGCACTGTTGGTACCGCCGATGGACCTGACGCTTTTGGTCCTGCGAGAGATGCTGATAAGAACCGATTGGCGGCGTGCTGGGGGGCATGCCGCGGCCACCCACCACACTGAGCAACTCGATTATGCCCTCCTCGGCACTCTCGCCACGACGGCCGCTCACGCGTAGCCCATGCAGCAAACGCCGCCACTCTGCTTCACGGATCTGTCTGTTTTGGGCACAAAGCCGTGATTGAACTTGCTCGACAATCTGCTCAAACGTCATGTGCTCACCATCAACAGTCTGGTACGGGATCTCTGGAGCCGATGAGCGGGATTGAACCGCTGACCTCGTCCTTACCAAGGACGCGCTCTACCAACTGAGCTACATCGGCCCCGGTTCGAAACTCGAAACTGGAAACTCGAAAACCGCCTCAACTGACCGAGTTTCGAATTTCGAGTTTCGAAATTCGACTTGGAGCGGGAGACGGGAATCGAACCCGCGACCAACAGCTTGGAAGGCTGTGACTCTACCACTGAGTTACTCCCGCATCCCATTGCCGATTGCTGATTGACGATTGCCGCGTTACTCCGCCCCCGACTTTTTTGCCGCACCAGTTCCCTGGCAATCGGCAATCTGCGATCGGCAATCGCAAATGGTGGACAGGGGAGGGTTCGAACCTCCGTAGGCCACATGGGCCGGCAGATTTACAGTCTGCTGCTTTTGACCGCTCAGCCACCTGTCCAGATGCCAAAGACACAGATTAGCCCGTGCTCCGCTCGCGGGCGAAAGCTCCACTTACCGTCTGACCGATTACCGGACAGGCACGCGGCAGCCCTGCACTGCCGCTGACACGATGATTTTACCAGAAACCCAGCCGGACGCGCGCCCTTTTGCGCTGCACGGCCGCTCAACTGTGGAGCTGGCGAAGGGATTCGAACCCCCGACCCTCTGATTACAAATCAGATGCTCTACCAGCTGAGCTACGCCAGCCGTCCGAAACCTCTCAATTATATGAAACCGGAAAGCAAATTGCAAGCGGCTCTTTGCAAACACCCTCTGCTATGCAATGCAGCCTGCGATGCAAGTGCAATCCGACGCGATAATTTACTTGACACTTATTTGCACCTATGCAACCCTAAAGCGGGGGAAAAAGCTCGAGGGGCAATTTACCGGCAGGCGCTTCAAACGCGCCTGGCAATCGGGAGGTTGTCCCTATGTCCATTCGCCGATCCCCTCGACTTACGCCGGCTTCGCTCGCTGCCCGCCGCGCTAACGCCCTCAAGTCAACCGGACCCCGAACCGATCGAGGCAAGGCTCGCGTGGCGCTAAATCGCTTGAAACATGGGCGTTACGCGGTCAATCTACCCGAAAAGCTGGCCCGTGCCGGATACCGCCACGGCGAGGCCGAGTGGCGCCAGATTCGAGCCCGGATCGCCCAGACTTTTGAGCCTACGCCCCCGATCCTAGAGCCAGAGGACCCCGGGTTGATTGCGGCGCCGGAACTTCGCCCCAACTCGAGCTTCGACCGGCGGCTGGGGAGTACGGTTTTGGGCCCCAGCTTCGAGAAGAAGATGGACGGGCTGGCAAACTGGGTCTGGTGTGCGCATCGAAACTGGCAGGAACAGCCGGGTACAAAGCTGAAATCTCCTTTGAAATCAGCCGAGAGCGAACTGAAAGACTCACTCGTGCCCGAAGACCGGGTCCCCCAGCAAATTCGGATCTATAACCCTTGGGCACGGGTCGGACTTGTGTTCTACGCCCAGCGCCGTCGGGGTTGGGCGTTATGCTTCATTACGGAGCTGATCCGGCGCAGGCTGGCGCCCGATCTTAGGTCCGGGAGGGGGCCCGAACTGGGACCTGAAATGGAAACCGGCCTCCGGTCCAGAGTCTATTCGCTCGGAAGGCCGCGTTTTTGGGAACGGCTTCGCTACTGCCTGGATACGAACGGCAATTATCACCCGGAGTGGCAGGGGAAGTTTCGGCAGTACCGCCGGGAACTGCGCAATTCACCGCTGGCCATGCTGCTGGAGCCGCATCCGGTCCTGGCCATGCTGCGGCAGCAAGAGGAGCGGGAGGAGCAAGAACGTTGGAATCGACAGGAGGAGGGATGAGAAGTTGATTTCCGAAGACGAGACAGCCGCGTTACGTGCAACTCACCGATTGATATCAAACCCACCATTGACAATGGGATGCTCCTCGTTTAACGTTGATGAATCGAAGGAAGCCGGCGACATCCTGTCGGGGAAGGGGGAAGATTCGACCGCGCCAGCCTCTCAGAGGAGAAAGGAGGAGGCATGAAGTCTTACGTCAGGCGGCTTCTCGCAGTGGCCCTCGTTGCAGGAGGATGTGCTCTGGCGGCCGCGAGGCTGACCGCCCTGCAAGAGCCGGCTACCCAAAGCAGTTCGCCCGCCGATCAGACCTCGCCTCAACTTCCAGCGACGGACCAGACCCCGGCTGTCGATCAAAGCACGCCTCAACTACCGGCAACCGGCCAGACTCCGGCCCCTACCGACGGCCAGGCGCCGTCTGAAGTCAGCAAGCCCGTCGATCAATCCGCGCCTGACAATGCCGTCTCGCCGATCAGCCCGGACGCGGCGAATGTCCAGACGGGGGAGACGACTACCAACATCCTGCTCAACAGCCGCATTGGACCGAATTACGTGATCGGACCCGAGGATGTCCTGCTGATCGACGTCTTCGACGTTCCGGAGCTCAGCAGGCTGAGCGTTCAGGTATCGAACGATGGCACCATCACGGTGCCTTTGCTCGGCGCCATCAAGGCGGCCGGACTGACCTCGCACGAACTGCGCGACGAGCTTGCCGAGAAATGGGGCGAGAAGTACCTGCAGCATCCCCAGGTGATGCTTACGATTCAGGAGTTCAAGTCCCGGCCAGTGTCTGTCGTGGGAGCCGTTGCCAAGCCCGGCGAATACTACCTGACAGGCCGCCGGACGCTCGTAGAAGTCCTGGCCATGGCCGGGGGTCCGGCCAGCCTCGGCGCCGCCGCCGGCAAGGAAGTGATGATTGAGCGGCCCGGCGGGTTCGAGGACTTGCCGCAGGTTGACGGCCTCACACAGACGGCGCCCGACAAGGTCTCCATTGAGATGAAGAAGCTGCTGTATAGCCAGGACACCGATCTAAACATCGAGATCAAGCCTTTCGACATCATCACCGTGAGCCGGGCCGGAATCGTCTACATCGTGGGCGCAGTGACTCGACCGGGCGGATACATCCTGGATAGCAAGGACTCTGTCTCGGTACTCGAAGCGGTTGCCATGGCGCAAGGCGTCGGGCCGAACGCCAAGACTGCCGAGGCACGCATCGTGAGGCGCTCGAACAATGGGACTCAAACCGCCGTTCCGATCAACCTGAAGAAAGTGCTGGCAGGCAAGGCGCCGGACGTAACTCTGGCAGCCAACGACATCCTATTCATCCCGAACAGCCCGGCCAAGGCAGTCGGAAAGCAGAGCATCGCTACGACGCTCGGCATGATAACCGGCCTGGTGATCTACCGGGGTCTCTGAGACGGCTGCAGAACGGCGTCGATGGCGTGGAAGAGGTTTAAGGATGGATGAAAATCAGATCACCCAAGCCAGAGGCCAGGACACGGCGTTGATGCGCGCCGAGCGCGCCTTGCCGCGCGAGCCGGTGGTGCTGGACGTGTCGCCCGAAGATGTCCCCCACCTCCTCGACTACTGGGAGCTGGTCCGCAAGCGACGTTGGCTCGTGCTCACATGCGCCCTGGTGGTGTTCACCACGGTAGCGATCGGCACCTTGAAGGAAAAGCCGATTTACGAGGGCAAGGTGCTGCTCGAGATCGACCCGGAAGCGCCGAGCGTCGTGAACTTCAAGGAAGTCGTCAACCCTAACACCGGCGACATGGAAAGTTATGAGGACACGCAGTACAAGATCATCCAAAGCCGCACCCTGGCGGAAAAGGTGGTCCGCGACCTGCAATTCTACGAAAACCCGGAATTCATCCGTAATCGGTACCTGTTCGGCCTTTTCGAAGGCAGTGTTCCGCCGCTCCCCGCCAACATCGACGAGGGGCCGCCGGATTCCACGGCGCCCATCTTCCGCAACGCTGTGAGCTACTTTATGAGCTCCGTTGATGTGAACCCGATCCGGAGAAGCAATCTGGTGGAGGTTACCTTCGACTCGACGAATCCACGCACGGCGGCGATGGCCGCCGAGAAGCTGGCCGACGATTACATCGAAAACAACTTGCAGGTGAAGTTCGACGCCACCACCAAAGCCTCCGCCTGGCTCGACAACAAGCTGCGCGATCTGCGGGCGCAGGTGGAAGCGGCCGACGACCGGCTGGCTGAATACGCCCGCGCCAACGGCATTGTTTTCGTCGGTCCGGCACAGACCCTGGTTACGGAGAGGCTGGCGCAGCTTCAAGGCCAGTTGACCGCCGCGCAGACGGACGTTATGGGCCGGGAAGCGCTTTACGATCAGGTGCAGGCCGGACAAATCGACACTCTACCCGGCATTGTCGACAATGCGCTCCTCCAGGGCCTCGAGACTCACAAGACGGAATTGGAGCGGACCTACGACGATATGAGCGTCAACTACAAGCCGGACTATCCCAAGATGGTGGAGATCAAGAAACAGATGGACGCCGTCGACAGGCAGATTGACAAGCAAAAAAAGACTGCCGCCAAGACGATCGTGGACGGGTACCACACCGCATTGGGTAAAGAAAAGTACCTGGAAAACGCCGTGGAAGACGCCAAAAAGGCGGTAAACGACCTGGCCGACAAGACGATTCAGTACAACATCATCAAAAGGGATTCCGACAGCAACCATGAGCTGTATGCGGCGCTGACTGAACGTATGAAAGAAGCCAATGCTGCGGCAGGCCTGAATCAGTCCAACATCCACGTGGTCGATCCCTCGATCGTCCCGACCGGACCGGTCAAGCCTCGCGTGATGGTGAACCTAAGCGTGGGGCTGCTGCTCGGGCTCGCCTTGGGCGTGGGCCTGGCCTTCTTCCAGGAGTATCTGGATAAGACGCTCAAAACACCCGATGACGTGGAGCAGTTCCTGCGGCTGCCGTCGCTCGGAGTCCTGCCCCGCTTCGCCCTTGCGGGAGCAACCGAGACCGGCGATCCCGAGACGGAGACTCTGGCGCTCACGACGGGTTCCAATGGGCATCACCACCTGGCTCCCGCCATCCAAACAAGCCCTCGAGCCGTAGAGGCATTCCGCTCGCTGCGAACCTCCGTACTGCTCTCTGCAAGCCCGGTGCCGCGCTTGATCCTGGTCACAAGCGCGCTGCCGAGTGAGGGCAAGACTACGACGGCAATCAATCTCGGTGTGACTCTCGCCAGTCTGGGCAACCGGGTGGCTGTGGTCGACTGCGACATGCGCCGGCCCGCCGTCCATCGAGGGACCGCGGTTGAGAACAACCCGGGGTTTGTGCAATGCCTTACGGGCCACGTGGATCTGGCGAACGCCGTATTGCCCGTGGCCGGTGTGGAGAATCTCAGCGTCATACCTTGCGGTCCCATCCCTCCCAATCCGGCCGAGGTTCTCTCCTCGCCAGTCTGCGCCGATTTACTGCACCGGCTGCGAGGCCAATTTGATTACGTTCTCGTAGACTCCCCTCCGTTGCTGAGCGTCGCCGATAGCCGCATATTGGCGACCCTGGTGGACGCCGTGGTACTGGTCGCGCGCGCCCATTCGACGCCTTACGACGTAGTGCGCCGCGCCCGCACCCTGCTTTATGGGAGCGGCGCGCGCATTCTTGGCGTGGCCCTCAATGATCTCGACGTGGAGCGCAACGGCTTCGGCTACCAGCAATACCAGTACGGGTATGGTTACGGCTACGGACACACGCCCGGCGATCACGATGCCGCGTGAGCTTTCGGCGTGCGCGGAGCGCGACGATTCTGCTGCACTGTCTAGCCTCACGATGTAGCCAAGCGAGTCGGCTGCGCGGCCGCACCACTGAACACCCTCAGGCAAAATCAGACCGGCGATCAGTCCCCGCGTGTGGAGGCAATACACGGTGACCTTGGCGCGGACGTATACCCGGGTCTCGACGAGCGTTCGAAACCACGCGGCACAGTGTATAGTCAGCAGGGTACCTGAGTCTGCCATAGAAAGAAGGGGGACCACGAAATGATCAAACGCCACCACCGATTCTTTCTTCTCGTCCTCTCGGTTGTGACGATTCTTGCGACGGGCGCTGTGGCGCGCAGTCAGGAATCCGGCGGCGCTCTGGAGCAAGGCTTCAAGAGCCCGCCGGATTCGGCCAAGCCGCGTGCGTGGTGGCATTGGCTGAACGGCAATATCACCGAAGAGGGGATCACCGCAGATGTGGAATGGATGAAGCGCTCAGGCATCGCGGGAATGCAGATGTTCGATGGAAGTCTCGGCACGCCGCAGTTTGTCGACAAGCGCCTGGTCTGGATGACGCCCGAGTGGAAGCACGCGCTTCATCACGCCGGCGACGAGGCCGCGCGGCTGGGACTGGAAATGGCCATGGCGGCATCGGGAGGCTGGAGCGAGACCGCGGGTCCGTGGGTTAAGCCCGAGCAGGCGATGAAAAAGATCGTCTGGAGCGAGACGCTGGTGGAAGGTCCAAGGAGCTTCTCAGGCGTGCTGTCGCATCCACCCACCAACAACGGCAAGTTTCAGGACATGCCGATGCCGCCGGACCTAAGCTTCCCGACCGCCACCGGACTGCCCGGCGAGAAGCCCATGCCGCCGGCGCCGCCGCAGGCCCCGGATCCCACCTTCTATGCCGACAGCAAAGTCGTAGCTTACCGTTTGCCCGACAGCGAGGTTCGGATGGCAGACGCCCATCCCAGGATCACGACCAGCGATCCCGCTGCCGACACGGCGCTGTTCACGGACGGTGCTTTCGGCAAGGCGGCCACGGTGCGGGTTGCCGAGGGAGGATCCCAGGCGTGGGTCGAGTTCGAGTTCCCCCGAGGCTATCGCGCGCAAGCGGTCACGATCGCTGCCGGCGGGGTCGCCATGTTCAGCGGCGGCGCCATTCCGTACGGCGAAGTGCAATCGAGCGACGACGGGATGCACTGGCAGACGCTCGTCAATCTGCCCGGGCCTCAGCAAGCGACCGGCGGATTCCCGGTAGAGACGTACTCGTTCCCGGAGACGACATCGCGCTTCTATCGCCTCGTGCTGTATCCGCCAGCTCCAAGCCCATCGCTGGTAGCCATGGCCAAGGAACTGGGCATCACAATTCCTCCCCAGCGCAGCGTGCGGCTGGCCGAGGTCGAATTCTCCGGACCACGGGTGAATCACTGGCAAGGCAAGGCCGCCTACGGCAATACGACGGAATTCAGTTCGATCGCCACGCCGTCTGTTTCCGACGCTGAGGCAGTTCCGGCCAAGAACGTCATCGACCTCACGTCCAAGATGCGTCCGGACGGCACCCTGGACTGGGATGTGCCCGCAGGCCGATGGGTCATCCTGCGGCTCGGCTACTCGCTGACGGGCGAGAAGAATCATCCCGCGAGCCCCGAAGCGACCGGCTACGAAGTAGACAAGCTGAGTGCGACGCACGTCCACGAATACGTCCAGACCTACGTTGACATGATCTCGAACGCCCTCGGCGACAACTTCGGCAAGAGCTTCCGCTATTTCCTGATGGACAGTTGGGAAGCCGGCGTCGAGAACTGGACCGATGACATGATCCCGGAGTTTCAGAAGCGCCGCGGATACGATCCCACGCCTTATCTGCCCGTCCTCACCGGGCATATTGTTGGCAGCGCCGAAGCAAGCGATCGATTCCTCTGGGATTTCCGGCGGACCATCGCCGATCTGCTGGCGGAGAATCACTACGGAGTTGCCACCAAGTACTTCAATCAGCACGGCGTGGGACTCTACGCCGAGGCGATGGGCACCGGCGATCCCACCACCGGCGACGGGCTGCTGAACAAGAGCGAAGTCGATGTCCCCATGGGCGAGTTCTGGACGCCGCCGGTGGGCACGAAGGACGGACCGGGTCATGCGGCCGACCTGATCGAAGCGGCTTCGGCTGCGCACATCTACGGCAAGCCGATCGCCGGCGCGGAGTCGTTCACGACGGCTCCAAGCGCGCCGGTGTGGGCGTCGCCGTTTTATCTGAAACCGCTCGGCGACCGCGCCATGTCCCTCGGCATCAATCGATTCATCTTTCACACTTCGGATCATCAGCCGTTTGTGGATGACCAGCATAAGCCGGGCATGACGCTGGGATTTTTCGGCCAGCATTACACGCGTAACGTGACCTGGGCGGATGAGGCCATCGCGTGGAATACGTATCTTGCGCGCTGCTCCTACCTGCTGCAGCAGGGCAAATTCGTTGGCGACCTCGCCTACTTCTACGGCGAAGGCGCTCCGGCCACGGTGCCGTTCTGGAAACCCGTGCAGCCGGCGCCGCCCGAGGATTACGCCCACGACTGGATCAATGCCGATGTCCTGCTGAACCGCATGTCCGTTGAGAATGGCCGCCTGACGCTGCCGAGCGGCATGAGCTATCGCGCGCTGGTGCTGCCAGACTACGTGAACGAGATCACGTTGCCGCTTCTGCGCAAATTGCGCGACCTGGTGCAGGCGGGGGCCGTTGTGGTGGCGCCACGGCCACTACACTCGCCGAGCCTCGCCGACGAGGCGAACGAGGCGGAGTACCGCTCTATCGTGAACGACGTGTGGGGTTCGATCGACGGCATGGGCGAGACGGAACACGATTACGGCCGGGGCCGAGTCTATTGGGGTAACTCTGTCGACGAAGTCTTGGCGCGCGAAAAGGCGACGCCGGACTTTCAGTACAATCGGCCGGACCCGGACTCCGAGCTGGTCTGGATCCATCGTCACGACGGAGATGCCGAAATCTACTTCGTCGCCAACCAGAAGGACCGCGTTCAGCACTTCGAGACCAGCTTTCGCGTGGAAGGCAAGGAACCGGAACTGTGGCATCCCGACACTGGCGAGATCGAGCCGTCGGAATACCACATAGCCCAAGGGCGCACCTTCGTGCCCCTCGATTTCGACCCCGACGGATCTGTCTTCGTAGTGTTCCGTCGGGTGACGACGAGTGCCTCGCGAACCTTGCCCCGCCCGGTCAGCAGGGAACTCTCGACCCTCAATGGCTCATGGCAAGTGACTTTTCCGCCGAATTGGGGCGCGCCGCCAAACGTGCAATTCGACAAGCTGTCCTCCTGGACCGATTCCAGCGATCAGGGCGTGAAGTATTTCTCCGGGACGGCCACCTACGCCCAGGACTTCGACGTGCCAGCGTCGTGGTTCCATCGAGGCGCGAAAGTGATGCTCGATTTGGGCAACCTGAAAGAAATTGCCCAAGTCTCGATCAACGGTACGCCGGCGGGCGGCATCTTGTGGAAACCGCCCTTCCGGGCTGACGTGACTTCAGCGCTCAAGCCAGGCCGCAATCACATCGAAATCAAGGTCACAAACCTGTGGCCCAACCGGATCATCGGCGACCGGCAGCCGAACGCGACGAAAAAGTACGTCTGGCTCGATTACAAACCGTTCCGGGCCGATACGCCGCTGCTCGAATCCGGGTTGCTCGGCCCGGTGGCATTCAGCTCCGTGAGCCTGAAATGAGCGAGAAGAACGCAATTCACATGAAGCGGCGGCAATTCATCGCCAGTTCTCTAGCTACTGCCGGCACGGCGCTGCTCGCCGGACGCGGCCTCGCCGCCGAGTCCGCGTCGCCGCAAGTCCCCGGCGCCGTTCCGCCTGCCGAAGTCAGCAGCGCCCGCTTCCCCGCGGGATTCCTGTGGGGCATGGCAACCGCTGCTTATCAGGTGGAAGGCGCGTGGAACGAGGACGGCAAGGGCGAATCGATCTGGGACCGATTCTCGCACACCGTCGGCAAGGTGAAGGGCGGCGCCACCGGCGACGTTGCCTGCGACCAGTACCATCTCTACCCGCAGGACGTCGCCATTCTGAAACGGCTCAACCAGAAGAGCTACCGTTTCTCGACATCGTGGTCGCGGATTCAGCCGGCCGGCGCCGGCGCCGCCAATCAGAAAGGGCTCGACCACTACAGCCGGCTGGTTGACGCGTTGCTCGAAGCCGGCATTCGCCCATTTTGCACGCTCTACCATTGGGACCTGCCGCAAGCGCTCGAAGATCGCGGAGGCTGGCCGAATCGTGACCTCGCCTCGTATTTCGCCGATTACGCCGGCATCCTGGCTAAGGCCCTCGGCGATCGGATCACCGTGTGGGCTCCGTTCAACATGCCCTGGACGTTTACTTATCTAGGCTATGGCGTCGGCAGCTTCCCGCCGGGCAAGGCAGACTACAACCTGTTCCTGAAGGCCGCGCACACGGTCAATCTCGCGCAGGGCGAGGCGTTTCGCTCCATCAAAGCCGCCTCATCGAAGGCCACGGTGGGCAGCGCTTATGGCATGGCGCCCGCATACCCCAAGACGGACAGCGACGCTGACCGCGCCGCCGCCGCGCGCTATCACGCCATGAACAACGTGTTCTTCCTCGAGACCGCGATCCACGGCCGCTATCCCAAGGCGTTTGTCGGCGAGCCGCCGTACGCGGCGATGGGAATCAAGCCTGGCGACGAGCAGATCATGAAAGTGCAGCTCGATTGGATCGGATTTCACTACTACACACGTCGCATCGTTGCCGACGCGGGCGGCGCGCGGCCGGGAGCTCAGGCCAGCTTCGGCACGGAGATCGAGGAGGACCAATCCACGGGCCGCGACCGCTACACGCAGTTCCGCGCCTTCATGCCCACCGAAGGCCCGTTGACCGATGCCGGACTCGAAATCTGGCCGCGCGGCATCTACGACCTGGTCATGCAGATCACGCGTGAGTACAATCGGCCGATCATCGAAATTACAGAGTCCGGCTGCAGCTATCTCGATACGCCTTATGCGAAGGACGGCGGACGCGTCCCTGACCTGCGTCGGACCAGTTTTTTCCGTGACGAATTGGCGGAACTGGCGCGCGCGATCCATGACGGCGCCAATGTCCGGGCGTTTCATGCCTGGAGCCTGCTCGACAACTTCGAGTGGGCGGACGGCTACAGCCAGCGCTATGGGCTTACGTATGTCGATTTTCGCGATCAGAGGCGGACGGTGAAGGATTCGGGATTGTGGTACGGGCGCGTCGCCGCGGCGAATCGCTTGGACGTCTGAGCTTCGATGAGGTATTGAGAGAGCGCAACACTGAGCGGACTAGCCAGGCATCAACCAAGGACGAATAGAGCGGCAGCAACGACAACTGCCGTCGCCTTGATAACCGCGGCGTGTCGCCAGGTCGGAAAGCGGGGCCGTTCATTATTCATCATTCATAATCGTTCATCATTCATCATTTCGAGACTTACCCCGGATACGGATACCCCTTGGCCAGCACCTTCTCGAGATCAGCGTCGTGACCGTAGATGTCGTCGAAGAAGTCCACTTCGCCATCGGGCTGGACGACGGCAGTGGAATAGAGAATCAGCACGGGGATAGGCTTATCGAGATTCACCTGCGTGTTGTCCGGACCATTCATCATCGCCGCCTTGATTCGCGCGAGCGTCCATTCCGGCTTGTCGGAGAGTACCCACGCCGCGAGTTTCGCCGGATCCTCCAGGCGGATGCACCCGTGGCTGAAGTCGCGTCGCGTCCTTGAGAACAACTCCTGCGCGGGCGTGCCATGCAGGTAGACATCGTATTCGTTGGGAAAGAGAAACTTCGCGAGACCCAGCGAGTTGTTGGGCCCGGGCTTCTGACGGATCCCCAGGCGCCCGGCTTCAAGATCGTTTAACTGTTCATCGCTCACCGGGCCACTGCCCATCGGGTGGCCCTGCCGATCGACCATCTCACAGTTCTCCTTCTCAAGGTAGTTGCGATTCTTGCGGATTTTCGGCACCATCTCCGCGCGCTGGATGCTGATGG
>JASHPE010000369.1 GCA_030038235.1 Terriglobia bacterium
CCGGTAGCGTTGCGCAAGAGCGCCCCTAAATGCCGACACCACGATCATGTAGAGCCACCACGCGACGACCACGCCGTTCCGAATGATCCCCCATTGAAGAAGGCCCAAAATTGTAGCGGCCAGGACGGTGACGGCGACTCCCACGTTTGTGTTCGCGTATAGGAGGCGGATCTGCGCTGACCGGATCTCATTTTCCCGAGACTCCGGCTGAACGCGTGACGCTCGGTTTGCTGAAGAAGTCGTGTTCATGGACTGACGCCGCGTGCTCTGGTAACGTCCCCCGGCCGGAATTTGCGTCTTGACTTTCGGTCAACGGTAGCACAACTAGTAACCAAATCTCAAGTCAGGTGGCTCATCAGTAGTGGTGCAGTTTGAAATTTCCTGCTCTTGCGGCTCGGTCGCGGGTCTGCCACACTTGGAGCATGCCGACCAAGAAAGATGTGGCCCAAGCGAAACGGCGGCTTAGGGACGCTGAGAAGGCCGTGTCGCGTCTCGGCAATGAAGCCAACCCTGACGACGCTGTGCTCCGAGTTCGCCTCATCAAGGAATTGCGCCGGTCGATAGAGCATCATTATGCTGTTATGTCTGAATTCTATGGCAAAGAAAAACTAGCCCCCAAACCTAACTAGTCGTAAGCCCGCCAAAACGAAGATGCGAACCAAGCGTCAGCCGCGTGGCCAACTCAGCGGAAAACTTCCAGGCCTTGACGTACTGCTCTTCAGGCAACAAGGCGGGAGAGGAGATGGGGGATCGTTGCCAGAGCTAGCCGAGTCGCGCCAGGAACTACGGCTCGCAAGCCTAACATTATGGGTGACTTACGGCTGATAACGGCTCTTATGTCAACTCAGATGTTGCTGACTCTAGGCAGCTTATAGGCGCGCGAATGGCTCCTGACTTGCCTTAGCGCAACGCAATTCACCTGCCTCTAGCCTCGCGGTCGAAAATATTTCGCCCGCCAAACTATTGACGTGACGAGGGAAGAAATTTTATTTCTCGCCCTTGACCGCCTGATTTGAGGCCGGCCGATGAGGGTGAGATCTGGAACGATCAATCGTGGGCCAATTCTGGTTTGAGAGGCGGCAATGGACACCTGCGCCCGCAGCGCACACCGGCCGCGGGCACATTCCGGCGGAGCGGCGGCGGTCTGTCTAGGAACGATGGCGACCACTGACCCGCCAGCACCACGACCGTATCGGCCGCGAGGCTAACCGCTCTCGGGCACTTGTGCTGAGTTCCCGTCGGGTGTACGCTTACCAGCGATCAGGGCTCGAAGAAACGAGGGTGCGTCGTGACTCACACCCAGGAACCAACCAGCGCAACCCGGCACACACGTCCATTCAGCGCCAGCCTGGAGAAGCGATTGCTCAGTTACGCCGCCGCCGGTGCGGTTGGATTGCTGGCGACTGGCCAAGCGGCTCAGGCCGAAATCGTGGTAACCCGGACGGACGTCACCCTAACCAACGGCAGCTTGTTCATTGATATCAATCACGAGGGCGTCAGCGATTTTGGCTTGAAGAACGGCACCAATCTCGGCACCCATCGCTACCTTGTGGCCTATGGGGTCGGTGCGGGGCAGAACGCGGTCGAGGCGCCGTTCTCAGGTTGCTCTTATCCGCCCGCGGCGCTGCGGGTGGGCGCCCCTATCGGGTTGCAAGACCTTTTCTGTCGCCGCAGCATGGCGCCGCTGGCAGCCATCAATAGAGACGGACTTGTCAGCGGCCCCTGGGCGAACATTGGCAGCGCTTTTCTCGGGCTCAGGTTTGAGATCAGCGGTCAGATTCATTACGGCTGGGCCGCACTGAACGTTAAAACTCGCGTGATAAACCATACGCCCCAAATCAGCGCCACCCTGCTCGGCTATGCCTATGAGACCGTCGCCGGCGAGGAAATCCGTGCGGGCCAGACGGAATCGACGTTCGCGCTCCGGCCTGCTACCCTCGGCACGCTTGCGCTGGGTGCGGATGGACTTGACCTGTGGCGGCGGAATTCCGACAAAGAGGACGTACCGGCCGACACCTTCCACCCCTTGTGAAGCGGCGCGGGGTTGCAGGGGTCGAGTTCCGAAGCCGGCACTCACTAATCTCTCGCGCCGCGTCGATCTCGCCCTTGATCGCGGACCGCACCGAGGGACAACGCTACGCCGTCACCCCATGTGCCGCCGCGAGCGCCACCCATGCCACCAGTGCCGAACACTTCTCGTCTTGCCGCCACGGCGGACCGGCAACGCGTCCCATCTCGGCAAGTTGCGCCTGGAAGACGCCGACGGGAATCCCGAGCTTCGATTCGGCGGTGGTGAGCAGGTCGCGCTCCTTGACCTCCGTGACAGTGAGCCCGCAGTGTTGTCCAGCCCACACCAACGAGTTGCGAAACAGGTGCCCTTCGGCAGTATGGATGAGCGTGTGCGAAGCGAGCGTTTGAGCGAGGTCGCCCGTCGGACGTCCGGAGCTGAGCAAGACGCCACAGGCCACGACCCGGTAGCCCCTCCGCCCGAGATCGGCGATCCTCTCGCTCACAGATTCCATCGCCATGGCGCGAGCGCGTTCCTCATAGGCACGGACAAATTCCTCGGCTTTCCTGAGTTCGAGCTTCGCGGCTGCGTGATAGGGCTGGGCGGTTTGCTGATTGCCAGCCTCCACGAGACCGACATGCCGGCGATCCAGGAGGCAGGGTCGGTTCGCAGGGCCGGCAATCGCCACCATGGCGGTCCAACCGGAATGCGCGCGCATGCCGAGAGCCGCCGGAGCGGGATCAGTCATACCAAAATGCTACCATCCGAATCCTTCGATTTGAACGTTCATCTCGAGGTCGATGAGAGCCCACTTCTCGCGGCGCCGGATGGGTTAGCCGCGTCCCCCTTACGCGATGCCTCTACCGGCAGCTCTGCCTTCTGCTCCGTTGTTTGTGGCTTGTTAGCAACGTCAGGGTTCAACCTTCACCACCCCTGGAGTCGCCAAGCTGCGTTGTGCCGCGCGCTCGCGCCACCGGCGCTCCATGCGCTCAATCCGATCGATGGTGATCGTCCCGTTGATGTCTACGCCTACGCGCTGTGCGGCCCTGCCCTCCAGCCTGTCGGCGATCTCGCGAGCGGCGTCCGTCTTGCCCTTGATGCCGGCGCGGAACTGACTGAGTACCAGGGCGTCGCCGTAGGTCTTGATTGCGGGCTTTTCAGCCTCAGTAAGCTTCAGTGCTCCCAGCAGATACTCGGGGCACGGCAGCTCGGCCACCGCCGCATAGCGGTCAGAGATTGGAGACTTCTTCGGGCGGCCACTCGGGTTCCCACTTCGCCCAGGTAGAAAGCCTTTGCCGGTGATTCCACCGGGTCTCTTCGTGGCCTCTGTTCCCGCGCCGTTAGCGTCGTCAAGGTTCATGATTCACCCGTCCTGCTAGGTCGATTTAGTCGTCCGTTACGTCGCTGATTACCAGCTTAAGCGGGCCCCCGCCCTCGCCCGTGACGGCCTGCGCCGTCTTGCCCTCAACACGATCTGCTATCTCCCGCGCCGCATCGGTCTTTCCTTTCACAGCGGACCTAATTTGACCGACAGCCATTGCGTCGGCCCAGGTTGAGCCCTTTGGGAGTCGGAGTTTCAGGCGCACATCCTCCGGCACTGACTTACCAACGTGCTTGGCGTAGGCATCCGAGATCGAGGTTTTCTTCGGACGGCCGCCCGGGTTGCCGGACTGGCCCGGCTTCCACTTATAGGGCTCTGCCTCCTTCGGCAAACTACGTGTTTTGCTCTTGTTCTGAGGATTCATCCGTGCCCCCGAAATCACAGTCACCGAAGCTCGCCGGGATGCTCTTGGGCTGCCCGTTGTAGAACACCAGGACGTTTTGGTGCGTCTTGCCGAGCTTGCGGTAGCGGCCAAACTGCTTGCCAATCCTGATCGGCAGCGATCCCACGGCCGTGACCAGCACTGCCTCGTTATACAGGTGCACGCCGGCAGCCTCAAAGGCGCCGATCGTCTCACTGACAAAGTTGCGATAGAAGCCCTGCTTGTCGCGGAAGTCACCGACGACAAAGCAGGCAAAGCGGTCAGGCTTGAGCAGCCCGCAGCAGTTCGCGATAATCTCCCTGTATGCCGCCAGAAACTCGCCGTAATCGAGCGTCGATAGGTCCCGCGCGTCGTCCGAGTAAACCTCAAGATCCCCGTAGGGCGGGCAGGAGAAGATCAGGTCGTAGCTCCCGGCGGCCAGTTCCCTCACGTTGCGGCTGTCGCCGACGATCCACGCCGGCCGATTATCAGAGCAGATTTCTGCGGCTTGCTTCCGGTTCTCCTCGATCTGGCGCTCCGACAGGTCGATGCCCGTGTAACAGAGGCCCAGCTTGGACGCCACGATGCCTCGAACGCTGCCGCCGGCGAAGGGATCAAGCACAGCGCCACCCGCCGGGCAGAACCAGCGGTAGACAAGCTCGCAGAGCACCGGATCGAAGATGCTCGTGCCGCTGGCTTCGGTCGTCTCCCGCGTGCCCTCCTTGACGCGGTAGTGATCGAACTCGACCGCGGCGCCGGCCCACGTTAGACCGTTCTTCTGCCGGCCTTCGCCGCGCATCAGGTCTTGCCCGAATGTCCGTGCGTTCTTCCCCATCTATCCCGCCACGTTCCAGAACAGTGCGCCCGGCTTGGCGAACAACCGGACGAACTGCCACGCCTTCGAGTCGTAGTTTGAGCAGGACGGGAACGGGGGTCGCAGCCGCGCATCCTGCTCGAACTTCTCCGGCGCCTTGTGGAGCGTTGCTCCTGG
>JASHPE010000370.1 GCA_030038235.1 Terriglobia bacterium
AAGGCCGCCGTAAGCTTCGGGCTCGGTCACGTCGTGCAACACATAGATAACGCCCGTCCCGCCCACGCCGGGCGGATCGTAGATGCCGGCGTTCTCAAACCCGTAGTGCTCGCGAAGCTGAGTGGCGCGCTTCTGCGCGAGGTCCTTCATGTCGTCCTTGGTGCCGAAGTGAAGGCAGCCGGTAGGACACGCTTTGATGCACGCGGGCTCGAGACCATTGCTTACGCGGTCCGAACACAGCGTGCACTTGTACACTCTCTTCGTGGCCGGATTGAACTTGGGAATGTCAAACGGACACCCCGTAATGCAGTAGCCGCAGCCGATGCAGTGATCCTGCTGGAAGTCGACGATGCCGTTGGCGTATTGAATGATGGCGCCATCGGAGGGACACGCCGCCAGGCACCCGGGATCGGCACAGTGCATGCACTGATCCTTGCGCATGAGCCACATGAAGCCGCCGTCGGGCTTCGGGTGCTCGTTAAACTTGATGAGATTCCAGAAGTTCCACTCGGTGTGGGGCATCGTCTGGTAGGTGTTGTCGAACGAGGTGGTGGCGAACGGCAGATCGTTCCACTCCTGGCAGGCGATTTCGCAGGCCTTGCAGCCGATGCAGGTGGTGGTATCCACGAGCTTGCAGACCTGATCCTCGCGCTGCATGCCCTGGCCGGGGATGGAGCCGGGATGTCCGGAAATCTTCTGGATTCGCAGTGTAGCCTGGCTCATGATCTCCTCGCGGCAGTCAGGACTGATAGGTAGCAAAAAGTGGCAAGTGACAAGCGCCGAGCGGCAAGCACCACGAGTCGCGGGAAGAATATCAACCCTAAAACAGGATCGCCGATTACCTTAGAGATCACCTGATTGATCGGCACCTTTTTAGGTGCTATATTCAGGTACGGAGAATTCTTCATGCTCGATATCACCAAGGACATCCAGTCGCTCACCGCATTCCGCCGCAACTCTGGCCGGTTTCTCAGCCAGTTGAGAAGAAGCAGACGGCCGCTGGTGCTCACGGTCAGGGGCAAGGCGAAGGCGGTTGTGCAGGACGCCGAGGCGTACCAGCGTCTGCTTGACGCAGCGGCTCGAGCTGACGTCCACGAAGCGATCCGCCAGGGCTTGGAAGATATCGCGCATGGGCGCACGCGACCCGCCCGGGAGGTGTTTGACGACATCCGCCGGCGACATAACATACCGCGTTGAACTGACACAGCGCGCTTCGCGTGACCTGGAATACCTCTACGAGTGGGCTCATGCGGAGACGGCGCCCATGGCTGCGCGCTGGTACAACGGCCTTGAGAAGGCGATCGGCGCTCTGGAACGCTTCCCGTATCGTTGCGCCATTGCTCTCGAGACGCGCGGATCAAAACACCAGTTCCGCCAGTTACTTTACGGCCGCAGGCCTCACGTTTACCGCGTTCTGTACGAGATCGACGAGCCCAATAAAGCGGGCCGCGTGGTGACGATTCGGCACGGCGCAAGAGACGTGGACCCCTCATTGGGTTAGCCATTTTCCGGTTCCCGGTTACGCCCGTTCCAGCTTCACCAAAAATCCCTTGAACTCCGGCGTGAACGCGTTCGGATCGAAGACCGTGGGCGTGAGCAGATTCGCCGGCATTTTGGCCGTTCGCCCTGCGTCCTCGGCGATGCCGCGATAGCCCCAGTGAATCGGAATGCCGATCTGGTACGTCTTTTTGCCGTTGATCAGCATGGGCTTGATCCGCCGCGTGACCATAGCCTTGGCGATGTATTCGCTGCGGGCGCTCGTCACCTTCACGCGTTCGCCGCCCCGCACTCCAATTTCGTCCGCGAGTTCGGCGGGAATCTCGACAAAGGGCTCCGGCACCAGTTCCACGTTGGCCGGATTGTTCTTGGTCCAGTAATGATAGTGCTCGGTCAACCGGTACGTGGTGCAAACGATGTTGAAGCCCTCCGCCACCGTACCGAACTTGTCGAGCGACGTCTTGAACCGCTTCACCACGGGATTATTCGACTCGTTCGGGTGCAGCAGGTTCGCGGTCGGGCTCTCGATAGGTTCGTAGAATTCCGGGAATGGGCCGTCTGTGACGGCGCCAATGGGTACGAAGATCCTGCCCACGCCTTCCGGGTTCATGATGAAGGGTCCGAGGTGGTCCTTGGGGTTCGAATCGGGCTTGAAATCGGGGACATCGTTCCCAACCCATTTCTCAGAGGTTTCGTTCCACCAGATCTGTCTGCGGTCGGGGTCCCAGGGCTTGCCCTCGGGATCGCAGGACGCGCGGTTATAGAGCACGCGGCGATTCACAGGCCAGCTCCAGGCCCAGTTCGGATAGATGCCGAGCCCGGACGGGTCCTCCGTGCCGCGTCGTGCGAGTTGTGGGCCGGCTTCGGTCCACGATCCTGAGTAGATCCAGTTGCCACAGGAGGTGGTGCCGTCGTCGCGCAGCCAGGCGAATGACGGAAGCTGCTGGCCGGCTTTGGTGACCTGCTTCGTGGCGGGATCGGTCACGTCCGCGAGCGCCTTGCCGTTAATCTCCTTTGCGACTTCGGCCAGCGAAGGACTGTCGGGTTCGGTGTAAGCCCAGGTGAGATTCAGAATCGGGTCAGGAAACTTGCCGCCCTGCTTCCGGTAAAGCTCGCGCACTTTGAGAAAAATCTGGGCCACGATGGCCTGATCGAGCCGGCAGTCGCCCGGCAGCGGCAGCGCCGCGTTCTTCCATTGCAGCCAGCGCGCGGAGTTGGTGAAGGATCCGTCCTTTTCCGCAAATCCCGCGCAGGGCAGACGGTAGACAGTGGTCGGGATGGTCTTCATCTCGTCCGCCGTGATTCCGGGCGACCTCCAGAATTCGCTGGTCTCGTCAGGATAGATCTCGCCCACTACAAGCCAGTCCGCCTTCTTCAGTGCGTCGATATTCTTCTGGGAATCAGGACCGATCATCACGCCGTTCATACCGAAGGCGAAGAGGCCCTTTACACTGCCCTGGTACATGCTGTTCCAGATCTCAGTCCACGAATAATTGCGGTCGACTTTGGGCAGATAATCGAAGCCCCAGTTGTGCTCTTTAGTCGCGGCGTTGCCGTACCAGGCTTTCAGGAGCGACACGGCGAACTTGGGCGTGTTCGACCAATAGTTCATCGACTGCCACGGGCCGGGCTTGGAAGGATTGGGTGTGATGCGCTTCAAATAGGCGTCGAAATTGGCGTCGTTGGGGTTCGGCACCTTCAAATAACCGGGCAGGTTATCGAAGATTCCGGCCATGTCGGTAGCACCCTGAATGTTGGAGTGGCCGCGTAGCGCGTTCACGCCACCTCCGGCGCGTCCTACGTTGCCGAGCAGCAACTGCAGCATGGCGGCGGCGCGGATCGTCTGCGTGCCCGACGTGTGCTGCGTCCAGCCGACGGCGTAGATGATAGTGCCGACCTTCTTCATGTCGCCGTCTTTGCGGATCGACGTGAAGAGATCGGCAGCCCTGTTGAACTGGTCCTGCGGGATGCCGGTGATCTTCTCCACGGCCTCGGGCGTATAGCGCGAGTATTGCCGGCGCAGGAGCTGAAAAACACAGCGCGGATGCTGAAGTGTGAGATCGTAGGCCGCGTTTTCAGGCAGCAGAGGGGGAGGAGCGGGCTTTGGTGGAGTTGCGCCCGGCTTCGCCTGCGCTGGCGCCGTGGCATGGGCATCCTGCCCATAACTGCTCACGGGCGGAACGCCCGTGCCACCGGACTTGCCGCTCATGTCTCCGCCCTCGGCGTAATTCCAGGTGGATTTGTCGTAGGTTTGCGTGGCAGCGTCGAAGCCGGAGTAGAGGCCGTCGTCGGGAAGCTTGAAGCCGTCTTTGATGATGAAGGCGGCGTTGGTAAAGTTCACCAGGTAGTCTTTGGCGATACGATTGTTCTCTATCGCGTAGTGAATCAGGCCGCCGAGGAAGGCGATGTCGGTGCCCGTCCGGATTTGGAGGTGGAGATCGGCGACCGCGGCCGTGCGCGTGAATCGCGGATCGACCACGATCATCTTGGCGTTGCGGTTGCGCTTGGCTTCAATCGCCCACTTGAAGCCGCAAGGATGGTTCTCGGCTGGATTCCCGCCTTCGATCAACATCATGTCGGTGTTCTTGATGTCGATCCAACCGTTGGTCATCGCCCCGCGTCCGAATGTAGGTCCCAAACTTGAGACCGTGGGGCCGTGTCAAACTCGGGCTTGGTTTTCGAGGTAACACAGGCCCATACTCCTCATGGTTTTGACGACCAGGTAGTTGAACTCATTGGTGTCGGTGCAGCCGCCCGTCCAGGCGATACCCTCGCAGCGATTGACGGTGTGGCCCTGCGCATCCTTCTCCACAAAGGTCTCGTCGCGCGACTTCTTCACCCAGGCGCCGATTTCGTTGATGGCGTCATCCCAGGCGATATCGTCCCAGTGATCGGAACCCGGGCGCCGTACCTGCGGTTTCACCAGCCGACGTTCATTTAGAATGTCCTGTTGTAGAGAAGAGCCTTTGGGACACAGCGTGCCGCGGTTGATGGGGTGATCGGGATCGCCCTCCACGTGAACGACGAAGGGCGTCGTGTTCTTGGCGCCGTCGCCCTGCGTGTAAATGATCACGCCACAGCTCACCGAGCAATAGGGGCAGGTGGAGCGCGTCTCGGAGGCTCGGGCGATCTTCAGGGTCCGCAGTTCTGCGTAAGCAGGCGCCAGATCAAACCCGAGCATGGTCGCAACGACGCCACCTGCCGTGCTGATCTTGAGAAAGTCCCTGCGGGTGGGAGCCATGGTGGACCTCCTTGGCCGCCGGCCGGGCGAACGGAGCCGGGGTACTGAATTTGTACTCTCCTTGTGTTCCGAGTGTCAAGCCGTGAGTTTGATGCCGAATTCGGAGGTGCTGGCGCCATTTCATAAACTGCGACGCACGCCAGTCAGATTCCGACGGGACGTTCGGCTGACCCGATTGCGACAAAATGGGTATGATATCTGCTGAAAGGTGGCCACTGGAGTTACGATGACCTGCGACGATCGGGGCAGGCCCGGGCTGCAGCCGACCCCGGCGCCAACTGGGCCACTGAGGTTCCAGCTAAGGTTGACGAGCGACCCCCGTCTGCTTGCCGTGGTGCGGAGCGTGGTCTCGGAATTCGCCGCAGTGTGGGCATTTGATGACGAGGCGTGCCGCCGCATTACGCTCGCCGTTGACGAAGCCCTGAGCAACATTATCCGCCATGCTTACAAGAATCAATGCGATCGGGAGATCGAGCTGGACTGCGAGGCCCGTTCGGATTGCGTGGAGTTTACGTTGGTGGATCACGGTGAACCTTTGGATCCCGCCAGGTTTTGCTCGCAACCCCTGGATGCGATCGCTATCGGCGGCCGTGGCACGCATCTCATCCGCCAAATCATGGACGAAGTGCGCTACGAACGTGTGGCCGAAGGAAACCGGCTTTGCCTGAGGAAGTACTTGCCCGGCGCTCGGAGCAAGGCTTAGTACGCTGATGAATCAAGCGCGAGGAACCACTGGATGAAAACCGCCACCCGCGAGCTGGCCGAAACCACCATTGTTGATGTCGCCGGTGACATTGATATGGGCACTTCCCCCGCCTTGCGCAAGACGCTGCTGGAATCCTTGAAGAAAGCGCCTCGTCTCGTCGTGAACCTGCGCGAGGTGCGGTACGTCGACAGCTCCGGGATCGCATCGCTGGTCGAAGTGCTCAAGGAGGCGCGCAACACCGGAAAGCGGCTGGTTCTGTTCGGCTTGAATAAGGCCGTCCATGATGTCCTGCAACTGACACGCTTGAATAAGATCTTTGAAATCCGCGAGACTGAAGAAGAGGCGCTGCAGGCCTGATGGCGCGCGGCTCCGCAGCACGCCGCCGCTGCGGCGGGCCTGAACATTAAGGGATACGCGGTCGCGCTTGGCGACGGAACTGCCTGCTTTGAAGACTGCCGATAAAATCACGGCGTTGCCCGATCGCGTCGGCCTCGAAACCCTGAAGGGCCTGGCGTACGTCGGAGGATTAGCCCGCCTCGCCGGCGAATCCGCCTACATCACCTTTGTCGGGCCGTTCAAAGGCCAGAGACTGCACGCGCAGCGCGCTTTTCACCAGGCGATGGCAATCGGCGTGCGCGCCATTCCCATCGTGTCTCTCATCAGTTTCTTTGTAGGCCTTATCATGGCGCTGCAGAGCGCCTACGAATTGCGGCGGCTCGGCGCGGTCCAATTCGTTGCTGACGCGGTGGCGATTTCGATCGTGCGCGAGTTGGGGCCGCTCATTACGGCGATTATCGTCATCGGCCGGTCTGGCTCGGCATTCGCCGCGGAAATCGGCACCATGAAAGTGACCGAGGAGGTCGATGCTCTTGAGACCATGGCGCTGCGGCCGGTGGCATTCCTCGTGGCGCCGAAGTTCCTGGCCATGCTGGTAATGGTGCCGTGTCTCACCATCTGGGCCGACTGCATGGGCGTGATGGGCGGATGCTTGTTCGGCGTCGTGGGGGCCGACTTCACATTCTTGTCGTATCTGCAGGCCACTCGCGACGCGCTGGTGTTGCACGACGTCTTCACTGGCATCGTGAAGAGCGCCCTCTTCGCGCTGGTGATCACCGCCGTCGGATGCCAGGAAGGCTTCTCCACCGGAGCCGGCGCCGAGGAGGTTGGGCGATCGACTACAGAGGCCGTGGTCAAGTCAATCTTTCTGGTGATTCTGGTCGATCTGGTGTTCACGGCTGTTTTCTACCTTACGAACCGCGGTTAATCCGGACTCCGCGGCGACGATGCGCTGGTGATTCTTATGAATGAGTCCGCCGAGACGCCAGTGATCTCGGTCGAGAACCTCCGTGTAAGCTACGGGGAACGCGAGGTCCTGCACGGGATCAGCTTCGACGTGCGGCGCGGCGAGACCCTGGTAATCCTGGGCGGTTCGGGCTCAGGCAAGAGCACGCTGCTCCGGACGCTCGTCGGCCTGGAGCGGCCGAGCGGTGGGGAAGCTTGGATCAAGGGCGTGAACATCGCACGGGCGTCGGCTCACGATCTGGACGAGATTCGGAAGAAGATGGGCGTGTCGTTCCAAGGTGGAGCGCTTTTCGGCTCCATGACGGTAGGAGAGAATGTGGCGCTGCCGTTGCGCGAGCATACGCGTCTCGAAGACTCCACCATCGAGATCATGGTGCGGATCAAGCTGGAGCAGGTAGGATTGGCGAGTTTCGAAGACTTCATGCCCTCCCAACTAAGCGGCGGCATGAAGAAACGGGCTGCGGTGGCGCGCGCGCTGGCGATGGACCCCGAAATCCTGTTCTTCGACGAGCCTTCCGCCGGACTCGATCCGATCATCGCGGCGGGAATCGACCAGCTGATTCTGGAGTTGAGGGCGGCCTACTCGATTTCCATGGTCGTAGTCACGCACGAATTGGCCAGCGCCTTCCTGATCGCGGACCGCATGCTCTTGATCGACCGCGGCAACATCATCGCGATCGGCACCAGGCAAGAGCTTGCGTCCAGCGTCAACCCGCGCGTGCGCCAGTTCCTCGATCGCGTGCCGGAACCGCAGGTGGAGGACGAGTTGAACTACCTGCAAATGCTGACGGGAGACAAGAAGGCGAGTGACACCTGACGAGGGGCGCATGACCAGTAAGGCAACCTTGGTCCAGGCGGGAAACTCCGGCGTTCGCAGCGCCGGAGGGATTTGCAGAGGACGGAAACGCTCGGATTCGGAGAGCGTGGACTTGTGGCGGGGAGAACAAGCATGAATTCGCGACGCGAGCAGGTGTGGGTCGGGTTGTTCGTGCTGATTGCCGTCGCGCTGCTGATCGCGAGCGCGCTCTCCGTGGCCGGCGCCTTCAGCCGCGGCAATATCCCTCATCGCTCCTATTTCAAGTTCGCGGGCGGATTGGAGCCGGGCGCTGCAGTGCGATTCGGCGGCATGAAGGCGGGATCGGTGCAGGCGGTCCACGTTGATCCGGAGGACTCGACCCGCATTGAAATCGACTTTAACGTGGCTCGCGATATCCCCGTTAAGACGGACAGTTTGGCCAAGATTACGAGCCTGGGGGCTCTGGGCGATAATTACCTGGAGCTGTCCACCGGTACCCGGCAGGCACCGCTGGCCGCACCCGGCAGCGTGGTGAAATCCGCGGAAACCGTTACGATCGCCGACCTCGGCGACATGGTTGGCGGGCTGCAACCCCTGGTTCAGCAGGGCCTGGTAAAACTGAACCAGCGCCTCGACGAACTCCAGGTGACGGTGGCTCGCGCCAACGATCTGCTCAGCGATCGGAATCGCGCCAACATCAGCAGCGCTCTGGGCAATGTGAATTCGATGCTGGAAGAGGACCGGCCCAAGGTCTCCGCTACGCTCGACAACGTCCAGACCGCCAGCGCGCGCCTTACGCCCGTTCTCGATGATTTGAAGAAGACGATGGCCGACGCCAACGACACGCTCGGCCACATCGACGCGGTAGTCCTCGAGAACCGGGCGGACCTGCGAGCGTCGGTGACCGAGTTGCGGCAAGTACTGCTCACCGCATCCTCGGTTGTGGATCAGCTCGACAACACGCTGACCTACAACTCCGCCGACATCGACCAGACGCTCGAGAACGTTCGGGTGACCACGCAAAATCTGAAGGAGCTGACCGAGACCCTGAAGCGCCGGCCATACACCCTGATTCGGGCAGTCAAGCCCCGGGAACGCCAACCCGGGCAGCAATAGGTCGATTCGAGCGGCCCGATTCGAAGAGAAGGAGCGCCGATACCGATGCGTCGACTCGTTGGTCCTATCCTGATCTCGCTCGCAATCGTGGCCCTCGTGGGCTGCGGCAGTGGGCGCCCGATTCACTATTACACCTTGGAGTTTCCTCCGCCGGCACCGCCACCCTCGGCCAGCGCCTATCCCATCACGCTGCTCATCGGGCGCATGGGTGCTCCGGAGATCCTGGAGGACGAGCCCATCGTCTACCGCTCCGGAGCTTATGAGATCGGAACCTACGATTATCACCATTGGGCCGAGCCGCCCGTGCGGATGGTCCGAGTCATGTTGATTCGCCTCCTTCGCGACTCCGGAAGGTACCAGTCGGTGACTCAACTCGGCAGCGACGCGCAGGGCGAATTTGTGCTGCAAGGCAGGCTCGACGGTTTTGAAGAGGTCGACACCGGCGACAACATCGGCGCGCTCGTCACCATGGAATTTGAGGTGTTCGATCGCAAGGCGCACAAGACGGTCTGGACCCACTCTTACTCCCGCACCGAGCCCGTCCAAGGCAGGCAGATCTCGGACGTCGTGGCGGCGCTCAATCACAATCTCATGGAGGGTCTCGCCCAGGTAACGTCCGGCCTGGACGCGTACTTTTCCGCCAACCTGCCCAAGTCCTGAACCGCGCGCCCTCCGGCATACATCAAAGTGATAGGCGTTGCGGACGCCTTCGCCGTGAACTCGATGAATGAAACCAACTCCCGTCTGGTGTGCTTCGAACTCTGGGGCGGAAATCGTGCGGCGGACCATCCTGTGGAATTGCCCGGTCTTGAAGGATGGGTCTACTCGGCTCCGCTCGATCCCGCCAGCGGTGGAGGCGATGTCCATTACTTCTCGGTTTGCAGCAAGGGCATGGTCTCGCGCGTGGCCTTGGCGGACGTGGCAGGACACGGTAGTTATGCGAGTGCGATGGCGGACAACCTGCGCCGCGTTCTGCAGCGGCACACCGACAACTGGGATCAGTCGGAGCTGATGCGCGAAGTGAACGAGGCCTTCCTGCGCGAAGCCGTCGGGAGCCAGTACGCCACCGCTGAGGTGCTTGGTTTCTACTTCGAAACCGGCGAGCTCCTGTTCACGAACGCAGGTCATCCGCCGTCGCTTTGGTATCGAAGCCAGGAAGACTCCTGGGACTTGTTGCAGGACACCACGCCTTTTGCCGTGGACATCGAAGGATTGCCGCTCGGCTTGATTGCGGGCACAAGGTACTCACAGACTGCCGTGCGGCTGGGCGCGGGCGACGTGCTCGTTCTCTACACGGATGGAATCAGCGAAGCGAAAGACTCGTCCGGAAACGAGCTTGGTCACACCGGACTACTGGAGCTTGCGCGAGATTTGATCGGGAAGCCGCCTCTTGACATGACCCGGGAACTGGTTTCCGCCATCGTGGCCTTTCGCGGCAACGCAGCGCGGCGGGATGACGAGACCTTGATCGTTCTTCGGCGCGTTGTGTAAGCCATAGCACCCCTACCTCACCTTGACCTTCGGTTCCACCGACATGCCCAGCCTTAACAGGTGCTCCGGGTCCTGACCGTTCTCAAACACGATTTTCACCGGGATTCGCTGCACGACCTTAACGTAGTTTCCGGTTGCGTTCTCGGGCGGCAGCAAGCTGAAACGCGAGCCGGTGGCGCCGCCGATGTTGAGAACATGACCGTCATAGTCGCGGCCATAAGTGTCCACGTGGATCTTCACGGGCTGGCCGGGGCGCATGTAGGTCAATTGTGTTTCTTTGAAGTCGGCCGTCACCCAGATGTTTTGGCTGTCGAGGGGCACGACAGTCATCATTTGCTGGCCCGGCGAAACGTTCTGACCCGGCTGCGCGCTTCGTTGTCCGACGATTCCGCTCACGGGCGCCACCACGGTGGTGTACTGCAGGTTGAGCTGGGCCTGGTCCAGCACAGCCTGCGCCTGTTCCACCTGCGCTTCCGCAGCTTCGGCGCGGGACCGCTGCACCGAGATCTGCTGCGGGCGCGTCTCGGCGTAGTGCAGGTTGGCTTGCGCCTGCGCGACCCGGGCGCGCGCCTCGGTCACGGCCTGCTCTGTAGCCCCGGCCGACGAGCGGGCCGCTTCCACAGCCGCGGCGGTGGCCTTCTGGCTGTCCACCGCCTGGGTGTATGTCTGCTGCGGAATTTCGTCCACCGCCGCCAGCGGCTTGTAGCGAGTGACGTTGTCCTGCGCGATGAGGTCGTTGGCTTCGGCCTGCCGCAGGCTGGCCTGGGCCGCGTCAAACTGCCGCTCGGCTGCCGTCAGGCCAGCCTGTGTATTTTCCACATCGGCCTGCGCCGACGAGAGTAGCGTGGAGGTATTCACCGAGGTCAACGGCACATTGACTTGCGCCGCCTCGAAGCTCGACTTGAGGTTGGCCAAAGTGGCCTTGGCGTTGGCGACGGCCACGTTGTAATCCTTCGGATCGAGCTGCACGAGCACCGTGCCTGCCTGCACGAACTGATTGTCATCCACGGTCACACGAACCGCGTACCCTGACACGCGGGAACTGACGGGATAGATGTAGCCGTCAATTTCGGCGTCATCCGTGGACTCGTAGGAGACGATGTAGCGATAGAGCGGGATCGCGACCGCTACCAGAACGAGTGCGATCCCCAGGAAAATGATGATCCGGCGCGTCTTTCGACGTCGCAACGGAGATGGTGGGGCGCCCGGTCCGGTCGTACCGCTCCGCTGTAGTTCGCCATGCTCGGGGGTTTCCGTTGTTGTGGTGGCCATGTTTACTTTTCTCCCAGAAAGTGCAGGGCAGATTGTTCGGCGATGCCCACGGCTTGCGCCAGCGTGACCTTCGCCAGGTTATAGGAGTAAAGACTCGCGATGTAAGACTGCTCGGCTGAAGCCACCGTCTCCTGGGCCTGGACAACCTCGAGATTGTCCGCGACGCCAGACAAGAACCGGTCCTTCGCCTGCTTCAGCGTCTGGTGGGCAAGATCGATGTTGCTCTTGGCCACCGCCACGAGGTCCGACGAGGACTTCAGATTGAGGAAGGCGGTACGGACCTCATCGTCGATCTTGCCGCGCAGGTCCTCGAGTTCCGCCTGGCGCTGGCGCAGAGCGCTGTCTGCCTGCAGCTTATCCGCTCGCACGCGCGTGCCCTGAAAAATGGGGATGTTCAGCATTGCCTCGAAAGTGAAGGTCTCATGCGAGTAGGCGACATTCGGACTGCCGATGTCGCCGAAGTCCGTATAGAGCGAAAGCGAGGGATAGTTTTCGGCGCCCGCGGCCTGGATGGAAAGCTGCGCCGCGCGGACCTGTTCCTTGGCGCCGAGGTAATCGGGACGCGCGGCGTACGCCTGCTGCAACGCGCCGTCGAGGGTCATCCCGTCGAGCGGGGCATAAGGCACAGCGTCGGTCAATTC
>JASHPE010000371.1 GCA_030038235.1 Terriglobia bacterium
TGGGGATCAAGTTTCCATGCTTCTTCCCTCGGCACCCGCCACAGCCGGGAAAATTACTTCGGCACTGTAGTGCGAACCCGACGAACGTGACTTGCTGAATTGGCTGAGTGACGATGCCCTAACTGTGATCAGTTCAAAGCCTTTCTTGCTGGCCGGTGCGACGAAATCGTCGAACTTCGGCGCCTTGCCGGCTGCGCTAATCACCGCCGCTTTCATGTTCTTCTCCTTGGCTCCGGGTTGAATGCCGCTTGGGGTAAATCAAGAATCTAACAACGTTCAAGTTAATTGAACGCCGTTAGACTGGAGGGTGTCAAGTCGCATAAGATGGAGGCATGAAAGTGAATCGGGAAATGGTGACGCGAGCGAGCCTTAAGTTGCTGAATGAGGTAGGTTTGGAGCGGCTAACCCTTCGGCTGCTCGGCCGGGAGCTCAAGGTGCAGGCGGCCACTCTTTATTGGCACTTCAAGAGCAAAGAGGAATTGATCGATGAGATGGCGACGGTAGCCTTGGCAGAAGGAGCGCCGCAAATGCTTCCGGCAAAACTTTCCGCCGTTTGGCGGGTGTGGGCGGCGGCGTTTGGCACGGGGCTACGAAATACGCTGTTGGCCTATCGCGACGGTGCACGCATGGTCGCGGGAACCCGGCTGACGAACACCGACTACATGCGGACTGCCGAAAGGATTGGACGCCGGCTGGTGGAACAGGGATTCACTGTTCGGAGGGCAGTCGTTTTACTCAGCACGATTTACAACTACACCCTGAGCTTCACGATGGAGGAGCAGGCAGTCTTTCCGCGTCCTGGAGAGGGTTCTCCACACTACGACATCAGCAAGCGAAATCTGAAGCTCGATCCGAAGGAATTTCCACTCTTGCGACAGGCTGGTTCTATCCTGTTTGACAATTTCGAGCGACGCTATAAAGAAGGTCTCAAGATGATTCTGAGAGGGGCGAAGCAGTGATCGGCCGAGCGGTCCTCATAAAAACAGCTCCGGGATAATCGATATGCTTTGGTAAACAGGAGCCGACTTTTGAGTACCTATCCCCGCCGTCCGCTGTGCTTGATCGAAGTCTCTCTACTCGCCACGCAAAGTAACGGTGGGATTGACGCGAGTGGCGTGACTTGCGGGAACCGCCGTCGAACAGAAAACTACGATCAGCATCACTGCCAACACCAAGGGATAAATGAAAGGCGCACTAAAGGACAGGTCGCCCTCCAACAGGGACGCGAAGATCTTGGGCAAGGGCAGAGCGACCACGAACCCGATCGCCGACCCGATCAGAGCCACCTCGAAACCGTCGCGCAGGATCATACGCGAGATATCGGAGGCCTTGGCGCCCAGCGCCAAGCGAATGCCGATCTCCTGCGTTCGCTGTCCTACCGAGTAGGCAATGAGCCCATAGATGCCGAGGGCGGACAGGAGGAGCGCGAGAACTGCAAACGTGGTGAGCAGCTGCTCGAAAAGCGGGTTGCCGTTGCGATTCAGGTCGATCATGGTGTCCATGCTCATCACGCGCAACAAGGGAAGTTCGGAGTCGAGTTGTGCCGCCGTGTGGCGCAACGACGGAGTGAGGCTCGTCGGGTCCACGCTGGTTCGAAGCATCAGGGAAAAGGATCCAACCGGTCGCTGCTCGTACGCTTCGAAGACCTGGGGTTCGAAGCGCGTGTCTTCGGAGTGGCTCTTCATGTCGCCGACGACTCCGACGATTTCGCTCCAGGCAGCGCGCGAACCGGAGACCTCGAGCTGGATCTGCTTTCCGATCGGGTCGCGGTCCCGGAAGTACTTGTGGACGAACTGTTGATTTACGAGCACAACGCGCGGCGATGTGGCGTCGTCATGATCGGTGAGGCCGCGTCCGCCGAGGAGCGGGACACCGATGATTTCAAAGAACTCTGGAGTGACGACGACATCGGTTGTCGTGTGTTGCTCGTTCGCACGGGTAGCCTGCCGGCCTTTGATGTCGAAAGTCACACTATTGAAGCCCGCGGCAGGAAGATCGGAGGTCACGGCCGTGCCCTTGACGCCGGGGATTTGGCGCAGCTGAGTCATGAGGTCGTGAACAAACTTCTCCTGCTTCGCAGCATCCGGATACCGTGCCTGATCGAGCCCGATGCCCGCCGTCATCAAATGATCGTGCTCGAATCCCAGTTTCTGATGGTCGATTAGGTAAACTCCACGAATGAGCAGCCCGCTTCCGATCAACAGAAAGAGGGCTATGGCGATCTCTCCCCCAACCAGCACCACGCGCAGCCGGTTGTGGCCGCGCCCAGAAGCCGAGCGGGTTTCGTTCTTCAAATCGGTATTGATGGAGGTGCGAGACGCTTTGATGGCAGGCGCTACGCTTGACAGCAATGCCGACGCCAACGAGACCGCCACGGCAAACAGCAGCACCCTGGAGTCTAGACGGACGGGCATCGCGCTGATGGCTTCGTTGAAGGTTAGCGCTGCGCGCAGAAACCGGATCCCTAAGTACGTCAATCCCAGACCGATTCCGCCGCCGGCCAGTGCAATCACCAGCCCTTCGGTTACAAGCTGGCGCACCATGCGAACCCGGCTTGCGCCCAGCGACATACGGATGGCGAGCTCCTTCTGGCGCCCGACCGCACGGGCGAGCAAGAGACCGGCAACATTGGCGCAGGCGATGAGAAGCACGAAACCAACGATGGCCATGAGGATGGTGATAGCCGGGCGAATGTCGAAGCTGTAGATCAGAAACTCGGGCAGTGTCCGGATGGTCGCACCCCAGCCGCTTTCAATTGCCGGAAAGTCATGCTGCGCCTGTTCGGCGAGCGCGGCGAGCTGTGCGTGAGCCTGTTTCAGCGTCACCCCCGGGGCGAGTCTGGCAAATACATAGAGGAAACGATTCTTGCGGCCATTGGGCGCCCGGTCCTCGGCGTTGAAAGTGATCGGCGTCCAGAGCTGCGGCGTGAAGCCAAGGTGCCGGAAATAAGCGGGCATGATGCCGGCTACCATGTAATCCTCGCGGTTGAAGCGCACGGTCTTTCCCACGATAGAGGGATCCGATCCGTAGCGACGCTCCCACAACCCATGGCTCAGGATGACGACGTGGTCGTGCCCGGCCTGGTCCTCCCCGGCGAGGAAAGCGCGGCCTAACTGCGGAACGGCGCCGAAGACGGAGAAATAGTTTGCGGCGACCGCGGCGTACGTAATTGCTTCCGGGCGTTGTCCGGGACCAGACAGGCTGCCAGTCCGAAATTCATCCGCGGCGGTGACTTCAGAGAAGAGATGCTTGTCGCTTGCCCAGAGGAAGTAGTTGGGCGCCGAAACTGGATA
>JASHPE010000372.1 GCA_030038235.1 Terriglobia bacterium
GAACGCGCTCGGTCCTGGAGTCTGCCACGAAGGATATCAGAGTTGTTTCTTTCGCCGGCTCCAAGGCGGCGCGTGGGTCGAGAGCGAGCCGCGAGTCTTCGATCCGGAAGCCGTCTACTCAGTGACGCAAGAGCCTGGCGAGGCCGGGAAGGGCAGCGAATGAAACTGAAACTCGGCATCCCGAAAGGCAGCCTTGAAGCCGCGACGATCGATCTGTTCCGGCGCGCCGGGTTCAATATCACCACTTCCAGTCGCTCGTACTTTCCTGCAATCGACGATCCCGAGATCGAGTGCATGCTGATCCGCGCGCAGGAAATGGCACGTTACGTCGAGGACGGCGTGCTCGACGCCGGCCTGACCGGCCGCGACTGGGTGGCGGAAACCGGCGCCACGGTTGTGACCGTCGCCGACCTCATTTACGCCAAGCAAAGTTTCGGCAAAGTCCGCTGGGTGCTAGCTGCTCCGGAGAACTCGGCGTTTCATTCGGTGAAGGATCTGGAAGGCAAAGTGATCGCGACAGAGCTGGTGGAGACGACGCGAAAGTATCTGGCTGCAAATGGCGTGCATGCCCGAGTGGAATTCAGTTGGGGCGCGACCGAGGTAAAGCCGCCGGAATTGGCCGACGCGATTGTCGAGGTGACTGAGACCGGATCATCGCTGCGGGCAAACAAGCTGCGCATCATCGAGACGGTGCTGGAATCCAACACGCAGTTGATCGCCAATTGTGAAGCGATGAAGGACGAGTGGAGACACCGCAAGCTGGAAGACATCCGCATGCTGCTCGAGGGCGCTATCAACGCGCTCGGCAAGGTTGGATTGATGCTCAACGTGCACCGCGACGATCTTCAGAAAGTGATCGGCGTGCTTCCGGCGCTCAAGCGGCCCACGATCTCGCATTTGAGCGATCAGGACTGGCTGGCGGTGAACACGATTCTGGACGAGTCGGCAGTGCGGACTCTGATCCCGCGTCTGAAAGAAGCCGGTGCGCAGGGCATTGTGGAGTATCCGCTCAATAAGATCGTGATGTAGCGCGATGCAAGCCCCAAGGACCGCGATGGAGCACGGACCGGCGTGATACGGATTCTCGATCATCTTGCGGCGGCGGATCTCCTGACGCGCCGAACGGCGCGCTTGAGGGATGCGGAGGGCGTCGTCGCGCCCATCCTCAAGGCGGTCCGTACGCGAGGCGACGCGGCGCTGCTGGAGTATTGCCGGGGACTCGACGGCTTTGACGGTACCAGCGTCGCCGTAGCACGCGAACAATGCGAATCGGCGCTGGCGCAGCTCGCGATCGATTTTCTCTCCGCGGTCGAGGTTGCGGCGCGAAACATCCGCGAATATGCGCAGGCGCAGCTTCCCGAAGAGCGCCTGATTGAGTATCCTGACGGGCGCCGCCTCGGCCAGATCGTGCGTCCGCTCGACTCTATGGGCGCCTACATTCCGGGCGGACGCTATCCGCTTCCTTCGACGCTGCTGATGACGGTTATTCCCGCGCAGGTTGCAGGCGTTAACAGAATCGCCGTCGCCTGCCCGCGGCCAAGCATAGAGATTCTCGGTGTTGCAGCCTATCTGAAGGCGCCCTGTGTGTTCCGCATGGGAGGCGCGCACGCCATCGCCGCGTTGGCGTATGGAACGGAGAGCGTGCCCAAGGTCGATCGCATCGTCGGGCCCGGCAACATCTACGTGGCTGCCGCCAAGAAGATGATCGCGGGCGAGACGGCAATCGACTTTGTCGCCGGTCCGACTGAGATCGTGATCATCGCCGGGGAAGGGAATCCCGATCATATTGCTGCCGACATGCTGGCTCAGGCCGAGCATGACGTGGACGCCTCGGCGATTCTGTTGACCTCGTCGCGCTCTCTCGCCGAAGCAGTGGCCGCCGCGATCGAGCGGCAATTGGCGAGCCTTCCCACCGCTTCTGTCGCCCGCGAGGCGATCGCGCGCAACGGCTCGATCGTGCTCTTTGAGCGGCTCGACGAGGCCGCGGAGTTTGCGAATCGGCTGGCGCCCGAGCATCTCGCGTTGCACGATCCGGCCCTGCTCCCCGCCATCCGGCACGCGGGCAGCATCTTTCTAGGCCCGAGCAGTCCCGAGGCTGCGGGCGATTACGCGTCAGGTCCAAATCACGTCTTGCCCACGTCCGGCGCTGCACGGCTGCGCGGAGGGCTTTCGGCGGCCGATTTCGTCAAGCTGATCTCGGTGCAGGAGCTTTCGGAGTACGCACTCGCGCGCCTTGCTCCTTCGATCACCGCGCTCGCTCGCGCCGAGGGCCTGGAAGCGCACGCGCGATCTGTCGAGGTGCGATTCCCTCACTGACATGCGATCCGCTACCGTTACGCGTAACACGAAGGAGACCCAGATCGCCGGCAAGCTGTGCATCGAGGGCCGCGGGCGATACGAGATTCACACCGGCGTCCGCTTTCTCGATCACATGCTGGAGCTCTTCACCAGGCACGGGGGCTTCGACCTGACGCTCGACGCGCACGGCGATCTTGACGTCGACCAGCACCACATAGTGGAGGATGTGGGCATCGTGCTCGGCCAGTTGTTCGCGAAAGCGCTGAGCGATCGCCGCGGAATCAATCGGGCCGGGTATTTTGTGATGCCAATGGACGAGACGCTGGCCGTGGTTGCCCTCGATCTCAGCGGGCGCCCGGCCCTCGTCTACCGCGACCGCGTGCGCGTGCGATACGTGGGTGATCTGCAAGCGGAGCTTCTGGAGGATTTCTTCGGCGGATTCGTAAATCACGCCAGCGCCAATCTGCACGTCAAGGTGATCGAGGGGCGCTCCAATCACCACAAGGTTGAAGCGATCTTCAAGTGCTTCGCGCGTGCTCTAAAGTACGCCTGCGCGACAGATAAGAGCCTGCGCGGACAGCTTCCGTCAACCAAAGGCCTTCTGTGATTGCGATTCTCGATTACGGTGCCGGCAACCTGCGCTCGGTGACGAATGCCCTGCGCGTCCTCGGTGTGTCGCATCAGGTCGTGCGCGACGCTGCGGGGCTTCGGCTGGCGGAGAAAATCATTCTGCCGGGCGTGGGGCACTTTGGCCAGATGATCCGCGCGCTCGACGCCATGGGTGTTCGAGAGGCTTTGCTCGATCGGACTCGTGCCGGCGTTCCATACCTCGGCATTTGCCTCGGCTTGCAGGCGCTCTTTGAGTGGAGCGAAGAGGCTCCCGGCGTGCCGGGACTCGGCCTCGTTCCGGGCGGCGTCATGAAGTTTCAGGGTGACGCGCGTGTGCCGCACATGGGCTGGAATGAAGTTGAACCCCGCATGGACGGTCAGCCATCGCGGTTGCTGCGAGATCTGCCGGCGAAGTCCTACGTTTATTTCGCGCACCGCTACTATGCGCCGGTCGAGCCCGCCACTTCCGGGACGTGTGAGTATGCCGGGGTCCGCTTCACCGCTGCGATCGAGCGCGACAACATCTTTGCCATGCAGTTCCATCCAGAGAAGTCAGGAGCGATCGGTCAGAAGATTCTGCAGAATTTCGCCGGACTCTAAGCTGCGATGCTAGCCAGGAGAATCATTCCGTGTCTCGACGTCACCGCCGGTCGCGTGGTCAAGGGCGTGCGCTTCGTTGATCTGAAGGACGCCGGCGATCCCGTCGAACTTGCGGAGCGCTATGACCGTCAGGGCGCGGATGAGCTGGTGTTTCTCGACATCACCGCGTCAAGCGACGAGCGCGAGATTATGGTTGATGTGGTGACTCGCGTGGCCGAGCATGTTTTCATTCCGCTGACGGTGGGCGGCGGACTTCGTAATGTGGAGGATGCTCGCAAGCTCCTGCTGGCGGGCGCGGACAAGGTGAGCGTGAATACCGCGGCAGTGCGCCGGCCGGCGTTGATCCGCGAGTTGAGCGAGGAGTTCGGTTCACAGGCGGTTGTCCTGGCGATCGATGCCCGCCGCGCCGCTCGCAGTTGGAACGTCTTCACGCGCGGCGGCCGCGACCACGAAAATATAGATGCGGTGGAGTGGGCGGTGCGGGGCGAGCAACTCGGCGCGGGCGAGATCCTGCTTACCTCGATGGATACCGACGGCGTGCAGGGAGGGTTCGATTGCGAACTCACGCGCACGGTAGCCGCTGCCACTCGCGTCCCCGTGATTGCCTCGGGCGGCGCCGGCCGGCCCGAGGATTTTCTGGAAGTGCTAACCGAGGGCCATGCGGACGCCGCGCTGGCCGCGTCGATTTTCCACTACGGCACGCACAGCGTTGCGGACCTGAAGAGTTTCCTCAGCGAGCACGGCGTTCCGGTGAGGCCCGCCGCATGATCATTCCCTGCATCGACTTGATGGAAGGCAGGGTCGTCCAGCTCGTGCAGGGCCGCGAGAAGGCGCTGGAAGCGGAATCGCCGCTCGAGATGCTGCGCAAATTCGCGGCCTTCCCGGAAATCCAGGTGATCGATCTCGACGCCGCTCTCGGCAAGGGATCGAACGACGGAATCGTGGAGTTGCTCGCATCGCGCGCCGTCACCCGAGTCGGCGGCGGTGTGCGAACGGTCGATCGCGCGCGGCGACTGGTGTCGCAAGGAGCAAGCAAGGTGATCGTGGGCACCGCGGCCTTCCACGCGGACGGTCCCAACACGGATTTTCTCAGCGAACTCGCGGCTGCGATCGGACGCGATCGCGTCATTATCGCCCTCGATTCCAAAGGCGGGCGGATTGTGGTGAATGGGTGGCGTGAATCAACGAGTTTGGCGGCGGAAGATTCTCTTCGCCAACTTGAACCCTACTGCGCCGGGTTCCTGTGCACCTACGTGGACAAAGAAGGCACATTGGAAGGGACAGACACTGAGTGGTTTGGACGCCTGCGCGCCGCCACCGCGCATGAGTTGACGGCGGCCGGAGGCATCGCCACCATGGATGAAGTCCGCCAGTTGAGCGCGCTCGGCATCCACTGCGCGCTCGGCATGGCCATCTACACCGGACGCCTCAAGCTTGATGAGCTTGCGCGAATCGCGATGTAAGAAGGTCTAAGCTGCCGGCATGGAGGTCCTGATCATCGGCGCCGGTGTTGCAGGATTGGTGGCGGCGCGATCCCTTTGTTCCGCCGGAGCGAAGGTGGAACTCATCGAGGCGCGGGATCGAATCGGCGGACGCATCTACACTG
>JASHPE010000373.1 GCA_030038235.1 Terriglobia bacterium
CCGGCTCGTGGTCAGGAGCCCGATGGTCTCCATGCAGGGCTTGACGGATTCCAGGGCGGCTTTGAGGCATGCCTGCGCGGCTTGGCCGACATCGTTGTGATAGAAGCGCATCAACCACCCCGACTGGTTGAAGTAGCACTCGAACTGGTGCTTCGAGTCAATCTGATCGCAAGGCGCAAGCGGGTCATCGTGAGAAAACGAGCCCTTTTTCCAGTCGCCTTCGAGCGCGGCGTCGACGTTTTCCATAAAGACACCCTGCGAGCAGGCTTCCTGTGCCGTCGGCGACTGCAAAGCGTCGCAGACAGCCAGCGCCTTGGGAATGTCATAATCCGCGTACAGCATGATGCCGTGTCCAAACCCGTGGTAGCACGATTGCCACGTCTTGCCTGGGTAGGCGGGTCCTTGCAGATCGTCGCAGATTTTGGCCGCCGCTTCGGTCGAAAGCGCGCCCATGCCCAGCGCGTGCTGGAAAAAACCGTGCATGCACCCGTAATTGTACGAATCGGGGCACAAGGCCAGCGCTTCCGCCGTGGCGCCGAAATCCATCGCGGTCTCGTGCCCGATGTGATGCGCGATGTGGTGTCCGTCCATGCTGGGGCCGATGTCACCGCGAGTCTGGAGCAACGTGAACAGCTCGATAGCCGCGCTTGGTCCATTTTTGGCCGTGATGGCGCTGAACTGGCGCTCGAAGCACGGCAGATCCGACGCGGGGCAGGTCTTTTTGACGAACCGATAGAGCTGCTCGAGATCGTAAGGTTCGGGAGACTTGAGCAGAGCAGGCTTGCCGGCTCCCAGGGCGCAGAAGACGCCCATCGCAGCCAGAAAGCGCTTCAGGGTGGTTACGCGTCCTTGCATCGGTTCGTTCAAGGCTCTATGCAGGCTCGCCGGTACCTCGCGATGCCGTGTAGTTGCGATTGTAGCAGTCCTGTGCGGCAGAGTGTCGGGAATCGTTATGTCGACTTACTCTCTAAACTAAGGCGGACTGCCGCCCGGGCGTCGCTTGTGTTAACATTAGCTCTCCAGGAATAGTCAGCCAGCCCCGGGTTCCTGGTTAATCGTTCGACCATCTTCTTTCCAATTTTATGCTCCCCGAAAAATCTCTGAACGGACGTGTTGCAATCATTACCGGCGGCGGGACTGGCATTGGTTTCGGGATCGCTTCGGAATATGCGCGGCTGGGAGCGCGGCTGGTGCTGGCGAGCCGCAGCGGGAAGCACCTGGAACCTGCCGCGCAGGCGCTGACCGCGAAGGGCGCCGAAGTTGTCACCGTGCGTACCGACGTGCGCGAGCCGGACGACGTGGACCGCATGGTTGAGGCCACGATCGCGCGCTTCGGGACCATCGACATCCTGGTGAACAATGCAGCTGGCAATTTTATCTGCCTTGCCGAGAAGCTGTCCGTGCACGGCTGGAACGCGGTGGTGAACATCGTCCTGAACGGCACGTTTTACTGCTCGCGGGCAGTGGGCCTGCGCATGATCGAGAGCGGGCGCGGGGGAAACATCCTCAACATCGTGGCTACTTATGCCTGGACGGGCGGACCCGGCACCATTCATTCGGCGTGCGCCAAAGCGGGCGTGGTTTGCATGACGCAGACGCTGGCGGTCGAATGGGCGCGGCACAAAATCCGTGTGAATGCCATCGCGCCCGGGCCCGTGGAGACGGAGGGCGCGGGAAGCAAGCTTTGGGCGGATGCGGAATTCCGTGACGCCATGCTGCGCGGCGTTCCGCGCGGCCGGATCGGCACGGTCGAGGAGATCGCGCAGGCGTCTGCGTACATGGTCTCGGATTTTGCTGACTTCATCACTGGTGAGGTGCTGGTGATGGACGGCGGTCAGTGGCTCGGCAAAGGTATGTTCGGCCGTTAGCATCATTTCAGAATTGTTCCGCGGGCTCACGTTCCCGGTTGGATTCACTCCCCGCTCCGAGCCCGCGGCGAACCCTGACCTGAATTCTCCAACGCTGTGGAGTCGTCTGTACGTTGCTGGTCGGATCGCGCTATGAATCCAAGGCTGATCGCGATTTCGGGGCCACTGAGCGGCGCCGTATTTCCGCTGGGAGATGGCGATTTCACGCTGGGACGCGCTCAGCCGAACGACGTGGTCGTGCCCGATCGAGCGGTCTCGCGCCGGCATTGCATGATCCGCAAAGATGGTGACCGCTTCAAGCTTATTGATCTGCGAAGCCGCAACGGCTGCTTCGTGAACAATGTGCCGGCGCGGGAACATGAGCTGAATCACTCCGACCGCATTGGGATTGGTGACTCGCACTTTGTCTTTCTTATCTCGGACGATAAAGGCCAGGGAGAGTACTCGGAAACAGTACAGTTGGACGATTCCCAATTCCTCTCCGGTCAGACCGTCCAGTTGCAGCCCCAGGACGCGGCTATTTTGCACCCGGAGCGCCTGCTTACCGGTGGCACGCCGAGCGGACGCCAGGCGCGCGATCTGGAGGCGCTGCTCAAAGTCTGCCAGGCCCTCGACTCCAGCCACGACGTGGCCACGCTCGCCCGAGGTCTGTTGGACGTCATTCTCGACCTGGTTCCGGCCGACCGCGGAGCTGTGCTGGTGGCTGAGGAAAGCGGCGAAGTCAGGCCCGTCTACGGGTGCCGCCGCGGCGTGGAGACTGGCCTGAGCGTTCCCGTTAGCAGGACCTTGCTGCGGGACGTGCTCGCGAGCAAGAAGGCGTTGATGTGCAGCAACGTCACGCAGGACAGACGCATCGCTCAGACCGAAAGTATGGCGGCCTGGCCGGTAACCGCGTTGATCGTGGCGCCGATCGTCTGCCGCGAGCGCTCCACCGGCATTATCTATGTGGCCGCGTCGAACCTCGTCCGTCCCTTTGAAGATGCCGATCTGCAGCTTGTGGCCGGACTCGCCAGCGTCTCCGCCCCGACCCTCGAGAGCGCGCGGCAGGTGGAGCGGTTGCAGGAGGAGAACCGGCGGCTGCACGAAGAGATCGAAATCGAACACCGCATGGTAGGGAACAGCCCGGCCATGGAGCAGGTGTACCGGTTCATCGAACGAGTCGCGCGCACCAGCGCGAACGTCCTTATCACGGGCGAGAGCGGGACGGGGAAGGAGCTGGTGGCGCGCGCGCTTCACGCGCAGGGACCGCGCGCGTCCGGGCGTTTTGTAGCCCTGAACAGCGCAGCGATCGCGGAATACCTGCTGGAGAGTGAACTCTTCGGTCACGAGAGAGGGGCATTCACAGGCGCCATAACGGACAAGAAAGGCCTGCTGGAAGTGGCGAACGGCGGCACGCTGTTTCTGGACGAGATCGGCGACATGCCGTTGAGCCTGCAGCCCAAGCTTTTGCGCGTGGTTCAAGACCGGAAATTTGAACGCGTGGGTGGCACAGACACTCTTTCTGTGGATATCCGGATCATCGCGGCCACCCATCGGAACCTGGAGGAGGCGAGCGAAGCCGGAAGCTTTCGGCAGGACCTGTACTTCCGGCTGAATGTGCTGTCCGTTCACATCCCGCCGTTGCGCGAGCGGCGCGAAGACGTGATTCCCCTGGCGCGGTATTTCCTGAACCGGCACAGCCGGCTTGAGAAGCGCCGCGACGTGACGTTGTCGCCGGAGGCGGAGGCCTGCTTGTTGGAATACGACTGGCCCGGCAACGTCCGCGAGCTCGAGAGCGTGATTCAGAACGCCGTGGTCCTGACTTCCGGCAACGTCATCCAGCCCGCGGACCTTTCCGAGGACGTGCGCGATTGCGGGGATAAGCCGGGCTCGCGAGGGCTGTTCCATGAGACGGTCCGCGAGGCCAGAAAACAGGCCATCCTCAAAGCCTTCAAGCAGGCGGGAGGAAACTACACCGAAACCGCTCGCCTGCTCGGGTTGCACGTCAATTACCTCCATCGCCTGATTCGCTCGCTCAATCTCAAAGGGCAGTTGCGGCCCTGAGTGCCCGCAGGGCAGGGGCTGGCGCAGATCTTACCTGTGGAGGCTAGATATCTTGTCTTGCCGATAGAAAATCTGCGCCGGTACGCCCGGGTCAAAAATTAAGTCCTTTGTTTGCCATAATCTGACGGTTTCGTTTCGTAATTTTTGCTCTTCAGGCGTCTACGTTTACGTATAATAACCAGCTAGTTATATATGGCCCTTGACATCTACGGCAGCGCCGCTCGGGTCAAGCCAGCAGCGCGCTTGCCTTGCGGGCGACCAGTTCCATTCCGCGTTGATGTGCGTCCACAGCGAGTTGGGCCAGGACGGAGCGTCCGAGTTTGGGGTTGGCCTTGATTTCCAACTCGCCCAGCGCCAACCGGGCTTCGCACTCCTCCGTGTAGTATCCGAGTCGTCTGGCGATATCGGATGCCGCTCGCAACTGTTGGCGTTCAGCGTCGAGACTTGGATGCCCGGGTTCGTTTTGGCGCGCGGCCGCCAGCATCACGCGCACAGCCTGAATGCTAATCGGCAGTTTCAATGCCGGGTTGGAGCTGGCACGGCTAAGCTTGGCAGCATGTTGAATCGCCTTGCGCGCTTCATCCAATTTGCCTTCCATCAACAGTGCCCGGCTCAGTTCGATCGAGGTGTTGGCGCTGTCGGGATCGGCCCTCTCCATCTCGAACTGTGCGATGGCCGCTCGCAGTAACGGCTCCGCCTGGTCGGGATGACCTTCATCGAGAGCGATTTCACAAGCCCTCGTCTGAGACTTCGCAACCAGCAGCGCCTCGCCAGCTTCTCGAGCAATATCGAGAGCGGCCCCATATTGCTGGCGTGCAGCCGCGGAATCTCCTTCGGCTCTTAGTACGTCTCCGAGGACGTTCAGCGCAGCGCTCAAGTATTGATAGTTTCCATGTATTGCCTGGAGGGCATCAACCGCTTCCTGAGCCAGCTTGTGAGCCTCCTCGACGCGTCCCTCAGTCAACAGCAGGTCTGCGAGCCGATACCAGGCATAATTGGGTTCCCCCTGTTCCTGCGCCGTCTCCATTGCAATTGTCTGTCGATAGAGCTCTTCCGCCTCCGGCAGTTTTCCGCGAGCATAGAGCATATCGGCCATGCCGGCAATCGCTAAGGCCGCGCGGTGCTCGTCTCCGGCTTGTTCGAAATGAAACTTGGCCTGACGATAGAGCCCTTCGCTGCGACCAATATCGCCCTCAATAGCGAGTTGGTCCGCCATGCGATTAAGCGCTTCGCCGGTTTTGGCATGCTCCCCTAAGGCCTGGAGAATGCCCAACGCCTCCTTGTAGGTTGAAATGGCCTCGCCCGGGTGCCCCAACGTCGCCTCCGCGTCTCCCAAAAGACGAATCGTGTCGGCCGCTTCCAGCCGATTTCCTGCCGCAACAAACAGGCTGTAGGCATCCTCGCAAGCCGCCGGCGCCTGGTCGGGATGGCTGCCGTAGCCCAGGTTCATGCATTCTTTCTCTTCTGCCTGCGCGTAGAGGAGTTCCTTCCCCTGCTCGTGCGCCTTCCGCATCGCACTTCGGAGCAGGTCAAGCTCAAGCGGGCGGTTGAGCGGAATGCATGCAGCTTCAGCCAGATCGATCCGAGGGTCCTCGGATGCCGGCGGCGGTAAACGCCGGAGCCGGGCAATGGTTTCATGCGCCTGAGCTCCGTGACCCGCGGCGTTTTGGGCAGGCGCCAGTTGCAAACCGTAATCGACGTTGTCCGGAAACAGCTCGAACAGGGCCCGGTAGGTCGACGCGGCCTTCTCATGGTCCGGAATGCTTTCGTAGTAGTCGCCCTCGACCTGCAAGCGCGCGATGCGTGGCAGGTCGGTGGATAGATCGAGCGCCTTTTTCGCTTCTTCCTTGCGCTTCTGCTCGTAGCCAAGTTGAGCCCAGGCTCGCGAAAGCATCAGGTGGGCCAACGGAAACTTTGGATCCGCTTTCGTAGCTTGTTCGAGTAAATCCCTGGCGGCGACGGCATCGAAATCACGCAGCCTGGTGATCCCCAGCGAATAAAAACGCGCACCTTCCCCACCCGGAGGCAATGAAGCAAGTATGCCGGCCTGCTCGGTGTCTTTGATGTCAGGAACTCCAAGTTCTTGTCGCAGTTGTGCGCCGATCTCCGAGGTGACCCGGAACAAATTGTTGCGGTTGTCAGTCTGCACAATCTGGCTTAGAACCTCTCCCGTCTGCGCATTTTGTAATCTCACATCCAACCGAATGCGCGCGTTATCGCCTGAACCGAGCGTTGAATAGGAGCCCAGTACAAGTACATCGCTGTTCAAGGCTGCACCGATGCGGAGCGTCATGTCACGGCCCAGAGTTGTGGCCTGGGGCCAGGGCGACGCAATGCGAAGATTGGCGACTTCTTCGCCGGGGACCACCCTCAGCTTTTCGCCGGCCGTGATTTCTGCGCTCAAAATTTCAGAGATAGCAGTCGCCAGCCAATCGTCCTCGGGGCGTCCCGAAGCGTTCTGGAAGCCGAGCACCGCGACCGATTTTCGAATCGGAACCGCTTGCCCTGATTTGTTGAGGGACGACGGCACCGGCCTTGAAAGATGGCGGAGCCAATACCAGCTCAACCCGGCTGTGAGAGCCATCGCAATACAGGCAGCATAGACAAGTCCCAAGTGTCGCCAACGCAGATGTGCCGGCGGAACAAAAGCCGCTTCAGGTATCCCCAATTGGTGCGCCAAGGGCCGTTCACCGACAATTTTTTCTTCGGCAGCATGGGGCTCATCTTCGATGGCAACCGGAGCCAAGAAACGATATCCCCTCTTGGGAACAGTCTCTATAAAAATGGGATTGTCGGCGTCATCGCCGAGGGCAAAACGCAGCCGCTTCAGTGCCGCATTCAGGCTACCGTCAAACTCGACGTAGGTTCCTTCCGGCCAGAGCGCCTGACGCAGCTCCTCGCGGGTAACCACTTCGCCCGGCCGCTCCAGCAACAGGCACAACACGCGCAGGGGCTGCTCCTGAAGTTTGACCGGCTCGCCTTGACGCAGCAACTTCCCGCCCGGCTCCACTTGGAAGAGGCCAAATCGATAAACGCGCCTGGACAGGACCGGCGTTTTCATGATTGAAGGGCCAGCTTGCCCTGTGCGGGGCAAGTCTATCACACGCGCCCAGGCATGTCATAAGTTTCCGCAACTTGCTAACACGCCGGCAGTTATCCGGTCATAAGACGTTTCACAGGCATGTCGTTTGACATGACAGCGCGACCCGCGGCATAAGCGCCAAGTACCCAGGCTCGAGTTCCGAAGAGGGCCTCGAACTTGGAACGGTTCCAGCTATAAGGAGGAAATCGATGGGCAACTTTCTAGAAGTGCTTCTGCTTTCGTTGCTGTTCAACCGGGGCTGGGAGGACCCGACATGGGGTCAGAACGAGACCAACCAATTGACGCTGGTAGTGGCCATTAACCAATTGGCTGGCCGCCTCGCTGACCCGACCACGCGCACCGCGATTCAAACTGCTACGGCAAAAGGCGTTGCGGGCCTGTCACAGAAGATCGTCGCTGGCGGTAGTGCTGCTGCGGCCGGGGCCTAGGCTTGGGTCATTGACTTCGGGTGGCCGGCGCGCTTCCGAAAACTCTGCTCTTGGTGCTGCCGGCCCCCCAAACATTTCGCAGTTGTGCGGTCTGACCGCCGCACGCGAAGGCGCTTTGCGCATTTCATTGCAGCAACAAGGAGTGAAGGAGGCACGCATGCGGCAAACCGATCGGTGGTTCATCGGCAGGACGTTGTTCAGCGTCACTTTGGCGGCGGCCTTGGGCATACCATTGCTCGCTCAGGACTCGCCCGGCGGCCCCGCGAACCCGTCCGTTCCTCTGGCGCTCAAGCCCATCAGCCTGGGCTTCGGCAACCAGATTGTAGGCACCAGTTCAGCACCGCTAACGGTGACCATCCTCAATGTCGCACCCGTGCCGGTCGCCATCGAGTCGATTTCGACGGCGGAGCCGTTTACGGAGACGAACAATTGTCCGCGCGTTCTGCGTCGCGGGCAGAACTGCACCGCCGACGTGACCTTCACCCCGGCATCCGGAGGAACGGCAACGGGCACCCTGACGATCAAGCCGCTGATTTTCCGATCGGTTTCCGCCAGCCTCTCCGGCAACGGCGAGGTGCTCACCTCGATCGGCATCTCGCCCAGCCAGGCGGCCATCCCACTCGGCCAGTCACTACAATTGACGGCCACGGGCTATTTCGCCGACGGCACCCAGGAGAACCTCACCGATCAGGTCACCTGGAGCTCATCGAATCCCAACGTCATCATGGTGAGCAACGGCACCGGATTGCAGGGATTGGCCAGTGCCGTCAGCTCCGGGATCGCAACCGTGACCGGCACGTTTGGTAAAACAGGCACCGGGGGCAACAGTACGGTGGGCGGGCTGCCGACTGTCTCGCGCTTCTCTTACGTGGCTAACAATGATGACCAGACGATTTCCGCTTACACCGTTGATGCCGCCAGTGGACGCTGGCGCGACAACGGCTACTACGTCGGCGGCGTCCAGCCCATTTCGCTGGCGATCGACCCCTACGACCGCTGGGTCTACTACGTCGGATATAACCAGCCCTACGTTTATGGATTTTCCATCAACGCCAGCACCGGCGTGCTCACCCCCTTACCCCCTCAGTCCATTTCGGGGGGCGTCGGTCCGGTACAAGTCGTTATCGACCCTTTGCTGGGGGAATACCTCTACGTGATTGACGAAGGTGGCTCGAGCGTCGAAGCCTTCAGCATCGATCCCACCAGTGGAGCGCTCACCCAAGTCGGAAGCGCTATCCCCGTGGGTTCCGAGCCCTTCGCCGGTTCCATGGATGTTAGCGGGAGCTACCTCTACGTGCTCGAATATGACGCCATTTACTCGTTCCAGGTGGACCGCAACACCGGCAGCCTGACCTCGACCGGATCGGTCGCTACAGGTCCCGCGCCCGCGTCGATCGCGGTGGATCAGGCTAACGGCTGTATTTACGAGGCTAATATGTTTAGTACAGTTTCGGTTTACAGCGCCAGCCCGACCAACGGCGCGCTGACCCCGCTGGCCGGCTCACCGTTCACCGTGGGCGGCGCGTCGCTCAGTTCGGTGCTGCCGGAGAACGGCTTCGCCTTTATCCTCGATTCTGGCGGCAATCAGGTACTCTCCTTCCCCATCAACCCGGACTGCAGCCTGGCGTCGGCCGGCTCGTCGTTTTCCTCGCAAGGGACTACGCCAGTGCAAGCAGCCAGCGACGGCACCGGCTACCTCTACGTCGTGAACGAGGCCTCTGACGAGGTTGCCACCTTCGCAGCCAATTTCACCACCGGCAATCTGACTTACCAGTGGAGCACTCGCGCCCGCCAGTCGCCCATCTCGATGGGCATCGGTTACGGATCGACTGCGTTAACCTATTTACCCAAGTTCGTGCTGATGAACCAGGAGTTTCAGATGCAAGCCTTCAGCATCGATCCGAGTTCCGGGGCGCTGGCCTTGACAGCGACATCGCCCCTTACCCTTGGCGGGGGTGACTTCGTCACCACGGATTCGACTGGATCTTATGCCTACGATCAGGAGTCGGCCGCGCACATTTCTTACGTTAACGGTTACTCCATCAACCAAGCGAGCGGAGCACTTACCCCCATAAGCGACGTCGCCATACCCATCCAAACAGATGCACAGGTTGGCCTTGTTTCAGAGCCCTCCGGGAGATGGTTGTACGGGATTTACTTTCCTATCCAATTCGGTGGTACAACGCCCCCGATGGAACAGTTCGCGACCAGCAGCGGGTTTCTTTCGAATGTGGGGCCGTGTGCCACATGTAATCAGGAGTTATCAGTATCGATAGATCCGACCGGAAGATTATTCTTCGCCGCATCTGCTGACTCAGCGGTAACGTTCGAGATGGGTTCCATTGACCCCAATTTGGGCACACCAACAGTTTTGACCGACAGCCCAGGCGTACAGGGCGTAACGACGGCTGTCGATCCTCGAGGGCGGTATCTCTACGTGCTGGGCCCCGGCCCGGCGGTGGACGATTACGCCATTAATCCGCTCACGCCGCCCTCCTTAACCCAGGTGGATTCCATACCGATCGACTTCGACAACCCGGAAATTCCTATGATCGATCCCACCAGCCAGTGGCTGTATGTAGCCGGTTACTATTCGGCCGCGGCCGAGATACTGGTGGCACAATTCGCGATCAACCAGGTGACCGGAGACCTGACCCAGATCACAAACGACGCCTACGTCACCAATACCTGCAACACTCAACAGCAACTTGTTTGCAGTACCGGCGGCGGAGTCGACTGGTCGGGACAGTTCCTCTATCTCGGGGTGAGTTCCGGGTTTAGTAATGTGGGCGGCATCTTCGGGTTCAGCATCGATCAAACCACGGGCGCCTTATCCTCGCTCCCAGGAGGTTCTCCCTTTTCCCCGTCGTCCATCCCCACTGCTGTCTGTGACGGTGCACTCGAGTATGACACCCCGAATTGCTTTCTGGGGCTTACCGGCACCACGCAATAGGGACAGGCAGGCTTGGGGCCGCTTCCGGAAAGGCGGGTGGCGGCCCAAGCCGTGGTTGAGCAAGCTCGAAGCGACACTCGGGGACCGCTAGGTTGGCGCGCCCTTTCAGGGCTCATGCCCTCACCCCGGATGCTTTAGCTCTGGGCGTTGCCCAGGGCTGTGTTTGTCCGGCCCTTCGGCCCTTGGTTCTTTCATTCGCGCGGCCGTTCGGGGCTTTGATTCCTCGTTGTTGCATGGTCAGAAGACCGTGCCACGAACGAGCATTAAAGAGAAGAAGGGTGACACATGACTCGTGTGAAACGATTTCTGATTGCAGTCACATTCCTTGCCGTGAGCTGCGCGGTTCCGTTGGCGAGAGCGGCGGATGCCCCCGCTGATCTTTGCTCCTTGCTGCCGGTGGCTCAAGTGAGCAAGGCTCTCGGACAAACCTTCAATTCTCCGGCCAAAAGCGCCGCGCCCCGTCCTTACCCGAACACCGCGGAGGGAACGGACTGTATCTATTCAACGAAGCGCGGGGACCAGGTGCTATTCCGGGCATACGTGGATCCGTCGCCGTCCGCCGCGAAAGATTTGTTTGCCAAACTGAAGGTCTTTTATAGCCCGCCAGTCCCGGTCCCCGACCTCGGAGACGAGGCATACTTCGACCCCCAGCACGCCATCCACGTCCGGAAAGGCAAGGTTCGTTTCTTTCTCAGCTTTAATGACGAACCAACGGCGGAGAAGCCACTCAAGGATCTGGCCAACCAGGTTGCGGCGCACCTCTAGTTGGCGGGACTGGCCCCGGTTAGCGCCCGGAAACAGCATGAGCCTGGCAGTCACGACAAGGATCTTGGAGCGGCAAGCCAGCGATCCGTCGTGTGAAGGGGACGAAATGCCGGGCTAGTGGCCGGCTGGCAGCCCTCTCGATAGACGTGGACTAACAACGCGCCTCTTTCAATAAGGCGGGCAGGATGCCCGCGCTCCCCGGCTGCCTATTTTCGCGCGGAGGCCCCGGCTTCGGACGCCGCCGCCGGAATCACGATCGCCTGTACTTTCTCGCGGCGGGCGAGTTCGTTGAATGCCACCAGGTCCTTGGTCTCGATAACCTGCCACGCCGCGAATTGATCTGCAAGCTGCCGGCTCAGGTCGGTCCAGGC
>JASHPE010000374.1 GCA_030038235.1 Terriglobia bacterium
CTTCCTCTTCGTCGGGCGTGCACAGCAGGAAGAGATAGCGCAAAGTCTCATCCTCGATGCGATCCATCAATCCTTCGAACATCTCGTAGGACTCGCGCTTGTACTCCACCAGCGGGTCACGCTGCCCGTAGCCGCGCAGCCCGATGCCTTCCTTCAGGTGGTCCATCGCCAGCAGGTTATCTTTCCACTGCGTGTCCACCACCTGTAGCAGGATCATTCGCTCGTGAATGCGCATGCGCTCGGGACCCCACACCTCCTCGCGCTCCGCGTAGCGCTTGAAGGCAATCTCGTGGAGCTGGTCACGCAGCGCGTCCAGGCGCTTCGGATCGAGGACGAGCTCCACCTGGCGCAGGTCGATACCGAGGCGTCCCCAGAACTCGGTGCGCAGCGCGTTCATATTCCACTGATCGGGCTGCTGATCCTTCGGGCAGTAGGTCTCGACCAGCCAGTCGACCACCCGGACCACGGCCTCGCGCACGCGCTCCTGCTGGTCGGCGCCCTTCATGAGCTCGTCGCGCAGACCATAGATGGTCTCGCGCTGCTTGTTCATGACGTCGTCGTATTCCAGCAGGTGCTTGCGGGATTCGAAGTTCTGCGCTTCCACGGCCTTCTGCGCGGCCTCGATGCGCTTGGAGATCAGGCGCGACTCGATGGGCACGCCTTCGTCCATGCCCAGCTTGCCCATGATGTTCTTGATCCGGTCGCCGGCGAAGATGCGGAGCAGATCGTCTTCAAGCGAGAGGAAGAAGCGCGACGATCCGGGATCGCCCTGGCGTCCGGCGCGTCCGCGGAGCTGATTGTCGATGCGCCGCGACTCATGGCGTTCGGTGCCGAGAATGTGCAGCCCTCCGAGAGCGATCACGCGCTCGTGCTCGGCGTCGGTGGTCTGCTTGAAGCGCGAGATGAAGCCCGCCCAGCTCTCCCGCCACTTCGAGTAAGCGTCGACGAAGGCGTTGTAGACCTCGTCGGTCGACCCGGCCGGCGGACGCTCCGGCGGCTCAGGATCGATCCCCTGCTCGCGGTACTTCTCCGGGTTGCGGCGGAATTCCTCCCGCGCCAGAAATTCCGGATTGCCGCCGAGCAGAATGTCGGTGCCGCGTCCGGCCATGTTGGTGGAAACGGTGACCGCGCCCACGCGTCCGGCCTGGGCTACGATCAGAGCCTCTCGCTCATGTTGCTTGGCGTTGAGGATATTGTGGCGGAGCTCTTTGCCTTCCAGGACCTCCACCAGGCGCGCCGGCGGGCACTTCACGTCGGCCAGGTAGTCGTAGAGCGGCAGCGTCTTCTCATCGGTGCTTTGGGCGAGCTCCGCGAGAGCCCGCGCGGTGGCGCTATCGCCGCCGTCCGAAGACTCCGGCTGATGCCCGAAATAGTCGGCATGGCCTTTCTTGAGAAGCGCCTGCAGGAACGCCCGGCCGCTCCCGTTGCTGCTGGTCGCGACGCCCGTGTAAGCCTTCTGGGCGAGCAGCTTCTTCGCCGTCGAGACGTTAGCTCCGGCCTGGATCAGCCAATCGAAGGCCGCTCCGTGCCGCGACGCCAGCAGTTCCGCCCAACGCATCAGCTTCGCACCTTCGAGCCCGGCGGCTTTCAAAAGCTCTTGCAGATGATTGGGCAACAGGCCGCTTTTGCGGAGCTGCGTGCTCAGCTTCTCCGACTTTTCGATGGCGATGGTTCCCACCAGCACGGGCTGGCCGCGCAGGTGGTATTCCTTGATCTCTTCAATCACCGCGTTGAACTTCTCGCGCTCGGAGCGATAGACCACGTCCGGATGCTCGTGCCGGATCAGCGTGCGATTGGTCGGAACGACGATCACTTCCAGCTTGTAGATCTTCTCGAACTCGGCGGCTTCCGTCTCCGCGGTTCCGGTCATGCCGCAGAGTTTTTTGTACATGCGGAAGTAGTTCTGGAAGGTGATGGTGGCGAGCGTCTGGTTCTCGCGCTCGATTTTCACGCCTTCTTTGGCCTCGATCGCCTGGTGCAGACCGTCCGACCAGCGGCGCCCCGGCATCAGGCGGCCGGTGAATTCGTCCACGATGATCACTTCGCCGTCTTTCACCACGTAATCGCGGTCAAGCTTGAAGAGCGTGTGCGCGCGCAACGCCTGGTAGACGTGGTGCGTATAGGCGATGTTGGTGGGATCGTACAAATTCTCGAGGCCGAGGATCTTCTCCGCCTTCTCGATTCCGCTTTCCTTCAGGCTGGCCGTCTTCAGCTTCTCGTCGATTTCATAATCGTCGCCTTCGTGGAGCTGCGGAATGATCTTGTCGATGCGATAGTACTTCTCGGTGGTCTCGTCCGACGACCCGGAGATGATCAGCGGCGTGCGGGCTTCGTCAACCAGGATGGAGTCCACTTCGTCGACGATGGCGTAGTGGTGCCCGCGCTGCACGCGGTCCGTCAGCTCGAACTTCATGTTGTCGCGCAGGTAGTCGAACCCGAACTCGTTGTTGGTGCCGTAAGTGACGTCGCATTGATAGGCCAGGCGGCGCTCATTGTCATCGAGGTCGTGGACGATCACGCCCACCGAGAGCCCGAGCAGCCGGTAGATGGGACTCATCCAGGAGGCGTCGCGCTTGGCCAGGTAATCGTTCACCGTGACCACGTGAACGCCCTTGCCTTCGAGCGAGTTCAAATAGACGGGCAGCGTGGCCACCAGCGTCTTGCCTTCGCCGGTCTTCATCTCAGCGATCTTGCCTTCGTGCAGCGCCATGCCGCCCAGAAACTGGACGTCGAAATGGCGCATGTTGAGCGTACGGCGTCCGGCCTCGCGGCAGAGGGCAAAAGCCTCGGGCAGCAACTCGTCGAGCGTGGCGCCTTCGGCCAGGCGCGCCTTGAACTTCTCCGTGTAAGCCGGAAAGTCAGCGTCGGTGAGCTTCTGCATCTCCGGCTCGAGCGCGTTCATCTCAGGCAGACGATCGCTTAAGCGCTTGATTTCGCGCTCGTTCTGCGTGCCGATGACGGCGCCCAGCGCCTTTTGAAAAAAGTCAGCCATGCCTGGATTCCTTCGAGGAGGGCCGTTCCCCCACTCTCATATGATTCTACTCGGGCGTGCGGAGGTGCGCAATGAAGCGGCCGTCGCCGGGTTCTTCGGGGACGTTCGCAGTGGATTCCCGCTTTCGCGGGAATGACTGCGCTGCGAAAGTGATCCGGCTTACCAAATGACGCCAACAGCTTTTTGTCTGTTACACAGGCAGGTAATACTCTGTTTTCCGACTTGAAGAGCCATGCTGAGGGGCGTAGCATCCTGACTGCTAGCAACGAAACCGAGCGAGGGCTCGCCCCAAACGGCCACTCGCTTTGGTCAGGGGGGAAGGCGGAACGAACCCCGCCTTCTTTCTGAACGCAGCTCACCACCCGCAACTTGATGCAGCTCAGCGTAGCGGCGGCCCTTGTGGCCGCCCGTTTACGGCGCATTCCTCACGCGTGCCATCGGTCGGGCGGCCACAAGGGCCGCCCCTAGGTCTGGAATTAGCCGCGATTTATTTAGGTTGACAATCCTCGTATGTGTGGTATAGTAAAGGAGTCAAAACCCTGGGGAGGGCATATATCCGTTTGCGCCCGGCTGGCATGACTGGCCGCGCGCCTGGAGGCTGATATGTCCCTTCGTAGGAGTCCCACCCGCACCGCCAAGAGTCCTGCCGCCAACGCTGAGGATACCGGCAGCTCCCTGGACATACGCCAGGAAGCTGCCAAACACCCCGTAACCGGGCAGATGAAGCGCGACTACAAGCGCCTGATGGGCTTTTCCGAAGCCCTCACGCTCGACCTGGAGCCCGGCGCCGCCATCCATCTCTATCACGAGCTGATCGCCCCTTATAAGCAGGTGCCGCCCCTGCTGGCCATGCACTTCCGCGACCTGGCCCGCCTGCAACTGGAGTTGCAGGCCTGGGAGGGCATTCGCGACGCCGAAATGCAGCACCGCGCCGAGCAGACCGCGATCAAGGAGCGCCGCCAATGCCGCGACAGGGACCGCGAAGTTGGGGCCACGGCCAAAGACGTCTACCAGACCGGCCTCTATCGCCTGCCCGATTCCCCGGGCAAGCTCCGCCATCAGTACGCGTGCCTGGCGGCCCTCAAGGGCGCCCTTCAGGAGGGCGTTTTTGACGATATAAAAGGCGTCCTGACGCGGCTCTACGGCGAGGACCTGTGGCCGGATCACGAGCGCGGGCAGCTCATTTGCATCGAATGCCAGAGGCTGATGGACCCCGAAAACCTCAAGCAGATAGCCGCCAGGCTGCACGTCGACGCCGAGCAGCTCCCCGCGCCTCTGACCGAGGACGGCATGCAGGCCTTGATTAAAAGGGTGGAAGAGGAAAAGAACGACGTGATGAGCGCCTGGGAGCTGGCGCTGATCGAAAGGACCTTGACGGATTCGGCGAAGCGGGCGCGCCTGGCGCCCACGCGCGAGGACCACTGGATGAACCGTCAGGGGGACCGCCTGCGCATGGCCATCGACCGCAAAATGAGGTTCACGGTGACATTGCTCAACGCTCTGGGTCTAGCCGACCCGAGTCAACCCACACCGAGGAGAAGGCACCGGAAAAAGCCCCGGGGCGCGCCCCGCCAAACCCGGAATGTCACGACCGGTTAGAGGCATAGCGCGATTTTTGAGAAAACATCGTTAAGGGGCGCCCCGCGTGTTCACAAAAGTTGATTTCCGGGCATCTTGTATGCCGCTGATTCCGGGCTTATTAGCTGATGTCCTAGCCGACACATGTCAACCTACAATCGAAAAAATACGCAAAAACGCCCCCGCTCTAACATCCACGAACCAAAATGCATTTCTGTTTAGAATCAACAACATTCCCGGAATGAGGGGGGCTAGGGGAAATCGGGAATGTCCTTTAGAATGTGTAAAACAGGGCTACATGGCGAACAATGTTTACAATATTCCGAAAACGGGAA
>JASHPE010000375.1 GCA_030038235.1 Terriglobia bacterium
CCCGACGTGATCCAGGCTTTTTCGCCATTCAGGACGTAGTTGCCGCCCTCTTTGCGCGCGCGCGTCCGCATGCCGCCCGGATTCGATCCGAAATCGGGCTCCGTCAGGCCGAAGCAGCCGATCGCTTTGCCTTGCTGCATCGCGGGAAGCCATTTCTCCTTCTGCTCGTCGGACCCGTAAGTGTGGATTGGATACATCACGAGTGCGCCCTGCACCGAGACGAAGCTGCGCAAGCCGCTGTCGCCGCGCTCGAGCTCCTGCATGATCAGGCCGTATTCGACGTTCGACATCTCCGCGCAGCCGTAGCCCGTCAGATTGGCGCCATAGAAACCGAGTTCGGCCATCAGCGGGACCAGGTGTTTGGGGAATTTGGCTTCGCGGTTCCACTCCTCGATGCCGGGCAACACTTCCTTGTCCACGAACTCGCGGACCGTCTGCCGCACGAGTTTTTCCTCGTCGGAAAGCAGGGAGTCGAATTCCACAAAATCAACGCCGTGAAAAGGGAACATGGTGCCTCCGCTGTAGCGCCGGTGTCCTCACCGGCGATTTTCCAGATCGCGCGCGCCGTATCCTCATCGGCGATTGCCGGACGCCGGTGAAGACACCGGCGCTACAGCAAAATCAAGTCATGATGCGGCCGAACGCGCCAGGCTGCGCTTCAAGTCCGCTGCCAGCAGACGATGAAACAGATGTTCGCCCGCTTCGCGCCGCACCGAGAGTCGGCCCGCGCCATAGGCCCGCGAATGCAACCCACGCTGGACGCTTTCGCAGATGGCGATGTCTTCATACTGCACGCGATCGCTGACGGAGATGCTCTGCCGGTTGTACTCCGCCGCCGCTTCGCTGATGTCGCCAAAATAAAAGTCGAAAATCACGGTGCAGGCGTCGACACCGCACGGCAGCACAAGGTTAGTGTCGAGATAACCCTCGTACCAGTTCAGCATGAAATTCGGATACTGCCAGAGATAATAGGCGCGATCGCCGTGGCGCGTGGCGGCAGCGTCGGCATCGGAGTCGGCGGCCACGGCAACCGGACTCGACTGCACGTTGTGACGCTCGTCGTTTTCGATGGTGTACTGCACGTAGTCGATCACGCTGTTCAAGCCTTTGTGCATGTGCGGCACGTGATAACCGCCGTCGAGATAATTGTCGACGAACACTTTCCAGTTGCAGGCGATGTGGTAAACGCGCCGCTCCAGGAATACTAAGCTGCCAAGACCGAGCGGCTGGACGCGACTGATGAGCCGGCCGAGAAAATCTTCGAGCGGCGCTGCGTGGGGATCGAGATTCACCCATACGAATTTTTCCCAGGTTGCGATCCGCATCGGCACCAGGCCGTGCGTCGATCGTTCGAACGAGCGGACGCCTTCGAAATCGGTCATGCCTTTCAGCGACCCGTCCAGTCCGTAGGTCCAGCCATGATACGGGCAGCGAAAGTTCTTCACCCTGCCTTGCGGTTCCCAGGCCACGGCCGTGGCGTGGTGGCGGCACACGTTGTAGAAAGCGCGCAGGACGCCATCATCGCCGCGCGCCACCAGGATCGGCTCGCCGGCCACTTCGGCGGTGAAGTATTCACCGGGATTCGCGGCCTGATCGAGACGCCCCACCACCTGCCAAGCGCGCGCGAAGACGTGCTCGCGCTCCAGTTCAGCGACGCGCAGGTGCGTGTACCACGCCGCCGGAATCGTGGAAGCGTCGGCGAGTTCCGCCTGCGCGTTGTAGCTTTCCAGAATGCTTCGCAGCGATGCGTCCATAACGGGCCTCATCGAGGGTGCGTTCAGCAACGAGTTTAGCACCGGGAATTGACGATTGCCGATTGACTGTTGCCGCTTGACCATTGCTGGGCTGGCTCCCGCGTCGTATTCCTGTCGGCCGAAAGGGGTGCCCAAGTCGCTTATTCTATTCACTGTACGCCCGAGATGGGTAGCTTCGTTTTAGCTTCGTTTTCGAGCCGCTTTTGTAGATTCTAAAGCCTTTGCTTAGCTTCGTTCTGCGGATTTGTGCAATTCTTAGGGTCTTTTTTCAGGATTTGCCATCTCGAGCCTAGAACTGTGGCCTCCGCAGTCCCTCTCATCTGCCGCACTCGAAAGAATCATCAGACTCACTGCAGAACCCTCGCAAGTGGTGCGAAAGCTCAGCCAGGTGCCGTGGAAATTGACAGAATTTAAGGGGCGGAAACTCCTCTTTCGGGTAGCGTTCAAGATGGTCCTCAAGTTTGCAGGCTGCCAATTACCCATTATCCGATTCTGTTTCCGATGTACAGCCTCCTGGTTCAGATGCAGGGCCGCCCCTACGTCTGGACAAGGCAAAACAGTCCACTTTGGACCGTAGCACCCGCGACGCGCAAGCGAAGTCGAAAATCGCCAATTACTCGTGCCGCAGCGCCACCATGGGATCGACTTTCGTCGCGCGCCGCGCCGGAATGTAGCTCGCGAGGCCCGCCACGGCCGTCAACAGGACCGAGACGGCCATGAAGGTCTCGGGATCCGCCGGCCGGACGCTATAAAGCAGGCTCCCCATCAGCCGCGTAAGGGCCACCGCCGCTCCGAGACCCACGGCCAGACCGAGGAACGTCAACCGCATTCCTTCACCGACCACCGTCCGCAAGACTGCCGATCGCTGGGCGCCCAACGCCAGGCGGATTCCGATCTCCCGCGTGCGCTGAACGACGCCAAACGAGATGACCCCGAAAAGCCCCACCGCCGCGAGAGAAAGGGCGACCAGGGCGAATATGCCAAGCAACAGCATGTAGAAGCGACGCGGAGAGACCGAGGCTTCGACCACCTCGGACATGGTCTGCACGTCAAAGACGGGCTCGTCCTTGTCCACGGCATGGACGGCGCGTTCCGCCTCAGTCATCAGGCTGGCAGGACTGCCGGCTGCCCGGATGGCCACAGTCAGAAACGGCCACGGCTCCTGCGCGTAAACCGCGTACGTCATCGGCTCCACAGGCCCTGTCAGATCGCGCTGATGCGTGTCGCCCACCACGCCGACGATCTCCAAGGGCTTGTCGTCCATGCTGATACGTTTGCCGACCGGGTCCTCCCCAGGCCAGAACGTGCGCGCCATCGAGTTATTGATGATCACCACGCGCAGCGAGTTGGCGTCGTCATGATCGCTAAAATCGCGGCCTCGCAAGAGCGGAATCCCAAGCGTGCGGAAGTAATCCGGCGCTACGACTGCGTAGAACGTGTCCAGGTCCTCGCCGGGCCGGCTGGGACGGCCTTCGATCTGGATCCCGCGGTGGCTCTCGCCTCCACCGAGCGGCAGGCGCGTGGTTACGCTCGCTGACTCCACTCCGGGCAGAGTCTCGACGTGATCCAGTACCTGCCGCACGAACAGATTCTGACTGGCCTTATCGGGATAACGCGCGGCGGGCAGCGAAAGCTTCAGCGTCACCAGGCGAGTGGGGTCGAAGCCGGCGTTGACCTGCATGAGGCGCAGGAAGCTCTTGACCAGCAATCCTGCGCCCACCAACAACACAACCGCCAGCGCGCTCTCCGCAACCACCAGCGCTCGCTGCACGCGATGGCGTCCGGGTGCCGAGCTTCGGCCCGTCTCTTTGAGCGCTTCCATGGGGGCGAAGCGCGCGCCTTGGAGCGCTGGAGTCAAGCCGAAGAAAATCGCGCCCAGTAGTGAGGCGAGCGCCGTAAACGCCAGCACGCGGCCGTCGACGCCGGGCTGGACCATGTTCCGCAGGTCTTCAGGTATCAAGCCGGCCAGAGGCACGGTGCCCCAAGAGGCGAGAAGGATTCCGAGGCCGCCCCCTGCGGCCGCCAGCAGCAGGCTTTCGGTGAAAAGCTGGCGCGCAATGGCGGCGCGGCCGGCGCCGAGCGTGCTACGAATCGCCATCTCCTTCCGGCGGCCGGCTCCGCGCGTGAGCAGAAGATTGGCGACGTTGGCGCAGGCGATCAACAGCACCAGTCCCACGGCGGCGAGCAGCACCAGCAGGGCGGAACGTATGTCCCCCACCTGGACCTGGTGCAAAGTCTCGATCCAGGCGCCGTTGGTTGCCTCCGAGTCCGGCCGCGCCTCTGCAATGTGCCGGATCACGCGGTCGACATCCGCCCGCGCCTCGGCCACGCTGACTCCCGCACGCAGCCGGCCGATGGAATCAAAGTAATGTGACCCGGTCATCGTCGCCGGGTCGACATCCAGCCTCAAAGGATGCTCAGGAACCGCGAATCGTGGCGGTACCCAAAGCTGGGCGCCGTCGGGAAAGTCAAACCAGCGCGGCATCACGCCCACGACGGTGTAGGGTTCGTCATTCAGGCTGATCTTTTCACCTACAACGTCCGGCCGGGCGCCGAATCGCGCCTGCCAGAGTGTGTAGCCCAGCACGACCGTCCGCTCGCCGCCCGGGCCGCCGTCCCCTTGGAGAAAGCCCCGCCCCAGCACAGGATCGACGCCCAGAAGCGAGAAGGTGTTGGTGGTGATCACCGCTCCGGTCACGCGTTCGGGTCGCGGACCCGCGCTCAGATTGAAGTTCCAACTCTTGTAAGCCGCCATCTGCTCGAAGGCGCGATTCTCGGCGGCGATGTCGAGATAGTCCGGGGGCGCGAGGTCGCCGCCGCCGCCCATCCATCTCTCTCCGACCACCACCAGCCGGTCGGCATTCGGGTAAGGGAGCGGCCGCAACAAAACAGCATTGACCACACTAAAGATCGCCGTATTGGCGCCAATCCCGAGGGCAAGCGTAACCACGGCGACCGCGGCGAAGCCGGGAGATTTCCTCAGCATACGGAGCCCGTAGCGCAGATCCTGAATCGTGGTCTCAATCAGGTTCACGCCGCGCGCGTCCCGGCATTCTTCCTTCACCTGATCGAATCCGCCAAATTCCAATCGCGCCCGCCTCTTCGCTTCTTCAAGGGGCAGTCCCGATTTCACGAATTTCTCCACCTGACGATGGAAGTGCGCGCGCAGTTCCGCATCCAGCTCGGATTCCACAGACCTGCGCCGGAACAAAGCCCGCAAACGATATAGAAGGTCACTGATCATCGTGGTCCTTTCTCGTCACTTGCGTCACTTGCCACTTGCCACTCGCCACCGCTTCATTCGTGCCGCAGCGCCACCATGGGATCGACCTTCGTCGCGCGGCGGGCAGGGATGAAACTCGCCAGGAGCGCCACTGCCGCCAGGATCAGCGACACGCTGACAAACGTGAGCGGATCGCCCGGCTTCACGCCGAGAAGCATCGAGCCGAGCAGGCGGCTGAGCGCGACCGCGCCTGCCAGACCTGCCGTCGTGCCGATCAGCGTCAGCGCCAGAGCTTTCCGCGCAATCGCCGTCAGGACGTCGCGACGCGAGGCGCCGAGCGCCATGCGAATCCCGATCTCACGCGTCCGCTGCGTCGCCGAGAACGACACCACGCCGTAAACGCCGACGGTCGCAAGTACCAGGCCCAGGATTCCCATAACGCCGGCGAGAGAGGCTGCCAGGCGAAAGATCAATAAGCCGCCCAGGCCGTGCACCGTCTGCTGCATGGTGTGGATATCGAGGATCGGCAGATCGGGCGCCAAGTCGTGAATCTGCTTTTGGACTTCCATGATCATTGATTGCGGCGGGACCGACGTTCGGACCTGCATGGCCACGGACGAGTCGTAGTTCTGCGCGAGCGGGAGATAGAAGTAAGGCTGAGGATCGGGCGAGAGCATCCAGGAGCTCTGGCCGTCGCGCGCCACGCCGACGATCTCCACAAAAGGCCCGCTGGAGCTCTTCAAGCTGAAGCGCTTGCCGATTGGATCCTCGTTCGGCCAGAACTTACGGGCCATCGTCTGGTTCACAATCGCGACTGGCTGCGCGGTTTCGTTGTCAGAATCCCCAAAAACGCGGCCCTCGACGAGCGGCACGCGCAGGGTGGCCAGATAGGCTGCATCGATGCCGTTGAATGAGATCTGCGGCGGCTGCCGGTCTGGAGGCCACAGATGACCCTCGACATAGATGGGTGCGTCGGGACTCGGAATCGAGACTGGAACCGTGAAGCCGAGGCTGGTCGACTGGACACCGGGCAAGGCGCGAACCCGGCTGTCGAGTTCGCGATAGAACGATCTGCCGCGCGTCTCGTCGTAGCCGGCCTGGCGCACGTCCATCATAACGTTCAGAAGGTGATCGGGATCGAAACCCAGATAGACGTGCTCGGCCCGTTCGAGGCTGCGAACGAAAAGGCCGGCGACAATTAAGAGCATCAGCGAGCCTGCCACTTGCGCCACCAGCAGAATGCTGCGGATTCGGTGCCGGCCCGGGCCGGCCGAATCGCTCCGTCCGCCTTCGTGCAGCGCTCGATTCAAGTCCACGCGCCCGGCACGGAGCGCCGGCCACACGCCGACGAACACTCCAGACATAACCACGGCCCCCAGGGTGTACGCGAGGACCCTCCAATCGATACTGGAGTCGAGCCGGTAAGCCAGGTTCGATGTGGTTGACGTGACAGAGTGAAGCATCGAGCCGCTGGCGCTAATTGCCCATTCTCCGAGCAGCACGCCGCCGATGCCGCCCAGCAGCGTCAGCAGCAGGCTCTCCGTCAGCATCTGACGGATCAACCGGCGGCGGCCGGCGCCCAGAGCGGCGCGAATCGCCACTTCGCGCTCGCGCACCGTTGCCCGCACCAGCAGGATGTTCGCCACGTTGAGGCAGGCAAGCAACAAGACGAGCGCCGGGAGAACAAGAAACAGACCGGCGATGACGGGAACAAAGCTGGTGACGAAAGGCGCGGGCCGGGCCAGTCGCTCCGGAATCACGCGCACGGCGGCGTCGCTGTCCGTGGCCGGATACTGGGCGGCAAGGCGGCCGGCAATGACGTCGGCTGAACTGCGCGCCTGCGTCAGACTGATCCCGGGCTTCAGGCGTCCCAGCACCCACAGCGTGCGATCGCGGCGATCGGTCCAGAATCCGCTCGAATCCCCAATCTGCGGAAGCGCGTCGAGCGAGAGGTAGCCGTCCATGTCAAAGGCGAAGAACGTGCCATGGAACTCTTTCGGTGCAACGCCGATAATCGTGGCCGATTTGCCGTTGATGAGAACCCGGCTGCTTACGACGCTCGCGTCGGCGCCGAATCGCTCCTGCCAGCAGGCGTAGCCGAGCACTAACAAGGGCTCCCCGCCCGGCGTTTCGCCCTCGCCGGGCAAAAGCAGTCTTCCGAGCAGCGGCTTTACTCCGAGGGCAGAAAAATAGTTGCCCGTTACGGCGCTGTAGGAGAACTCGCTGGCGTGCCCGCCGGTGCTGAGTCCAGCGGCGCCGGGGGCGTAAGCGAATACGTCGGAGAATGCACCGGCCTGTTTTTGAAAGTCGAGAAAGTCCAGGTAGGAGAAATGGGAGTCATGGCCTTCCTTGGGATGATAGGCCAGCACCATGATCCGGTCCGGCGCACGCACGGGCAGCGGACGGAGCAGCCATCCGTTCAGTACGCTGAAAATCGCCGCGTTGACGCCGATTCCCAGCGCCAGCGTGATCACCAGGGTTGCCGTGAGGGCTCTTGACTTGCCGAGCATCCGCATGCCGTAGCGGAGGTCGAAGATCGCCGTTTCGAGGAAGCTCACGCCGCGAGCATCACGGCACTCCTCTTTCACTTGCTCGATTCCGCCGAATTCGACCCGCGTCTGTCGTCGCGCCTCTTCCAGCGCCAGCCCCGATCTCAGGTGCTTCTCCACCTGACGATCGAAGTGCGCGCGCAGTTCGTCGTCCAACTCGGATTCCACGGACTTGCGCCGAAATAGCGCGCGCAAGCGATAAAGAAGGTCGCTGATCAACGGTACCTCCACGCGGCAGCCTTCAGCCGTCATTCAGCCTTCAGCTCTCAGCTAGCTGTCAGCCATCAGCCAGCGGCTGAGAGCTGATCGCCGAAAGCCGACGGCTAATAGCTCTTCAATCCGCAATGCTCAACACCTGGCCTACTGCCGCCGTGAGTCTCCGCCAGTCGCTTTCCTCCGCCTCGAGTTGTCGACAGCCACTCCTGGTGAGCTCATAATATTTGGCGCGCCGGTTGTTTTCCGAGGCGCCCCATTTCGCCTTGATCCAGCCGCGCCGCTCGAGACGATGCAGGGCGGGATAGAGCGACCCCTGCTGGACGCGCAGCACGTCGCTGGAAATCTGCTGAATACGCTCGGAAATGGCCCAGCCGTGCTGGGGCTCGAGGGCCAGGGTCTTGAGGATAAGCAGGTCGAGCGTCCCCTGCGGCAGATCGATCCGTTGGTTCGGCATCAGGGCTCCCCTTTCGCTTCTACAGCAAGAGTGTAGGCCTTTCTTTGTAGAAGTGCAAGGGGAAAAGGAGCCGTAGGGGCAGCCCTTGTGGGTACCCAAGTGGCAGACCCAATAGGGCGCAGGGAGACGCAACCTGCGCTCCACGCAACAGCCGATCTGTCGCGCCATTACAAGCGGGTGTTAACTTCTGGCGGGACGGTACCGCTTGCCGGGTATCAGGAGGATATTCGGCGACCGCTGCAACTGCCAGGCCAGCGCCGTCGGCAGCGACGGTGGTATCGATCAACAACGATCATCGCGACATGTAGTCGATCCAGCGTTGCCGTCTTACTTCCACCCGCCGCCGAGCGCCTTATAGAGCTGCACGAGGCTCTGGTATTCGTTGTTGCGTGCCTGAGCCAGCGTGAGCTCTGCGTTGTATAGAGACCGCTGGCTGTCCAGTACGTCGAGGTAAGTCGCCGTGCCGCCCCGATAGCGCATCATCGAGACGCTGACTGTATCCT
>JASHPE010000376.1 GCA_030038235.1 Terriglobia bacterium
CAAGGAGTTGTGTGAGAGCGGCCTGCGCGTCCTGATGCTCGAGGCTGGCCCGCCGCGCGTTCCCACCAAGGACTTCACGGAACACGTCTGGCCCTACCAGTTGAAGTTCCGCGGCTTCGGCAATCAGCAAGCCTTGCTCGAGAATCAGCCCGTGCAGCGGCTCTGCTACGCGTGCGACGAGTACAGCCACCAGTTCTTCATCAACGATCACGAGCATCCCTATACCACGCCCCCCGACAAGCCCTTCATGTGGATTCGCGGACGGCAGGTCGGCGGCAAGACGTTCTGCTGGGCGCGCGAGAGCTACCGCTACAGTGATTATGAGTTCAAAGCGGGCAGCCGCGACGGCTATGGCGAGGATTGGCCTTTCAGCTACAAGGACCTGGAACAGTATTACGACAAGGTGGAGAGCTACATCGGGGTCAGCGGGTCACGGGAGAATCTGGAGCAAATGCCCGACGGCCGCTTTCTACCGCCCATGAATCTTTCCTGCGGCAGCAGGCTCGCCAAGAAGGTAATCGAGGGGAAATTCGGCTGGCGGGTGATGCCGGACCGCGTGGCGAATCTCACCGTGCCGCATCGCGGTCGCCCCGCCTGCCACTACTGCGACGAATGCCAGCGCGGATGCTATACCGCGTCCTACTTCAACAGCCCGTCCGTCACCCTGCCGGCGGCGGCCCGCACCGGACGCTTCACGCTGGTGAGCGATGCGGTCGTCAGTCACGTGGTGATGGATCCCGCGGATGCCAACGCGCGGGGCGTGTACGTGATCGATCGCGTCACCAAGGCTCATCGCGAGTGGAATGCGAAAGTGGTGGTGCTGGCTGCAGGAGCGCTCGAATCCACGCGCATCCTGCTGAACTCGCGCACGTCGCGATTTCCTCAGGGCGTTGGGAATTCGCATGGCGTGCTCGGCCACTATCTGATGGATCATTTCACCATCGAAGGCGCCGGCGGTGCGATGCCGTCGCTGAAGTCTTCGCGGCGCGAACCGATCGGCAATCCGGCAGGATTCCTGATCGCGAAGTACGCCAACACCGGCGTGCATCGCAATTCCAATTTTCTGCGCGGCTATCGCTTCGATGGCGGCGCAGGCCAGGAGCTTTACGGTCACGCGTTCGATCTTCCCGGGTTCGGTGTCGCGTGGCGGAAACGGGTGCGCGATGAAGTGCCGTACTACTGCAGCATCGAGGCGCAGGGCGAATGTCTGCCGCGCGCCGACAATTACGTCGAGCTTGATCCCGAAGTGAAGGACGCGTGGGGGATTCCGGTGCTGCGCATTCACGCGAGCTACGGTGAGAACGAGCAGGCGCAGGCCAAAGCCATGCGCCAGGACATCATGAACATCCTCGATGCGCTGAAGCTTGAGAATCCGCAAATGCCCGCTAGCGAGTTGAGCATCTTCGGCAAGAACATCCACGAGTGCGGCACCGGGCGCATGGGGACCGATCCGAAGAAAAGCGTACTCGACGCCTACAACCGCGTGCGCGACGCGAAGAACGTCTTCGTGACCGACGGCGCAGCCTTCGTGACGCAGGGATGCTACGAACCAACGCTGACGATCATGGCCGTGTCGTGCCGCGCGGCGGATTACATCGCGGAGGAGTTCAGAAGGGGAACGTTCTAGGCTAGGCGGGACCAGACGCGACTGCGCTCTGTCTCCTCCGTGAGTTCTCCGTGATCTCTGTGTTGAAGGTTTTTAACACAGAGCCCACAGGGGAATCGCAGGGTGCACAGAGAGACGAGACCCGCCCTTGAGACGCCGGGATGCTGAGCGAGACTGAACAATCCGCGAAGCCTATCGCAAACGGCGGCGAGACTTCGTCCGGCCTGACGCGCCGTCAGTGGCTGCTTCGGCTTGGTGAGGCTGCGGTGCTGGGATTCAGTGGGATCTCGCCTGAGGACCTGTGCGCGGCGGACTCGGAAACTCCGGCTCCGGCAGATCTGCAGGCGGCGACATCCTCGACATCCTCAGTCGCGTTGCCGGCTGGTCTCTACGACGCCTCCACCGATCACCTGACGCACGTTCTGATGCGCGAGCAGCGATTCGTCACCCCGCCGCCGGGCAGCGAGACCGAATACGCGCAGCCAAATGCTAAGCCGTTCTCGCCGGCTTTCTTTTCTGCGGATGAATTCCTGATCGTGCACCGGCTGGTGTGGCTGACGTTGAACGCATCAAGTCGCGAGGTGCCGCAGGGCGAAGCGGTGAGTTCGGACACCGTGGACGAGGTTGCGGAATGGATCGATCTCACGCTTGCGCGCTCGGCGGCCGTCCGTGAAGCGGCCCGGAGCCTTTCCCCGCAGCATCGGCTCCTGGCGCTCCGATATTCCGGCGAAGATGAGGTCCAACGGCTCGAAACTGCGGATCCGCAGAGGGTTTGGAGAGACGGATTGGCCCGGCTGCAGCAGGAGTCGCTGCGCCTGTCGAGCCGCGGCTTCATCGATCTGACCGAGGCGCAGCAGATCGACCTGCTCCAGCGCGTCCTCGAAGCTCCCGGCGAGCCGGAGTCCGACCGCCCGGGACCGCAACTATGCCGCCTGCTGAAGCGCCAGGTCATTGAGGGTTACTACACATCGCAAGCCGGGCTCAAGGAACTCGATTACCAGGGCAACGCGTTCCACGGCGAATCGCCGGGGTGTCCGGACAAGTGAGCGCCGCCGTGGGCCGGGAGCAGGCGCGCAGGTTCGTCGAGTCATTGCCGCGATTTCCACAGCTTTCTGGTCGATCCCGCCGGACACCCGCATGGAGCCGCACGCTTTCTGATAAAATTGCTTTGGAATGACCCCTTCAAACTTTGTTCATCTTCATCTCCACACTGACTACAGCCTGCTGGACGGAGCCTGCGACATCCCCAAGTTGATGGACCGCGCGGCGGCGCTCAAGATGCCGGCCGTCGCGATGACCGATCACGGCAACATGTTCGGCGCGGTCAAGTTTCACGAGGAAGCTACCAAACGAGGCATCAAGCCGATCATCGGCTGCGAGACCTATGTCGCGGTCACCAATCGCTTCGATCGCGCCTCGGATTCGGACCGTCCGCATCACCTCGTGCTGCTGGTGGAGAACGAGCGCGGCTATCAGAATCTGGTGAAGCTGGCGTCGTCGGCTTATCTGGAAGGCTACTACTACCGGCCGCGAATCGACAAGGATCTGCTGGCGCGGCATTCCGAGGGACTGATTGCGCTCTCGGCCTGCCTGCAGGGCGAGGTGACGTCGGCGCTGAAAACGGAGAAATATGAGAAGGCGCGGCAGTCAGCGTATGATCTGCGCGACATTTTCGGCAAGGGCAATTTTTATCTTGAAATCCAGGACCAGGGCCTGGCTGATGAGAAGCGCGTGAATCCCGAATTGGTGCGGCTCTCGCGTGAGACGGGAATTCCGCTGGTGGCGACCAACGACTGCCACTATCTGACGCACGCGGACGCTCGCGCGCAGGAAGTCCTGATGTGCATCCAGACAGGCAAAACGCTCGGCGACAGCCAGCGCATGCGCTTTGACACGGACCAGTTCTACTTCAAGTCTGTGGACGAGATGGCGGCAACGTTCAGCGAAGTTCCTCAAGCGTTGGAGCGAACGCTCGAGATTGCGGAGCGCTGCAACCTGCACTTGAAGAAGAAGGAGCATGTCTTCCCGCACTTCGAAGTGCCGGCGGGCGAGTCGCTCGACAGCTTCTTCGAGAAGATCGCGCGCCAGGGCTTTGATACGCGGCGTCCCGGGATCGAGCGGCTGCGCGCGGAGAACCGGCTTCGTTATCCGATCGAGGCTTATGCAGACCGCCTGAACCGCGAGATTTCGCTGATCAAGGAGATGCGGTTCGCGGGCTATTTTCTGATCGTCTGGGATTTCATTCGATTCGCCCGCGAGAAGTGCATTCCAGTAGGCCCCGGGAGAGGCTCGGCAGCAGGGAGCCTCGTTTCCTACGCGCTCCACATTACCGACGTCGATCCGCTGCAGTACGACCTGCTGTTCGAGCGCTTTCTGAATCCGGAGCGCATCACCTTCCCTGATATCGACATTGATTTCTGCATGCGGCGCCGCAGCGAGGTGATCGAGTACGTCACGGGCAAATACGGGCGCGAGAACGTCAGCCAGATCATCACCTTCGGCACCATGGGCGCGAAGGCCGTGGTGCGCGACGCAGCGCGCGCTCTCGACATGCCTTTCGCGGACGCCGACCGCATCGCCAAGCTTGTCCCCAACACGCTCAATATCACCCTGAAAGACGCTTTGGCGCAGAATCCCGAGCTGCGCCAGCTTCGCGATCGCGACCCGAAGGTCGCCGACCTGCTGACTGTTGCAACCAGCCTTGAAGGCTTGGCGCGCCACGCTTCCACGCACGCCGCCGGCGTAGTGATCTCCCCGCAACCCTTGCAGGAAATCGTCCCGCTGTACAAGAGCAGCAAAGACGAAATCACGACGCAGTATGCTATGGACGATCTTGAGAAAATCGGCCTGCTCAAGATGGACTTTCTCGGGCTGACCACATTGACGGTCCTCGACGACTGCGTCCGCATGATCGAGCAAACACGCGGCGAGAAGTTGGACCTGGATACGCTTGCGCTCGACGACGCCGCTACCTACGAGTTGCTCGGCAAAGGTCTCACGGCCGGCATATTCCAGTTTGAAAGCCGCGGCATGACGGACATCCTGCGGCGCGCGAGGCCCAATCGTCTCGGCGACCTCACGGCGCTGAACGCGCTCTACCGTCCGGGCCCCATGCAGATGATCGACGACTTCGTGGCGCGCAAGGCGGGCAAGAAGCGCGTGACGTACGACCTGCCGCAGCTCAAGGAAATCCTGGAAGAGACGTACGGAATCATGGTCTACCAGGAGCAGGTGATGCAGATCGCCAACACGGTGGCCGGGTTCTCGCTCGGTGAAGCCGACGTGTTGCGCCGCGCGATGGGCAAAAAGAAACCCGAAGAGATGGTGGCCATGCGCGAGAAGTTCGTGGCTGGCGCCGTCCGCAATAAGGTCCCCGAGGTCAAGGCCCGAAAGCTCTACGAGCAGATCGAGCAGTTCGCGGGCTATGGATTCAACAAGTCGCACTCGGCCGCCTACGCGCTGGTCGCGTATCATACGGCGTACCTGAAGACGCACTATCCCGTCGAGTTCATGGCGGCCATGCTGACGGCGGAAATCGGTAATCCCGACAAGCTCACGTTCTACCTTGGCGAGTGCCGCGACATGGGCATCGAGATTCTGCCGCCGGACGTCAATTCGAGCGATCGCACCTTCACGCCCTCGCGGACGAATTCCGGCCTCGGCATCCGTTTCGGCCTTACGGCGATCAAGAATGTGGGCGAAGCGGCCATCGACTCGGTCATTGATGCGCGCAAACGGCTGGGCCGGTTCGACAACCTCTTCCAGTTCTGCGAGAATGTCGATCTCCGGCTGATGAACAAGCGCGTGATCGAAAGCCTGATCAAGGCCGGTGCGATGGACTCGCTGGGTGTGCATCGCGCGCGCATGATGGCGGGCCTCGATCGCGCCATGGAACTTGGACAAGCGGGCCAGCGGGCGAGCGCCGCCGGTCAGGGAGGCCTGTTCGGAGGCGGGTCGCAGCCCGAGCCCTTGCGCGCGGTGGAGTTGCCGGACGCGCCGGTGTGGTCCGAGACGGAACGGCTGGCGGGCGAGAAAGAAGTCCTGGGATTCTTTGTGACGGGTCATCCGCTCGAGAAATATCGTGCCGAGATGGCAGCGCTTGCGAAGCATGACAGCGCCGCGCTCGAAGACATGGCGAATGACGCGCCGGTGTCGCTCGCCGGCATCCTGACCGATCTGCGCGTGAAGCCCAGCAAGAAGGGCGATCTCTGGGCCGCGGCCGTGCTTGAGGATTTGCGCGGCAGTTCGGAGTTGCTTGTCTTCCCGCAGACGCTCCAGCAGGTGCAGCCGCTGCTCAAGAAGGAAGCGGTATTGCTGATCAAAGGCCGCATCCGCAGGGATGAGGCCTCCGCCAAGCCGAAGGTGATCGTCAGCGAAGTTCATCCGCTCGAGAAGGCGGCCGGGAACGGCAAAAAGTCGGTGCGCGTAACGATCCAACTAGACGGCTCGCCGGAGGCGCTGCTCGACGAGATGCAGTCGCTCCTGGCCGCACATCCCGGGAACGACGCGCTGGTGTTTCACCTGGTTCGCGAAGGGGATTTCCGCGCGGCGCTCCGGCCACGGCGACCTGCGGGCGTGAAGGCGGGCGAAGATCTGCTCGCGGAGTTGCGGCGGATATGCGGCGACGATGCAGTCTCCGTGGAGCAACGCACCTGACCTTCCAGCTTCTCAGCGTTCTCTGTGCTTCACAAGCTTTCCAACATAGAGAACACTGAGCCTCTGTGAACTCGGTGTTTCGTTTTTTTTCGCTCACAGAGATCGCGGAGAACGCGATGCTGCCGATTTTGGGAACTAGACCGCCCTTGATTCTCTGACATGGCCAGACCTGCCGCACAACCCGATCCCGCACAGGACATCGAGAAGCAGATCGCCGCGCTCGAAGCCGGTCCGCCATCGGAGGCGGACCAGGAAGAGATCGAGCGCCTGCGCGGGCAGCTCGAGATTCTGCGCCGTGCGCCTGGCGCCAAGTCATCGGGCGACGCGTGGGAGCAGGTGCTGATCGCGCGTCACCCTAACCGCCCCTATACGCTCGATTACATTCACGCGCTCTTTACTGACTTCAGCGAGCTGCACGGCGATCGTCGCTTTGCGGACGATCCTGCGCTGGTCGGCGGCCTGGCGCGCTTCGAAGGCCGGGCACTGGTCGTGATGGGTCATCAGAAAGGCCGCGACACCGAACAGCGCGTGAAGCGCAACTTCGGCATGCCGAATCCCGAAGGCTATCGCAAGGCGCTGCGACTAATGAAGCTGGCGGAGAAGTTCCATCTACCCGTCGTGAGCCTCATCGATACGCCGGGCGCTTACCCCGGCAAGGGCGCTGAAGAGCGCGGCCAGGCCGAGGCCATCGCCTTCAACCTGAAAGAGATTCCCAAGGTGCGGACGCCGATCGTCGTAGTGGTGCACGGCGAGGGGGGCAGCGGCGGCGCACTGGCGATCGCCATCGGCGATCGCGTCCTGATGCTGGCGAATGCCATCTATTCCGTGATCGCCCCGGAGAGCTGTTCATCGATCTTGTGGCGCGACTGGAACCATAAGCAGGACGCCGCCCGCGCGCTGAAGCTGACGGCCCGCGATCTGCACGGCTTTGGCTTGGTCGATACCATCGTCCCCGAGCCGTCCGGCGGCGCCCACACCGATCCGCCCGGCGCCGCGGCCCATGTCAAATCGGCACTCAGCGCCACTTTGGCAGAACTCACGTCGCTACCCCTTGATAAGCTCGTCACTCTGCGGCACGAACGTCTGCGCAAGCTCGCCACGTTTGTGGTCGAGGGGTAGCACAGCCACTCCTGGCTGTGCCCAGTCCCCGGAGCGGGCGGAAGAGGGCAGCCCACAGCCTGAGCTGTCGGACAATAGGTACAATGATCCCCTGAGCCGAAAGCTTTAGGCTAGGGTACGCGCCATGGTGATCTCCGTTCGCAAATGGAAAGCGAGTTTCCACGGCTGCCTACGAACGCCTTAATGACATTCGATCGGAGAGCCCGTCAATTCACGCGGTTGACAGACTTGAGGCCATTGACGGGCTAAGCCCCCGACGGAATTGGCCGCCCCAGCTTTGGGGAAGTTAGCAGGCATTAGTGGACCGACGGGGATGCCACCGCATTGGTTCTGATGGAGTACTTGAAACAATTCTCCGGCAGCTACCACCTCGACTTGGCCGATATCCTGGCCGCCTTTACGGATCAGGGTGTCTCCGAAAGCGACTTGGCGAATCAAACACATGAGTGCGCCGGCAGAGTCACGTCGGCAGTTGCCGGCCCGTTTCCCCGCGCCAAAGTTCCTCGAAGGCCACGCAAGAAAAATTATCCCCGCCACGACAGTTATCGTGCGTGTAGGCCTGCGCTTCTCGCCGCGTTGCTCTTTTCTTCCCTGCACAACCAGGAGTGGCTGTGCCACTACCTTTCATTTCTGAAGCAAAGCATCCCAATTGACGATTACGTTGATCTGCTCCGGCGCTGCGCCCGAGGAGCTGGCTTTAACAGGTTCAAGCAGGAGAAATTGTTGGCCGTCTCTGGTGACGCTGTATTCGTTTCCACCAACCTTACCGAACGGGTTCAGAACATCAGCTTGAAACAAAGCGTGAGGCGCATCGGCCCCCAACGTACCGTCAGTTTTCACCGCCACGGCCATCATTCTCCAGTCGAGACTCAAGTAGTACAGTTCCTTGCCATCCCCCCTCCAGATGGGTTCGCCGCCGCCGCCGTCTGAGACCTGCCGTTTCTGATTGAAGTCCGGAAAAGAAGCAATATAGGTCTGCAATTCCCTGGTCTCGTCAGAATTGTAAGCGACCCATTTCCCATCCGGAGAAATGTGAAACTGATCCTGGTGGACTGAGCCCGGTACAGGATCAGTCGGCAGGCGTTGGCCAGGCAGCGAAAGGAAATGAAAACTCACATCGTCGTCATCATGATAGATCACGAATTTTCCATTCGGTGACCAGTCGTCCAGGTGCTCTGCCTTCGGGTCAGAGTAAAGCGTCACGGGTTGGGACCTGCCTAGTTCAAGTTCCATGAGGCTCAGCGACTCTCCCGGCCTTTCATAGGCCGCATAAAGAAGGCTCCGCGAGTCGGGGGACCAGACGGGATCCATCTGAGATCCACCACCGGATGTAAGCTGCGAGACTACTCCGCTGCTCAAATCGAGTAATCCAATATGTTCCGTTGAGCCATCGCGGACCTCAAGGGCGGCCAACTTGCCGTCCGGCGAGAGCGCCACCTGAACGTATGGCCCCGGAACGCCGACTTCTCCGAGCTGTGTGCCCCTGCGATCCCGCCATATGAGTCGGGCGGTGTCCCCAGGGTTTCCGGGCGGGCTCGCGCGAAAGACCAGTACGCCGTTGTTTGACACTGAGAAGGCCGCTCGCCCCCAATAAGCTGCGGCAACATCTTCAGAAACACGAACCGGTTCTGAGGACAGTTGCATCCGTCTCGTGTCAAACAACTGAGCCAGTAAATTGCCTTCCCGAACAAATAAAAGATGATTGGGTGGACAAAAGCGCACAGCTGACTCGCTCCTTACCACCAATCGCGTCCGGTCGGAGTCCAATGAGCCCATCAAAATGGAATTATTTGCGGGTCTGTTTAGTCGGTTGCTGGTGAGCGCAAGATAGAGGAAATGCGCTCCGTCGGGAAGGAACTGCGGCCAGACGTCTGCGTCGAACTTCCCGTTCTGAAGATTGGTTGCCGGAGTCGGTTCTCCTCCTGCCGCTGCCACGCGCATCAGCGGTCCGCGTCTTTGACCATACAGGATGACGCCGCCTTGGCTCCAGGTTCCTCCTTCAGCTTCGGCTGCTGCGCAGAGGGTTTGCACTCCGCTGCCGGCAATCGAAACCCTCTTCAGCTCGCCATCGGCAAAAAAGCCGACCGATTGCGAGTCCGGCGACCAGAAGGGCAGGTCCGCCCCGTCTGTGCCCTCGAGTTTCTGGAACGCTGACACGGCCAGGGCTCTTACCCAGAGTGCTTTCGTGCCGTTAGAGCCGGTAAGCACCACGGCAATGGTCCGTCCATCCGGGGAAACGGCTATTTCGGGCGCCCAAGGGCCGGGCGCGATGGTGTAGCCATCAGGTGGAGGAATGGAAAATCGCGTTGCGCCAATCTTCGGCCCCACGTTTTGAAAGACTCCCAGTTTGAAGACGAGGGGCACGACCGCAGCGATGAGAAGCACCGCCACGCCGATGGTAACACTTAGGGGCGCCTCTCGTGGGGGCTTCAATTGTATGGGCGTCCTTTGTGGGCGGCGGGCAGGCACCAAGCCTGCCCCTGCGGAGTTTGTGTCGCGCTTCAGACGCTTTAACTCGCTCCGCAGGTCAGCGGCGCTCTGATAGCGCAGATCGCGGTCTTTCTCGAGCAGGCGATTGATGATCTCATCCAACTTGGATGGGAGGTCAGGGTTCAAGGTCGGGGCGGGAGCCGGATCGTGAGTCAGAATGGCATTGGAGATGATTGCCGGGACGCGGCCCTCGAAGGCGCGCTGTCCCGTGGCCATCTCGTAAAGCACGACGCCGAAGCTGAAGAGATCGGTGCGGACGTCGAGTTGTTCGCCGCGCGCCTGCTCGGGCGACATGTAGGCCACAGTCCCTATTGCCGCGCCCGGGCTGGTCAGATCAGGCGGAGGGGATCGGGGGTCAAAGGTCAGATCAGGGGACGGGGATCGGGGATCAGGGGTCGCATCCTTCCCTAATCCCTGGCCCCTGGCCCCTAGCCCCTGGAGCTTCGCGAGGCCGAAATCCAGGATCTTCGCCTGCCCGCGCGTCGTGACGAATATGTTCGCCGGTTTGATGTCGCGATGAATGATCCTCTTCTGGTGCGCGGCATCCAGCGCGTCAGCAATCTGAATGGCGAGGTCGAGCAGTTCATCGATTCGTAGGGACGGTTTGCGAACCGCCCCTGCCCTAATTTTCTGATTAAGGGTCTGTCCCTCCAGCCGTTCCATGGCGATGAAGGGGCGGCCCTCAAATTCCTCCACCTCATAGATCGTGCAGATGTTGGGATGGCTCAGCGCCGACGCGGCACGCGCCTCGCGCTTGAAGCGCTCGATCGATTGCGCGTCGGATGCCAGATGCTCGGGTAGAAACTTGAGGGCGACGCGACGCCTCAGCACAAGGTCCTCGGCCTCATAGACCACGCCCATGCCGCCCCCGCCCAGCCTGTCAAAAATCCGGTAGTGTGAGACGGTGCTGCCGAGGCGCCGCTGGTCGATTTCGAGCGCGCGTTCTTCAGCACGTTGATCGGCCAGTTCCTGAGCATGGCGCCATGCGGAGTCATCCTCGGCTAGAGCTTTAGCCGCCACCCCGATGGCTGGTGAATTGATGAGATTCGTCTCTGAGTTATGGTCCAGGAGCGAGTCCACTTCGCACCGTAGATCGGATTTGCCGGCGCAAGCTTCTTCCAGGAAGGCAAACCGCTGACTCACATCGCGCTCCAGCGCCGCGTGGTACCCGCGCTCAATTTGACGAAACCGTTTCGGCTCCATCGGTTTTTCCCCGCTTCGCTACGGCGTCAGCCACGCTGGGGCCAACTCGCAGTCGCGCATCACGGCTTCGCAAGCCCAACGAAGCTCGGTACTACCGCGTAAATAAGCGCGGAGTCTGAGTGGACCTCCGAATGTCCCCGTGAAAAGTCCCTTTTCTTTTCGAAGTGCCGGATTCTCTGACTCCGGCGCAGTAGAACACGATTTAAGGAAGCGGCGTTGCGCCCGGCCGTCCGCTAACTTAACGGACGTTTCCGGCTAGCCTACACGCCAAGGCCAGAAGGGATTCTTCCATGCTCTCGGGCCAACCTTCCGACCTGTGCCTCAGGTGCCAGACACCAATTTCGACTTCTAATTATGGCGTGCGAGAGCCCATTCGCCGACGTCTGCCGAAGCCTCGATAAGCATGTTGAGTACTGGGCGGCTTAGCGTCACCGCGACGCCAGTCAGAACCACACCGGCTCGGATAAGTAGCCGCTTCACGTCACGATCGAGCGAACGTTGGCAGTTTTCATCGGACTTGCCATAGACCCGCAAGACCTCAAGAACGTAAAGGACACCCACCGCAACGAATCCGATCTTCAGGATTTCCCAGATCAGTTCCTGAACCATCTCATTCCCCTTTTTGACCCTATCGGCCCGAACTATGGCAGTTGCTGTGCCAAACAGGCGTTCCCGGCTGATAGCCCAGACAGGCAAGTTTCAAATGTGTCCGCTACAAGTCTGAGGGCGGACGGTTTCCCCATCACCCGAAGAATGATGGTAGCGATGGCGGTGGCGTGGTCTTTCGTGCACATTCCTTCCTATCCTTTTGATCGGGCGGGGATTATATCGGCGAACCCCGTCGCAACCCGTGAGGCACATCAATGCCGAGCGAGGGCGAAGCAATCGGGGGCCATTGATGGATGGAGCGCTCCAAATCCCTAGAGCGCTTGGCCGCGGAGTTGCGGATGTCAGTATCCGATCGGATAGCCGGATCCAAGCGGCCGCCTGTTTGGATACACGCCGGTTGCGCGGTGGAGTTGGACCGGGAGCGCAGCCCTCGGTTCGCTTATCTCTCTTACTCAAGCAATTCCAGACCCCAAGGCCTTGGGCTAATCGCTTCCCTTTTCGATTGGCAACGGGACTGCTTCAGGTAGGCCGACTCGAAGACGGAAGAAACTTTGAGCCAAGCGGTGAGGCGGGGCGGCGATTAGCGGGCCGGTTCCTACCGCTCAACGATCCGGCGACCCAGGCTGTCTTCAGCCGGGCGCCTAAAATGAAAAAGGAGACAACATGAACAGGAAAACGCTTTCGATTATGGCTGCGTTGGCTCTGATGACAGTGGTGGGAGTAGCCTCCACGTACGCGCAGGAAACAAAGGTGAAGGCCCACATCCCATTCGCGTTCTCCGTGAGCAGTTCGACGCTTGCGGCAGGCGATTACAGCTTGGGTCAGCTTAACCAGAACGCATGGGTGATCCGGAATGACGAGGGGGGAGGAGCGATCCTAACCGTGGTGACACCCAATGGAACCAATGAGGACAACTCTGCCGAGCTGGTTTTCGAACGCTGTGGCGCCCGTTACTTCCTCTCCGAGGTGAGGTCTCCCGGAGAAACCAGTTTGATCCCCAAGTCAAAGGCGGAGCGATCGATCGAGCGAGAGATGGCGCGCAACGGCTCGAAGCCCGAGACGCTTTACGTCCTGGCTAGCGTCCGCTAAACACAAGGCATCACACTGGTTCTGAAAACGGCAACCCCGAGGTCATACCGAGGGGTTGCCGTTTGCGCTTTGCAGCGACCCTCAAGGACCCGGCAAAATCAGCGCGGCGGCCCCGCTCGACGGCCGCGTCCCCGCGAGCGCCAGCGGCCCTGTTCTAACGGCTCTACCGGCGATGACCCGGCGAATCTGCTTCTCCGTGTTTCGACCAGGATTCTCCGGCCGCGACATACCTCCTTCTCGGCGGCGTATACGAAAATCAGGGCTATTGGGGAAAGCGATAGATTCGTATCGCCAATACCTCCGGTTTCCCCGGGCGATGCCTCACATACGGTGACCTCCTCAACAGCCGGGCTTGCCTTGCAGCGGTTTGACGAAGCGCCACAGGCAGTCCAGGAGGCGCAGGCGCGAAAGCTGGAAGATCTCGTACTGGGTAATGCTCTCTATGCTCTCGCTTTCGTAGGACGAACTCTCAAGCTATGACGGAACAGCAGCAGTTGGCTGCCCGCGATTCGTGCCCAACTGGCGCTTAGCACGAAAAAGCCAATCGAAGCCTTGGCTGATTTACAGGATACTGTACTGCCTTTTGAGTTCGGTTCAATCAGTTTTACGATTGCGTTTCCTGTCTCTATCCGACCCACATTCGCGACGAGGCGCACTTAGGCGCTCGACAAGGCACGCAGGTTGCCGCCGAGTTCCAGAAGATTCTTGACCATGGCTAGAGTGCTTGATTCTTCTGACTCAATTTGGCGGGGCGCGGACGTCTCGCCCGTGAATGGCCGCGGCCGCGGTCCCAGCGCTGCGCGGGCCACCGATTAAGCCGCATCTCCGACCACCGCACCCGCGTCGCCTTACCCAAGCTCCAAGTGACCCCGCGTGAGTGTCAGACGCCACGGGACAGGGTGACGTTCGTCACACCGGCCTGTCATCCCGGCCGTTAATATTGCCCACATCGAAGTGTGGTGCTTGCTTCGACCGGGGCTGGTGATGATTGGTCGTCTAAACGCGAGTTCG
>JASHPE010000377.1 GCA_030038235.1 Terriglobia bacterium
CTGATTCGGAGCGTCACGACGTTGGCCGCATGCAAGCGTTTTGTAACGCGGTGTGTGGGCTAAAGGAAGCGGAGCCGGGGCCAGGGCCGTGCAGCCCGCCACGACCCGCCACAAGGGCGTGTGGCGCCGGGACCGGGCATCCCCGTAAAAACGCCAGTTTGGGTACACGGCGGGTACACGGTGTACGTCCTTAAGAACGGGAGGACCGCACGATCGAAGGCGGTATGGCCGAATTGTCCTTCGCTCTGACTTGGTTGATCTGCTCTACGAGGGCCCGCAACTCAGGGGTCTCCCCAGCTCGAATCTCCGCACGAAGTAGGTCCAGCAGAATGTCGCCAAACGCCCGCTCGACCGTGATCACTCGTTGCGGCGTATTCTGAGCACATCTGAGCTTGATCTCTGCAGGTACGGCGTCGCCGAAATGGAGAACGAACCCCAGTCCAGAAACGTAAAACCAATAACGATTCCATCCGTTCTGACTGTCCGGTCTGGGAACCAGGCCGGCGTTCAAGACTTGCCTGAAGGGCCATACGATCACAGTGAGCCAAAGATCCTGCGGGAAAGGCTCTTGCCCCAGCAGAAATTTGCGGAGCCCTTCAGCATGCTTACCGAGCTCCACCTTGAAAGCGATCTCGCCTCGACTAGTTTTCCACTGGTGCACCGCGCCTCGCCAAAAGACGCTCGATGCGAAGTATACGAGTCGGTCCATGTTGAACGCACTAATTTGCGTCCCCGCGTACAGATTCAGTCCCGGCTCGATGTGAAACGGAGTCTCTTTTTCTAGTGTTGCCTGGAGCTCAAATGGTTCTCCGTAGTCATGAGGGACGCGCGCAAGAACCCAACGTTCGCCGTTCTTGTTGAACCGCTGCTCGCATTCCGAGCACAACACATAGTCAGTCACCTGCTCTTGGTCTTGCCTGATTTGGGCGCCCAAGGCCACGGGATTCTGGTTCTTCAATGCTCTTCCGCGGTTTGATTTGTATACCGATCGGGGTAAGTAGTGGCTATCCTGCAGATTTCGCGCTTTGAGGCAAAGCTTGCAGATTCCCCGGTGGACCAGCGGCAACGCGGCGGCCGGGACGCGTCCCCCTGGCCGCTTCGCGAAAAGCCTTACCACGGTCATTGGCCCCCCCTGGGTTTGAGCGCGGTTCGACTTGACACCGGGAGTCTGTCACCGGAGTTGAGGGCGGGGCAAGGAAGGCTGGGCCGGCGGACCAAGCCCCGGCACCAGCAGCCTCCCGGCCCCCGTGGCAAAGACCGCGGGTGCCGCGAGGCCCCCGGCGAGATACCGAAGCGCCTACCCGGCGGAGAGGGATCCGAAGTGTTAAAGGTTGCCCGCGCACAAGCGTTTGCAACGCGTCCTGCGGGCTCGAAGGCGGCGACAGTCTATGTCAGGGCCGAGCAACCCGCCAGGACCCGCCTCAGGGGCGTCTGGCGCCGGGACGCGGCGCCCACTAAGAGCAAGGGAGGTCTCGGTTCTAAGAAACGCTCAAAACACTCGTTCGAGTTGTGCGGCGGGTAGACGGCCACCTGCTTGGTTCCGGGGTCTGCGGGAGGCTGGGACTTAATCAGCGTCAAACAATTCTCCGAGCTTCGCCAGATAGGCCGGATTCGGCCGGTGTTGCCTGTTTCGCGGCAACCGCTCGTCGGGCACCGGTCCGGCGCACCGCTGGATTTCGGCAAGACTGAAAGAAGGGTCGCTTTGCTCAACCGCGTTGACCAGTTTCTTGGGAACCTCGACCTCGTAGAAGCCGTCTTTCCAAAGGAGCACGATCAACCCTTCGTCAAATGCCCAGTGATGGTGACGGCACAGGCAAATGCCGTTCGACACCTCATCCAAATCGTATTCGGCCCACGGGAGTATGTGCGCCGCCTCAACGCCCGCGCCAGTCAAGCGTGTCGGCGGCAGTCGCAAACCGCAAACAAGGCACTTCGAGTCGTACGCCAGCAGGACCGCGGTTCGGAAGGCCTCGCCGGCGCTCCCACGGGACTGCGCGCACTGGCGCTCTTCCCTGATGCGCCGGCGTAAGTCGGTGTTCGTCTGCCCGGCGAACATCGTGGACGGTAGAGATTCCACACCCGTCTGCGCTGAAGAGAAATCAACGGCAGCGTCTGGTGGCAGTATCTCGCTGCTACTGGCTTGCGATGGCACCAGGGACGGAACTGCCTGGGCGGATGCATCCGGCTCAGGCCTTCTCACGACGTTCACGGCCTGAAGGCCCTTGGATCCCTCGACGACCTCGAACTCGACCGCCGCTCCCTCCTGGAGGTTACGATAGCCGTCACCCACGATGCCGGAATAGTGGACGAAGACATCCGCGCCTTGCTGCCTTTGTATGAAGCCATAGCCCTTGGCAGAATTGAACCATTTGACCGTCCCGAGTTCCCGTGAACCGGGCACGGCGGACTCCCCTTGCGAGGACCTGCTTTCGCGGCGCCTCGCTGGAAGAATCGGTCTTATCGACTGTACTCTAGGCATTAGGTCCTTTCCGGCCCGTCGCTGCCTGGTGCCTGAAGGCGCGGACGGCCAGCCCTCGGACTACGTCGCGGGGCAGGCTCTCCCCTCTTGACGCGCCCGCTTCCAAAGCACCGAGGCAGTGCTCGTTTGTTCCTCCACGCCCACACTCCTTGTACTCAGGTCGTGAGGAGAACGAGGCCGGTGCGCCTGTCGGGCTTCTGCTGACTCTCCTCAAGGTGGCCTCAATGATGCCCCTCCTTGTTGGACCCTGCGAGGCCGAACATGAGGACCAAGCCGACGACAAGCCAAGCGCAACCCGGCGCCAGCGGCTTTTTGTTCATGCTTTTCCTTTTGGCGTGACTAACCCGACCGATGATAGCCCAAGCTGCGTGACGGTGCAAGAAGTGCGTGCGGGCCCCGGCGAGTCCTTTGTTCGCGGCCGTAACGCTCGGATGGAGGAATGGTCCGTCTTTACGACTACTTATGTTCGCGGATACTGGGGAAGCGGCACCTCAGGTTTTCTCGGCCTCGAATTCCAAATCGACGGGCAGGCGCACTACGGCTGGGCCGAGGTTTTCATGACCGGCGGTGGGCCTTTCGAGAAGTACCGGGGCGTAGTGAAGGGCTATGCTTACAACACCGTGCCCAATCAGCCTCTTCTTGCCGGTTTCCTAGTCGGTGCGGAGAGCGACGGCGACCAGATTGGCGAAATGTCGCCGCCAACCGCCACTTTGGGCCTGCTGGCTTTGGGCGCGCCGGGGCTCGACATCTGGCGCAGACGCGAGCGTGCGTCCTCGTAGGATTTGCGCCGGTGTTTTCCAATGCCCCCGGGGGCACTTACACGGTAGAACGGGAGGTTCCGATGAGGATGATGAATCCGGCCTGAGCGCCATCGCTTGGGTCGCTTAACCGCCGAGGCGCAATTCCCCTCAGCGAGCGATGCCATCAGGCTACGACCAACTATTAATCTAGCCTCTCGGCGGGGACTGGCAGGCGTGGAGGGACTCGAACCCGCGACCCTTGGATTAGAAATCTGGCAGCGCATGTTTGGCCAAGCGAGCAAAAACAAACAGTGGCCGCACCCCTTGCACGCCCATTCATGGTAAGAGGTAGCCGTGTCGTGCTCCAAACAGCGATACCGTTAAGCGGATGCCATCCTTTGTCTGTTTCACGTTAGGGATAGTCGCCTCAAACTGCGCTTTTGTGCCCGGTGCAAGTGACGTGATGACGGAGGATTGAGCCTCGCCGACGGTATCCATCTTGAACGGGCCCGACCGCTTCAGATAGGATTCTCGATACTCGCCTAGCGGCCTGTAGGCCGCGAAGTTCAGGGTCAAGTTTGTAATCAACAGATTTGTAGGGTTGCCAATGTACCCCTTCAGAGCCAGTCCGTCCTGCGTGTAATTTGCAGCCTCAATCTCTATCGAATAGCCCGCCCTGAGGAACTGGATCGCTCCAACCTCTGGTCGGATTCGGTCTTGACGCGCGCTTATTGCCTCGCTCTCCACCCGCCACTCAGTATCCTCCATGACACTGTGCATTGAGCGAATTCTTAGGCCGAAATAAACGTCTGCCCCAAGCTGGAGGATAAGCAGCACGACAAATAGAGTCCAAATCATCTTGCGCTCATTCATTTCTTCCTCCGGTCCGGTCCTGCGCGCGAACGGCGAAAGCGGCGCTGGCGACGGCAATCGAACGGCAGACTAAAGCGGGGATTCAGCGTTCTACAGCTATATCTCGCGGCAACCGAGAGCAGAAAGCGATAACGAACGCAGCAGCGACGACGAGAGCCATTCGTATCTTCATAGTCGTTCGCTCCTTGAGTGTCAGTTGACCATGGCCGGCAGATTATCACCGGACCGATCAGACTGCAACCGGCGGCTGCGCGATACGCGGCTAAGCGGGCACCCTTGGGGGGCGCTTAGGCAATTCTGTGAAACTCCTTGGGAGGGCCACTTTCAGGCACACGTTTTCGTCGCCTGTCCATGATGCCGGAACGTGGGGTACTGTTGCATTCTTGCGTTGCTGCGGCATCTCGCTTGCCTTCTAGTTTATCTTCCTCTTGTTTCTCTTGCTTGCTGCTCGTGCCTGTGCGTTGCCCAAAGCAAGGGAATGTTGGTAATCAATAACGCTTCCGTTCCCGGAAACTGGCAGTACAACTACAGTAGTCCCCATTCCCACTTCACGTGGTTCGACCTCTCCTTCGATGGTGATCAATGCTCTGACGAGTCGGATGACTTCGCCGAAGTGGGCCCAGTCGGCCTGACCCTGCTCACCGGGAAAAATCGCCAGGCGGAGGAAGGCCTCACGGGTGCGTGGCGGATTTCTGCCACCACGCGTCGCAATTGAGCGACACTTCCCTGATAGCCTCGTGAGCGGATCATTTCGAACAGTCGCGTGGCGCGCAGGCGGGGATGCTCCTGCAGGGTGTGGCGCAGAAATCAAGATAGGGTGCGGTAAGGCACTGGCGGGAGCGCTTCGGGTTATTCGAGAAGCGGTCCGTTTCGAGCGCGCGCCGGACGGTGTCAGGGTGAAAACCGAGTTCGGCGGCGATG
>JASHPE010000378.1 GCA_030038235.1 Terriglobia bacterium
GGCGGTGCTTGCGGTCTATAATTGGCCGAAGGGGAATGATCGCTTCCGGCGCGTGGAGCGGTTTATCGACTACTATTTCAGCCGGTTCGAGAGGCTCAAGGAGGCGTCGTTTCACCCGGGCTGGAAGGACGTGAACCTTGCCGCCAAGGTGCCGGGTTGGAACCGCTATTGGGTCGCCGAGGATAAACTCGCCGCGCTCATGAGTGCGCTGCGGAGCGGGCATCCGATGGATGTTTCGCGCGATGGGACGCCGGATCTGACGACCCCCCTGGATCGTGAACAGGTCCGAGATTTTGTGTCCCAGACCGAAAAGGCTCTCCCGCTGCTTTCAGATGGGATGCGCTCGCAACTGGGTAAGGTGCTCGACGGCATTCGTAGCGAGATGAAGACCGAAACCCCTGACGAACCCAAAGTGCGCCAGTTGCTGCGCTCGGCGCGGGCTATTTGCGCGCGTGACGCAGGCAATTTGGTCAATCAGGGGATCCTGGCATTACTCGCCAAGTTTAACGGGGTGTGAAGCACATCGGCGTCGCAACGGGCAGGTCATTTCTCTGGGGGGATTGAAGCGTTAGCGTTGCCTGCGGACGGCCTGGGGTTTTGAGCGAATTCTCGCTCGCGTGGAAGTCGCCGTGGTGTTCTTGGGTCGCGGCGCCCGTGGGAGAGCTGTGTCATGAAGCTAACCGACACCCAACTGCGGCACGTCGCGCGAACTTCTCGTCCGTCGGTGGGGCGTGGGACGGCGAGCGACCGAGCCGATCCAGCCATCGCCGACGCCGCAAAGGATAACATCAAGGAGCCCGACCCCAAGATCACCGATGTCATGTTGGCGACCGAGAAGGTGCTGCGGGCCGCCGACACAGTCATTCGCGTGGCCCAGGAGGTGGCGCCCGGAAGTTACACGGCTAAGACCTCGTCCTCTTTCGAAGGACGCGGCCTGCGTGAGCGGGACAAATTCTCGCTACCGGTGACAATCCCTCGGCCAAAGAGGGCTTACCGCCGCCCACTCGTTCCGTCGACGGCCACTTTATTAGTTGTGCTGGTCTCTACCGTGGTGGGAACCTCCGTGCTGTTGATCGTGGAGCGCTCGCGGTCCTGGAAGGTTGAAGCAAGCCAGTCAACCTCTGTCACCATCGCCCAACCAGGGGCCGGGAAATCGCCGGATGCCTCCGATCGGCCCTTCGTGCAAGGGACGGATCAAACCGTCGCGGCGTCCATCCGACCCTCTCCCGAAGCGCCACCGGCCAATAACGCTCGTTCAGCCGACATGAGTGCTGGCCCACATGCGACACCGCCCGCAAACGTTGGATTGAGCGCAGCGGCGGCGGCGCCCGCGATTGCTCGGCCAAACGGGAGCCCGCAAATCGCGCGTGAGGGGGAGAGGGTCCCCGGGAACGCAGGTGTTGCCGGCAACGCGGTCGGACCACAGGCTCAAACCCAGCGGGCGGGGACCGGACCCGCGCGCGTAGCGGCTCTTGGGACAAGGACGGGCGGCGTGGGCGGAACGGCCGCTCAGCCGTCAACACCACGCCAGAGCACGACGTCCCCCGGCACGGCTCCTGGCGCTGGGGCGAGCGCCATCCGCGCGAGTTCGGACAGATTGGCAGCATGCCTGGCGGCTCGGCCTGCGGCGTCGCGGCTGTCGCAGGATGAGATAACCAAGCTGTTCAAGCGAGGCGAAGAGTATATGGGGCAGGGTCGAATTTCGACCGCGCGCCTGCTGTTCCAACGCGCCGCCGAGGCTTGCGACATGAAGGCCGCTTTCGCCTTGGGCGCGACCTACGATCCCATCATGTTGAAAAGATTCGGAGCGACACTCCTCGATCCGAATATAGCAACCGCGCGCACTTGGTACGAGCAGGCGAGGCGGCTGGGTTTGAGCGAGGCGTCCCGCCAGCTCGAGCTCTTATCGGAATTGCCCCAAGATCAGTAGGGACTGCCGCCAGCGTGGATATCGCAGGGAGGCGGTCGGAATTTCGGCGAACAGGCATCGGCGAAGGTACACAAGCCACGCCTCGGCGCGCGATGGAGGCGTCGCACTGGCGATGGGGAAAGGGGAATCCGGGCAGCTTTGTTCGGCCACCGGCCACGGCGGCAAATCAAATCAGGGACAGGACCTCGCGCTCGATCACGAGGCAGGCTATCTGGCCGGTCGCATAGCCTCCAGTATCGATGTTGACGCGGTTTGGGTGGACATCGGGCTTCAAGACCGGTGTGTGGCCGTGAATGATGACCTTTCCGAAATCGCCGTCGTAGTTCAAAAACTCCTCCCGGATCCACAGCAAATCGTGCTCGCTCTGCTCTTCGAGCGGTACGCCTGGCCACACGCCAGCATGGACAAAGAAAAAGTCTCCGCACACGTAGCAGATCCGCAAACCGTTGAAGAAAAGTCGATGATTTAATGGCAGCGCGCGATCGAACGCCTGCGAGAGTTTCTTATACTCGTCCGGTTGCGCGCTCAGCGATGGCGTCAGCCCATACGACACCAGCGTTTCAAGGCCGCCGCAGGTCCGCCAATCGCGAAGAACGTCGGGATTGGTCAGAAAATCCATCAGATAGGCTTCGTGATT
>JASHPE010000379.1 GCA_030038235.1 Terriglobia bacterium
GCCAATTGAAGGTGCGATACGAATATTTCCGCCAACTGCTGCCCAACAAGGAAGTAGCGGATTAGATTGCTGTAGCGCCGGTGAGGACACCGGCGGGACAGCAATTGAAGATTGAGAATCGCCGGTGAGGACACCGGCGCTACAGAGGCTAATGGATGGCCGAATCGATCGAACCAGAATTCCGCAAAATCAAGCAAGGTCCCCCCAGGGGCGACCCGATTGTGGAGGAGGCGGCCGCGGCGGCGCCGGCGGGCCAAGCGGCCGAGCCAGCCGAATCCGGGCGCTCCGGACTTTGGAAATGGCTTGACGACCGCACGGGTATCGACGCGCTGATGCACGAGGCCCTCGATGAGCCTATTTCCGGCGGCGCGCGCTACGCCTATATCTTCGGTTCGGGGCTGCTCTTCGTTTTTCTTTCCCAGATCGTCACCGGCACCTTCCTGGCGCTCTACTACGTTCCCTCGGCCGACCACGCCCATACTACGGTAGCCTACATCACCAAAGAGGTGGCGGCGGGGTCGTTCCTGCGCAGCCTGCACGTGTACGGCGCGAGCGCCATGGTCATCATCGCGCTGCTGCACATCTGCCAGACCTTCCTCTATGGATCGTTCAAGGGACGCCGCGAGCTGGTGTGGCTATCGGGTTGCGTTCTGTTCGCGTTGGTGCTCGGCATGGCTTTCACCGGATATCTCCTGCCGTGGGATCAGAAGGCGTATTTTGCCACCGCCGTCGGCACCAACGTGCCGAGCGAACTGCCCGTTTTCGGGAACGCGGTCAAGGAGCTGATGCGAGGGGGCACAGAGCTCGGAACGCTCACGATCTCGCGGTTTTTCGTCGCCCACGTCTTTTTCATTCCTGGGTTCATGCTGCTCTTCATTGGGACTCACCTGATGCTGATGCGCAAGGCACGTCCGGCGGGCCCGGTCAGTGAAGATCCGTTCAACCCAAAGCTGCCGACCGAGCCTTTTTATCCGCGCCAGGTGATCAAAGATCTGACGCTGGCTCTGCTGATGATCGTCATCCTGAGCGGTCTGGCGTTTTTCTACCCGGCGTCGCTCGGCCCCGAGGCCAATCCTGCCGACACGCAGTTCCTGCCGCGGCCCGAGTGGTATTACCGATCGCTTTTCCAGTGGCTGAAGTATTGGCATGGCGGCGCGGTGGTGATTGGAATCGGCGTGATTCCGGCCGTGATCGCGATTTTGTTTGTTCTAGTGCCGTTTCTCGATCGCAAGTCGGAACGGCGGCCCTGGCGGCGTCCACTGTCGGTCGGCATCTTTGCTTTCGTTTTGATTGGAATCGTTGTGCTGGAGGTCCAGAGCTACCGCGACGACGCGCACGACCCGGTGATCGCGCAACAACTCGCCTTGCAGGAGAAGCAGGCCGAGGACTTCATGAAGGAGCCTTTCAAGCCCGAAACGGTGGGATCGGCGCCCGAGGCGGCCGAGGCGGGATCAAAAAGCGCCGCTGCCGCCGCTGCTCCGGCCCCGAATCCGCTGGTCGCCCAGGGCGAGCAGATCTTCACGTCGCACGCCTGCCTCGCCTGCCACGGCCAAGGCGGAGCCGGCACGCCGCTCGCCCCGAGGCTCGCCGGGATCGGCCAGAAATATCCGCCCGAGAAGTTGCTCGATCTCTTCAACCATCCCACCGCCAAGATGGACGCCGGCCACATGCCGCACTTTCAGTTCACCATGGACGACGTGAAAGCGATCGAGGCATACTTGGATGCGCCGCACTGAGGGCGACTCATCATGAACGTCACATTTTCGATTGACGAAGCGATTCTGGCCCGAATCCGTAAGAAGGTTGAGGCCATGGGCCAGAATCTCGATCAGCTTATTCGCGATTAGCTGCAAGCGATCGCCGACGATCCGCAGCGGAGCCTCGAGGAGTTGGAACATCTCTCAGGCCGCGGGGAGTCGCGAGACTGGCGCTTCAATCGAGACGAAATCCATGAGCGCTCGCAGGTTCTTTGAGACGGCATCGATCCTTCCGATCGACCGTGATCCGTTTACAGAAACAAGCGCTTCCCCGGCGCGGAGCTCACGCCGTCTTCATCCGTTTGATGGCTTCGGCGAGGGATTGGCGGCTTTTGAAAAAGTCGCGCCACGGATCAGGTCGCTTGAGTCGCAGGAAATTGCCGAGGTTGAAATCCGAAGGGACAAGGCTCGGCTTCACTTCCGACCACTCGAGCGGCGTCGAGACCGGAGCTTTGGCGCGCAGCCGGACCGAGTAGGGCGCGACAACCGTCTGGCCGAAGCCGTTGCGGAACGGGTCGAGATACACGCGGCCTTTGCGGGCCGCGATCGAATGCTCGACCGTCAGCTCTTTGGGATAAGCGTCCGCGACGCGCCGCACAACCGACTCCGCGAAGCGGAGGACATCATCCGCGTCGGGACCTGTCCGGATCGGAACCCAGAGGTGCATTCCGCGCCCGCCGGACGTCTTGGCGAAGGAGAGGAGCTTCAACTCGTCGAGAGCTTCCTTGACGTGCAAGGCGGCGCGCGCGGAGTGCGCGAACTCTCCGGACTCAGGGTCGAGATCGAAGCAGACCCAATCCGGCCGGCGAGGCGACGCGGAGCGGCCGCTCATCACATGTACGGCCACGCATCCGAGGTTGACGAGCGCCAGTTGCGTGGTCAGCGAGCCGCCAACCACGTAATTGGTCGACGTGCCTCCGGTCGCGTGAGCGATGCGCCTGGTCGGAGTTCCGGCCGGCATGCCTTTGGGCATTTCTTTCTGGAAGAAGCATTCGCCGCGCATGCCATCGGGACAGCGCTCGAGCGACAGCACACGGTCTTTCACATAGGGCGCGAGCCTGGGGAAGATCGCCTGATAGTAGGAGACCAGGTCGAGCTTGGTGTAGCCCTCGTCCGGCCAGAACACTTTGTCCGCATGCGATATCGCGACCGGCGTTTTCACCGCGTCCGGCTCGGCGGCGTTCTTGCGGGCTCTCATGATGCGGTCTCCGGGATGTGGACGTCTCTGGCCGATTTGTCGTCGCGCAGACCGAGAAACACCGGCTGACGGAGCTTCCGGTCGTCGGTCCATTCCTGATAAGAAATCTGGGCCACAAGATCCGGGCTGACGAAGATCGCGTCCCTCTCGCGGGCCTGATCCGACAGCGGCGACTGGTCTCTGACGAGTGGCTGCAGCTTCCGATGAAGCATCGCCAGGCTGTCGGCATTGAATCCGGTTCCCACTTTTCCGACAAAGCGCAACTTCCCTTTGTGGTACGCGCCGAGGAGGAGCGCGCCTAGATACTTGCGCGCGCCGCCAGGCTTGGTGAACCCCACGATCACAAACTCGTCCTCCTGGTGGACTTTGACCTTCAGCCAGGCCTTCGATCGTCCCGCCGTGTAGCGCGAGGATGCGTCCTTCGCCAGCAATCCTTCGTATCCGCGCTCCTTCGCGATGCGGAATGCTTCGAGGCCATTGCTCGCGAGCCTTCGCGACAACAACAGCACCTTGGATGAATCGATCAACTGTTCGAGCGCCGCTCGCCGCGCTGAAAGCGGCTCACGGCGCAGATCTGTGCCGTCGCGGAACAGGCAATCGAACACTGCATAGGCGGGCGTGCCCTTGCCTTGTTGAAGAAGTTGAAATCGGGAGACGTTGTTGTGATCGAACACGACGACTTCGCCGTCCAGGATCAGGGTTGCAGGCCGAAGCCGTCGGATGGCGTCGGCGATGTGCGGGAATCGGTCCTTCCGATCGATCATGTTGCGCGACAGCATCCGGATTTGTCGCCCTTCTTTGTAGGCCAGAATCCTGTCACCGTCGTATTTCTCTTCGTATACCCAGCCCTCCTGGTGGGATGGTTCGCGAGTGAGCGTGGCAAGCATCGGCGCGATGGCGCGCGGCATTTTCATCGCACCCCAGCCCTCAGCGGGCGGCCTTCCTGGGGGTTGGATCGCCGCTTGCGGCTTTGGCCACGTCACCACCGTCGTCGCGGGCGATGTCGGCCAGGAGCCGGTGCGTGGTCACCGAATATGGCTCGTTCGCGGTCACGTCCTCGGTTGAAGCGCAGTCGTCGCGGTGCTTGATCAATAGCCAGCTCGGATGAGTGGGGTTCTTCCCGAAGCCGCGCGTCCTGACCAAGACCCAACTGCCTTTCAGCTTCTTGCCGTGCAGCGTGAATTTCAGCTCGCCTTTGGCAAGCGCGGCGCCCGGATCGTCGGTCTCCGGTTCCCAGGTGCCCTTGTCCCACACCATCACCGTGCCGCCGCCGTACTCGCCCTCAGGAATCACGCCCTCAAAGGGAGCGTAGTCGATGGGATGATCCTCCACTTGCGTGGCCAGGCGCTTCACCGAGGGATCAAGCGACGGGCCCTTGGGTACGGCCCATGAGAGCAGCACTCCATTCCATTCGAGGCGGAAATCGTAGTGGAGTTGGGTCGCTCGATGTTTCTGCACGACGAAGATCAGCGCCGGACCGCCTTTGCGCGCCGGTTTCTTTTCGCCGGACGGCTCCGGCGTCACGTCAAAGCGTCGCTTTCGCCGATATGTGTCCAGGCTCATGGTGAACGCTCACGTTCCGGCGACCTAAGCTTTTGATGGGCGGCAAAGGATTCCGGCTTCGCGGCCCAATCTTAGGCTGGCGTTCCAATCCGGGATTGAAGATAAGGACGCCCCCGATCGGATGAGAAACAGAGGCGCTTGAGTTGCAATTTCCGGTAGACGAAACCCATGGTACGGAAAATCGTCCCGTGGCTACCCGCTCGCAGGCTGAAGCACCAAATTGCCGGGTGGGCACGGTACGATTCATACTTACGGCTTGAAGCCGACGCTGCGCCACAGATCCGCAGACTTGTACATCTTCCCGCCCGTGATCACGGATTCCACCGAGCGGATGTTGTGAATGTTATCGAGCGGATTGGCGCCGAGCACGATGACGTCCGCGCGCTTGCCCGCCTCGACCGTCCCGAGCTCCCGATCCAAGCCCATCACCCGCGCGGGTACGATGCTCGCGGCCTGGATCGCTTCCATGGGCGTGAATCCTGCCTGAACGTAAAGCTCGATCTCGCGATAGAGGCTGTAGCCGGGCACCGTTTGATCGGTTCCGGCGACGATGGTGATTCCGGCGCGGTGCAGGACGCCGACGGCCGCAACCATTTTGTCGAACGCCTTCTCATGCATGCCGGCGTCAGGCCGCGGAGGGCCGACGTCGATGAGCTGCGCCGCCAGTTCGGGCGCCACCTTGTTGACTCCGGGCTCGAAGCTCGCGGGCGGCTTGGCTGTGGATGCCGTTCCCATCTCAAAGACGGCGAGCGTGGGATCGAGCACGGTGTGGTGAGTTTGGAGGAAGGCGACAGCCTTCTGTGCTTCGGCCGAGTTGAAGTCGATGTCGGCGACGGCGTCCAGGCGGGCCACCCGGTTGGCGTCCGCAGGAAGCGGCGGGTGCATGATGTCCACGATGTAAGCGATGTGGTTGATCTGGTCTTGTCCGGCCTCGATCACCTGATAGGCGTTCAGCCCTTCGGGCACGTGACCCGTGACCGTCATGCCCAGCAGATGCGCCTCGTCGGCGACGGCCTTCACTTCTGGCAGCTTCACCGAGCTGTAGACCTTCATCTGCTGGAACTTGGCTTCGTGATAGCGATCCACCCACTGGCGCGCCTGCTCCGGCGTGTCCACGCGATTCACGCCGACCGTCATGGGTCCTGAGCCGTCCACGATTCCAGCGGCGAGAATCCGGGGTCCCAGGCCATCGCCCGCAGCAATCGCGTCGCGAACAGCGGTGATGAATTCAAACTCGTTGCCGCAATCTCGGACCGTGGTGGCGCCCGCCGCAAGATAGATCGGCCCCCACTCCACCTGCTCGAAATGCGCGTGCATGTCCCACAGTCCCGGCAGGATGGTCTTGCCGCGCGCGTCAATCACCTGGGCGTGCTTGGGAATCTTGACCTGCGACTCGGGACCGGCCGCCACGATCCGTCCCTTGCGAATGACGACCGCGGAATCGGCGATTGCTGGAGCTCCCGTGCCGTCGACTAGCGTTGCGCCGACCAGCGCCAGTCCGTCGGACGCGGCGCCGGCCTGGCTGCCCGCGATGCTGTGCGACAATTCCTCGAGTGATGCCATCTCGTCAGCACCTGCGCGGCTCACGAAGCTCCCGAGCGCGCTTTCGTAGCCGTCGAGGATGGCCTCGAAGTGATCGAATTCGGCGTCGGTGGTGATGGCGGCCACGAGGTCGCGGTGCTCGTTGAACCACAAGGTCTCGCGCCCCCAGATCAGCCCCTCGACGGTGTAGCGCTGCAGCGTCTCTTCCTTTCCGTTCACCGTGATGGTGTCCTTGCTCCGCGTCTCGATCTTCACGTGCCCGCTCGGCAGCGTAGTGACTTCCTCCGGATTGTGATGCGTTATCCAGTAGCGCACCAGGAGCATCTGCATGCTGGCCGGAGCGTAGCCCGCGATGGTAAAGAACTGCGCGGGCGCCTTGGTTTCAGTCCACTTGTCGCGATCGCGGATGCGGACCTGGTCCGGAAATACCTCCACGTCTTCGTCGATGGTGCTCTGGCGCGAAGGCTTTCCTTTGATCACAAATGACTTGGGTGTGAGGTCGATGGCGGAGCGAAAACTGACTGAGAGTGGCACGTCGGTGCCGCGATCCGTGAACTTGAAGTCGATCTTGGCGGCGACGGTATCGCCGTCGAGCGTGATCTGGTAAGTCTCTTTGCCGATCGGCTGCTCAAATTTGTGCAGCGTGAACGTGCCTTGCTCGATGACGTCACCGGTTTCACCGGTGGCCAGTGCTGCGGGCGTTTGATCCTGCTGAGCCGCGAAGCACATCGTCGCACGCGGCGTCCAGGCGAGGATGCACGCCATCGCCAGCAAGATGTACAATTCTCTACGTACCTTCATCCAACCTCCCGTTAGGTCCGAATTGACGAGGATAGCCCCCGGTTGCGGGGTCGCACAAGCCCGCCAACGCACCCCGGCCGCGCCCGGCTTAATTTCTCACAGCGTCTCCGCCTTTCCGCAGGGCAGGCAGCGGAGCCGTTCGTTTTCACCAAAGTTTCTTCAGCCGTGTTTTCGGCGGTCACTGCACCCAACGAGCGTGCCCTTGCAATCCAAAGAATCGGTGCTGATCGGAATGCGAAAGATCGAACGGAACAGACGATCCTCAAGTCATCTTCTTCCCGTCTTACGACGCGCGGCGGTTCTGACGTGCGCCCTTCTTGCCGCTGTCGGCTGGATGCGGATCGCCTACGCCACTACAGCCGTGGCCCTTTACGTCAAGGACTTCGCGGTGGTGGCCGTCGACGGCCGGATCAATAAGGTCGGGCCCTTGATCTCCGGCCACAAATCCGGGTGCAAGCTCTACGTAGCCGACGGCAAGGTGGCGATCCTCGCGGGCCTGACGGAGGAGCCGGATTCCGGCTTTGACAGCGTCGCCATCTTCCACAACGTCTTGAACCGGTCGACCTCACCTGCCCAAGCCGCCGACCTTGTCCAGCAGCGGATCCAGCAGGCTTTGCCCACCGCGCTGCAGGTGTTCCAGAAGAAGAACCCCGCCGCTTTCGAGGCGCGCGCCCAAGGTGAGTCGCAGCTCCTGGTGGTCGGCATGGACACGAGCGGCGACGTCCAGGTTTCCAGGCGCTCGGTTCCTTACCAGCCGGGACATCCCGCGGAGCGTGACGACAGCACTGGAACTGCCGACCACGTCGGCGTCGCCCTGATCGGCGACACCACCGCCATCGACCTGGACCTGATCCGGCTTCAGAAGACCAACGGCTGGGAGGGCATGGGCAATCCCGATGATCTGGAGAAGCTGGCTCGCCGGTTCATCGCACTCGAGGTGCTCGCCAAGCCAATGCAGGTGGGTCCGCCGATCTCGATGGTCCTCGCCGACACCAATGGCATCCACTGGGTCGAGCCCGGCGCCTGCAAAGAGTGATGCTACTGGCGATTCCGGGGGAAATCTTCTGAGAAACCCTGAGGATTCCTTACCAACGCCCGCACAAATCTTCCATGAGCCCTCTGGATATCCAGACCGCATCGCGCATTTCCGCCGGTGAGGACACGCTGCTTCGCGTTCAGGCGCGTTTTTGGCGTCGAGGTTGCTTATGCTTAGGTCGAGGTCTGAGACGAGCGGTGCGCCTTGCGCCGGGAGTGGTCACCACCTCCTGCCATTGAAGCACGCCCGGAAAATCGAAAACCATTTGGAGGTGTGAAGTGAAAAGATTCCGTTTATTGGCGCTTTTATCGGTAGCAGCAGTTGCGGTGTGGGCTATCCCGAACGTCGCGATCTCAGGACACGCGAGCAGCGGCCTGGCGTTCGCACAGAGCGGCGCGGGTGGAGCGGGTGGATCCGGCGGATCGGGTGGGGCTGGCGGCACGGGTGGAACGGGTGGGACCGGAGCAGCGCCGGGCCAGGGAAGCACCCCGGGTACGGGAAGCGCACCGGGCACGGGAAATCAACCGGGCCAGCAGCCAGGCGATCAAACGCCCCAGACGAATCAGCAGAATCAGCCGGGCGGTAGCCAGCAGACGCCGGGGACGTCTCAACCGGGCAATCCCAATAACCAGACGCCCGGAACATCGCCGAGCCAACCGGGGAACCCCAACAACCAGACACCGGGAACCCAGCCGAGTCAGCCGACGAACCCGCAGAGTCCGACGCCTGAAAGCCGGCCGACCCCGCCCAGCAGCCCGACGCCGCCGGCAAACCCGGGCTCGCAGGGCAACCCAGCCGCGCAGCCCGGTCAGCCACAGGGAAATCCGCAACCGCCGTCAAACGCTCCTCAGGGAAGCGGACAGCCTCCGGCGTCGCGGTGAAATTGATCACGCGCACGGCGGTCGTGGGCGGCAATCAAAGAGCGCATTTCACCACGAAGATCATGGAGGCCGCAGAGCTTTCTCCTCCGTGCCCTCTCCGTGCCCTCTGTGGTGCAATCCTTGCTCGCAGGGCGAATTCACTTTCACGCTTCCGAACGCCGGCGCTGCCGTCCTGACGACCGAGCGATAGCCCGCCCTGGCTGTAGCGCCGGTGTCCTCACCGGCGCGGTGCCGCCGTCCTCACCGGCGCGGCGCCGGGGTCCTCACCTGCGCTACCGCCTTGAGAATCGCCGGTTATGGTACTCTGCGGCAGTCGGCCGTTAAGGCCGAACTCCAAGTCCTGTATACTGTAGATGTTCAGGCGCAATTCCGACGATTTGCCGCGGTGAGGACTCGAGGATGAAGGCTTCTTTTTTGGGCAAGGTGATCGAGTACTTCAATCCCATGCAGTCTCTCAACGAGAAACTTAAGGATTGGTACGTCGATCGTCCGGACAACCCGCATGAAGAGATCAAGGTGCTCCTGCTGAATGACCCCACGCCTCTCAAGATCCTCTTCAGCGGCCACATCGGTTCCGGGAAAAGCTCCGCCCTGAACTGCCTTACCCGGGACCCCGAAATCAAGAACAGGTTCTTCATCGTGCAGTTCTCGGTCGAGCGCGACCTTAATATTTTCGACCTCACTTATTCCGACCTTCTGCTGGCGATAGGCAAAAGACTTTTCGAAGAAGCCGACAGCGCCGGCCTCGTGCTCGAGGGTAAGCTCCTGAGCGATCTCGAGAAATGGACCTCGGAGATCTCGGTTGTAAAGAAGAGAGAAGAAGGCGCCGACGTGACCGTGAAAGGAAAGCTCAGCGCCTGGTTTCTGAGCGCGGTCGGCACGCTGAAAACGGGCTACTCCGAGAACAAGGAGTTTCGACAGAAGTTCGAGCCGCGCGTCCCGGAATTGATCATCTTCATCAACCGCATCATCCGTGGCATTGAAACCCACGGGCTGGCTGGCAGCAGGAAAGTGCTGCTCGTAATTGAGGACCTCGACAAGCCACCAGTGGACGTTTCCATGGACCTGTTCCTGACCAAAGGCCCGGTCCTGGTCCAACCCGAGTGCAAGATCATCTTCACCGTGCCCACTTCGGTGCTTTACTCGGGCCAGATCAAGGTGGTGCAGCAGAACTTCCCCATGCAATATGTGTTGCCGAATTTCAAGATCAAGGATCAGTCGGGGGAAAAGAGCGACACCGCCTGGAATTGCATGCGGGATATCGGTCTGCGCCGGATGGACGCGACGCTCATCGATAGCGAAGCTCTGGACTACGCGGTGGAAATGAGCGGCGGCGTTACCCGCGAACTGATTCGCATCATCCAGGCAGCGGCGTTGCGCGCCGTGGTCACCAAAGCCAACTCCATCCAACGGGCTCACGTCGATCACGCCGTGGTGAAGTTCCGGGGCGAGTACAGCAATCAACTCACACGCCAGGAGTCGCTGGAAATCCTGCGGGAGGTTCACAAGACCCGCCAGCTTCGGTCGAAGGACGAGAAGCCCATGCTGGACCTGATGCACAATCTGATGATCCTGCAATACCCCGACGGCCCAGGGTGGTACGAGGTAAATCCCATTGTCCGCCAGCTCATTGGAGTCTAGTGCGCCCGCCGCCAACCCGGAAGCGCTCAGCAGCCGGGACCGCGAAGCCTTGGCTGAGATCGTGGCGCTGGTAGCGAACAGCCGCACGCAAGGCTGCATCTATTTCGGAATCTGCAACAATCGCCTGAAAATTGCAGCGCTAGAGGCTGCGCTCGCGAACGATCTGCGCGTGCACGGCATCGGGATCGAGCGGATGACTGTTGCCGAACGGCACGAGGAGCCGACAGGGCCGGCATATCGCGTGCTGATCGCCGATCCCCTCACCTACTTCGCGACGCACACGCCTGCGAAGGCATCCCTCTTCCTGGTGCACGGCTTGCCAGAACTCATACGCGTTGAAACGGCCAGTGACGGTTCGGGACCGGCGCCGGTATCGCAACGCCTCAATTACGGCCGCGAGCTGTTTCGCCGCGAAGCGATCTGCGCCCTGTTCTGGATCGACCCCGAGACCACGCGCTATCTAGCCGAGCGGGCCCGCGACTTCTGGTCATTTCGTTCGGGAACCGCGCAATTCGACGCAGCAGGCGAACCGGGCGAGCGCTCCGAGCCCCAAGGTGAGTGGCAGACCGTCAGCCCGGGATCACGCTGGCTCGGTGACCTGCGGGAGAAACTCGATCAGCTTGCAGTATATAGGTCGCAGTCGCCGCCGCAGGAGAGCGCCATCGCAAGTCTCCTTGTCGATATCGGACGGATTCGGGTGGAACGGCACGAATTTCAGGGCGCCTTTGAGGCCCTCCACGAAGCCGCGGAGATATTCGAGCGCCTGGGCGATCAGCGCCAGTTGAGCATTGTCAAGAAATGGCTCTCCCGGGCTTATTACGGAGCTGGACGCCTCGACAGGGCCGAGGAGTACGTCCGCGCCGCTATCGCGGTCGACCTCGAACTTGGGGACGAAGGAGAATTGGCTGTCGACTACAACAACCTGAGCGAGATTTACCGGGCGCGCGGCGAGCTGGGCGAAGCGGAACAGTGGCTGCGCAAGGCGATCGCCATCGCCGAGCGCCTGGGCGACGGACCCAACCTCGCCATCGACTACAACAACCTGAGCCTGATTTACAAATCGCGGGGCGAGTTGGACGAAGCGGAACAGTGGCTGCGCAAGGCCATCGCCATCGCCGAGCGCATGGGAGACGAACCCGCGCTCGCCATCCGCTACAACAACCTGAGCCAGATTTATGACGCGCGGGGTGAGTTGAGCGAAGCGGAACGGTGGCTGCGCAAGGCGATCGCCATTGGCGAGCGCCTGGGCGACGAAGCCACGCTCGCAACTTTCTACAACAACATGAGCCTGATTTACCGGGCGCGGGGCGAGTTGGGCGAGGCGGAGGAGTGGCTGCGCAAGGCCATCGCCATCGCCGAGCGCCTGGGCGACGAACCCGCGCTCGCCATCGACTACAACAACCTGGGCCAGATTTACGAGGCGCGGGGCGAGTTGGGCGAAGCGGAACGGTGGCTGCGCAAGGCGATCTCCATTGCCGAGCGCCTGGGCGACGAACCCAACCTCGCCATCGACTACAACAACCTGAGCCAGATTTACGACGCGCGGGGTGAGTTGAGCGAAGCGGAAAAGTGGCTGCGCAAGGCCATCGGCATTGACGAGCGCCTGGGCAACGAACCCGCGCTCGCCATCGACTACAACAACCTTAGCCAGATTTACGACGCGCGGGGCGAGCTGGGCGAAGCGGAAAAGTGGCTGCGCAAGGCGATCGGCATTGACGAGCGCCTGGGCAACGAACCCGCGCTCGCCATCCGCTACAACAACCTGGGCGAGATTTACCAGGGGCGGGGCGAGTTGGGCGAGGCGGAACAGTGGCTGCGCAAGGCGCTGGCGCTCGCCGAGGCGAAGGGCAACGCAAGCACCTTGGCAACCGTCAGGGCGAACCTGCAAAATCTGGTCGAGCAGCAAGCAGCTAGGCAGGAGTAAACTACGCGGGTGGCGGCGTCATCCTCCATGTCGCAGCCACCCGCAATCACTCCTCTACGCCCGGGTTTCGATTAAAGGCACCGCCTCGGCGCGCGCCGCACGGATCAGATCCGCGTCGAGAGTCGCCAAATCCACCCGATTCCTTTGTGCGAGCTCCAGGTAAGCGGCGTCATAGACGGAGAGTCGATGGGCGCGCGCCAGACGCAGAATTTCGCCCGATTCCGGCGCGCGATCGATGGTAATCGGCAGCCGCGCCAGATCCCGGAGGAAAACGGCGGTCTCAGCTTCGGTGATCCGTCCTCGACGCTCGTTCACCACCAGGATGTTGCGCACCTCGAACCACCACCAGGCGGGGACAAGGGCTTCGCCGGATCGCAGCCGGGCAAGAGCCAGATCGGCGTGGGGATGGTCCTCATCGCGAAACGCCCAGCACGCCGCGACCGAGGCATCAACGACCATGGCTTCAGTCTCGGAAGGCGCTGAAAAACTTCGATTCTGTCATTCCGAGCGGAGCGAGGAATCTCGTGTATCTTTTTTTGCAGAGCGAGATTCCTCGCTTCGTTTGGAATGACAGGGATCAAGAGTGCTTTTCAACGTCGGAGATCAATTAGGGCTTGCGCCCCTCATGACGCGCCGAGAGAATGTCGTCAACAGTGATTCCTGCGGCGTGGCGGCGCCGCGCCTCCATAGCCGTGATGACCTCGTCGATTTCCGCCTGCCGCCGATCGTTTTCCGGTACCAGCCGCGCAATGGGACGCCCGTGGCGCGTAATGATGAGCGTCTCGCCGCGCTCGACTTCATCCAGCAGTTCGGGGAGGTGGGTCTTGGCCTGTGAAGCTTGAACTTCGCGCATCCCTACTAGGAATCCTCTCAACCAGTCGAATTGACCAGTCGAAAGATATCAGGCCGGACGACTGATCGTCAACTTGGGCTTGCAGTGGCCGAGTCTGGGCTCAGAAAGTGTCTTGACAACGCCAAACCGATGTGCTATGCTGTCGGAATCCCTTGAGAGATCGAGGAGCGTGCCATGGTTCTGAGCCGCCCTCTACCGCCCTATGCCAGTCTGCGAGTGCCGGCTAATCGGCACCATTTCGGTCTACTATGTAAAAGTTGCACAAAGCCAACAAACCCATTGAGCCTAACTCTCTTCTTATCAAGCAGATATGCCCGAAATGGCCCTTGCCGAAGCCATTATGCCTATCTCTGTTGTTTTCATCAGGTTGTAGTCAAAAAGGGGCCGTCTTTTCGAAAATCTGAGTGGTTCAGGTTTTTGTCGTGTACAAAGCCAGCCGGCCGGAGGTTGCGGCGTTCTTGGCGGGTGTCAATCCCATCGGCTCAGGCGCGCTTTCGAAAAAAACATGCCCCCAAAGCAAGCTGGAATGTCGCCTGGAATCAATGGGTTAACTGTCAACTTCGGTCCACAGATTTCGCAGATTGCCCAGTTCCCGCAGGTTCTACCGTCATCCGGCGGCCGGCTCGGCTGACCGCCCCCGGACCGCTGTCGCCCAGGCGGTACCGACCGGGACTGTCAACTGTCGACTGTGAACGGTTGACTGCTATACTGCCATCATGAAGTACGTCAAGTACGGCCGCTACGTCCCCGACGCCCTCGACGGCTTGAGCGCCGAAGACCTGATGAAGCTGCTTGAGAATTACTTGCTCGACAGCGGCTTCTACAGCCAGTTTTACGACTTCCGCGAGATGGACGGTGAGCAGACGCTGGAGAATCTGCGTGAGGCGCTGCTCGATGCCATCCGCGAGAGCCAGGCGGTACCCGACGAAGTGCTTCAGGAGCTGATGAAGCGCATGGCGGAGGGCGGGGAAGAGGGAGAATCGGAGCTGGACCGTGCCCTCAACCGGCTGATCCAGCGCATGGCCAACGAGGGCTACATCACCATCGACGCGCCTCCGGAGACAGGGCGCCTGACGGAGCCCCAATCGGGCCCCGCTTCCGGCGCCGAAGGCCGCGTCAAGTTCGAAGTGACCGACAAGGCCCTCGATTTTCTCGGTTTCAAGGCGCTCAAAGACCTGCTGGGATCGCTCGGCAAGTCGAGCTTCGGCCGTCACGACACGCGCGAGTTGGCCACGGGCGTGGAAGCCTCGGGCTCGACGCGGCGATATGAGTTCGGCGACACGCTGAATCTCGACGTGAATGCCACGCTGCTCTCCGCCATCGAGCGCAATGGGCTGAAAGTGCCGCTCGAAATCGACTATCCCGACCTGCAGGTGCATCAAGCGGAGTATCAAAGCTCGTGCGCCACGGTCCTGATGCTCGATTGCAGCCACAGCATGATCCTCTACGGCGAGGATCGGTTCACGCCCGCCAAGCGCGTGGCCCTGGCGCTCTCGCACCTGATTCGCAGCCAGTATCCGGGCGATTCGCTGCACATGGTCCTGTTCCACGACTCGGCCGAGGAGATTCCAGTCGGGCAACTGGCGCGCGTCAAGGTCGGGCCGTATTACACCAACACGCGCGAGGGTTTGAAGCTCGCGCAACGGGTGCTGTCGCGGCAGAAAAAGGACATGCGGCAGATTATTATGATCACCGACGGGAAGCCGTCGGCGCTGACGCTCGACGACGGCCGCATCTACAAAAACGCCTTCGGCTTGGACCCGTTGGTGGTCACCGAGACCTTGCGCGAGGTGGGCCGCTGCCGGCGCAACGGAATCCTAATCAACACCTTCATGCTGGCGTCCGACTATGGTCTGGTGAACTTCGTGCAAAAGGTCACCGAAATCTGCCGCGGTAAGGCCTACTTCACCACGCCCTACACGCTCGGTCAGTACCTGCTGATGGACTATATGGAGAAGAAAGTCCGCACGGTCCATTAATCATGCAGAGCCCAATTATATAGGCTATTATTTTCCCTCACCTGAAGCGAACCGCGCCGTCGCAGTCCTCGTCCGCAAGTCCCTACACATCTTATCCCGGATTTCCGATGTGAACTC
>JASHPE010000380.1 GCA_030038235.1 Terriglobia bacterium
ATTTCGTCGCCGAACATCTCGATGCGGAACGCCGCGTCCTGGTACGTGGGGTAGATCTCGATCACGTCGCCACGCACGCGGAAGGCGCCGCGCCGGAAATCGTAATCGTTGCGCTCGTACTGGATCTCCACGAGGCGCCGGAGAATGTCGCTGCGGAAAATCTTCTGGCCTTTCTCGACGAACAGCAGCATGCCGTAGTAGGCCTCGGGCGATCCAAGGCCGTAAATGCAACTGACGCTCGCCACGATCAGGCAGTCGCGCCGCTCGAACAGCGAGCGCGTGGCCGAAAGGCGCAGCTTGTCGATCTCGTCGTTCGTCGTCGCTTCCTTTTCGATATAGACGTCGCTCGCGGGTACGTACGCTTCCGGCTGGTAGTAGTCGTAATAGCTCACGAAGTACTCGACGGCGTTCTCGGGGAAGAAGCTTCTGAACTCGTGATAGAGCTGTGCGGCGAGCGTTTTGTTGTGCGCCAACACCAGTGTGGGCCGGTTCACGGCTTCCACCACCTTGGCCATGGTGAACGTCTTGCCGGAGCCGGTCACGCCCAGCAACACCTGATGCTTCTGCCCGGCGCGCACCGCTTCCAGCAGTTCGGCGATGGCCGTAACCTGATCGCCGCGCGGTTGATAGTCGGAATGGACTTTGAACTCCATGTTCAAGTTTACGGTTGTCAGCCTTCAGTCAGTTCACAGCTCGTCTGATTGTCAATCTTAGACGATAACCGCCCTCCCGGTTCGATTCTTGTGACGACAGGTCATTCGTCACTGGTCATATGGTCATTTGCCGCGACTTAGTACTTTGACATTACTGACGTCTTGGATCCATTATCCTTGAATGAATTTGTGTTGAGGATCTTCGATGGTTTTGCGCACGACCAACCCGGACACCGCGGATCGAGTGGGGGTCGAGTGCCTGCCAGGCTTTGATTGCCGGGCGAACTACATGCTTCCGCAAGGCGTCTAGCCTCTGAATTCGAGATGAAGCTGAGATTTCGGTGACTTTCGGCCTTGGAAACCCGGGAGAACCAATAAATCCTAAAGCCAATGGAATGAGCTACTTGAGCACCTCTGAAGCGGGCCTCCTCAATCGCGATCCCCTCTCTAAGTAGCACGAGATCAGCGAGATGCGGGATGTTGTCCCCAAATCGCTGGTTGCCGCTCAGAGCGGCTTGCGCGTCCACGCCGCGATCAGCGAGGGAAAGACCACGATGCTGCCGCTCGCCACGACCTCGTCGCGGATGCGCTGTTCGAGCGTGTCAAGGTCCATTTCGCGAGCCAGCGCCTGGCCGCGTTCGCCCATGGAATCGAGCAGCGCGGCCGTGAAGCCCGCGGCCACGGCGTAACCCTCGAAGTCTGGTCCGCCGCCGATCCTCGCGTCGAGACGCATCTCGGGCGCGGGCAGATCGGCCGAGACGAAGTACTCGTAGAGCCGAAGCCCGATCGACGTGTCTCCGCCCGCCGCTTCGATGGTCTCCACGATCCAGCGATCGTTCCGTCTGAACACGGGCAGCTCGTGAAGGGATCGGACGCCGGTGCAGTCCGGCTCCTGGAACATCAGCAGTCCGCCTGGACGCAGCTTGCTCGCGAGCTTTCGTAAGGTGATCACCGGATCGGGATAGTAGATGAGGATGAATCGTCCCAGGACGGCGTCGAAGGGCGCGCCAAGGTCCATTTCGGCAGGATCACCCTCGCGGAACGACACGTTGGGGAGTTGCGCGGCGCGCTGCCTGGCGACGTCGAGGACTTCCGGCATGCGGTCGACGCCAATCACATCGCCTTCGGATCCCACGATCTGGGCCGCCAGCAGAGCCACCGCGCCCGTGCCGGTGCCGACGTCCAACACGCGCATGCCCGGCTTGAGGCCGGCTTCGTGCAGAGCTTGCCGCGTGAAGCTTTCATAGAGATGAGCCTGTTTTTCCAGCCATCGGAACGCCAGCTCTGTCGTCAATGGATAGGTGCTCGAGCTTCGATTTGGCATCACTCGTTCTCCTGTCTTTCTTTAGGCTATCCGGGTAAGCGTCGGCCGCGTTGCGCTCACGATCCGCGCTCCTAGAATCTCACCTTGGCTGAGAACTGGATCTCTCGAGCATTGAACACATCGCGTGGGCTGAAAAGGAGCACGGGCAGAGTGAATCCGGAGGCAGTCTGGGGCGCCGCATTCGGGCATGCCAGAATGTCGCCGCTACCGCACGTGGTGTTGAGGTCCTTGATGTTGGTCCGGTTGAAGGCATTGAAGGCGTCGGCCGTGAAGTCCACGCTCGCGCGCTCATTGATTCTGAACTGCCGGCCCAGCCGCAGGTCGATATCGGCGAACCACGGTCCGATGTAGGTGTTCCGGCCGAGCGGGCAACCCTGGGGACAGCCTGGCGAGCCCGCCGGAACTCCGGGCCGGTCGTTGAGGGGATTCCCGTCGTTGTTGAGGTCGTTGCCCGCGTAGATCGTGTAAGGGGAGCCGCTCTGGAGCGTGGTCAAAGCGTCAAACTGCACGCCTCGCAACACGCGCACGCTCGCCGGGGCCGTGCTCATAAAGCCGAGCACGAACCGGTGCCGCAGGTCCTGGCGCGAGAGCGATTTCTCCAGGTTAAGACTCGTCTGAGGAAAGTCGCTGAGATTGCTGATCGAGTCCACGTCGGACATGGTTTTGGAATAGGTGTAGCTTGCGTGCAGACCGAAGTTGCCCTCCATCCGCTTCTCGACTTCGACCGTTCCACCGTTGTAATCGGAAAAGCCTCCGTTGTGGCTGACGAAGAAATCGCCGAGCGCCGGATAGCGGAGATTGGAAGAATAGATCGGCGTGCCGTCGGGTTCGGTGGTCCCGGAAAGCGGGGCGTTGAGATTCGTCGAGATCGCCAGGAGATTCGGCGCTCGCACAAACAGATAGCCTACGTTCAGAAGCACATTCTCCGAGAACTGATGGGAAACCTGCAAGCTGGCGTGATAGGCGTAGGGGTTCTGCTCCGCTCCGGCCTTGTTCGCGGAGAGATTCGCACTGCACGTGGGCGGATTCTCATCGAGACACGTCGGCTGCGGGACGGCTCCCGTCTCGAGCAGGTTCAAGGCGGCAGCCGAAGGCGCTCCGAGTCCTTGCGCTGTCGTGATCGTCCCTTGATAAAACAGGCCCGACACAGGCGCGACACCGGGAAATAGCGTGCTGGCGCCTGGCAAGTCGCCCCGGCTGATGTACTGGGCGACGTTAAAGACCTGACCCACGCTGCCCGCGAGCCGGTCGGTGAAGATTCCGAACCCTGCGCGCACGACGGTCGTGGAGCGGGGTGCGTAAGCCAGACCGACCCGCGGCTGGAAGTTGCCGAGGTCGGTCCGGGTAACAAACGGGAAGGGATAGGTTTCGAAGTCCCAACGCATGCCGTAAGTGACCGAAGTCTTCGGCGTAGGCCTCCATTGGTCTTGAGCGAAGAAGCCGTAGGCGTTGTAAGGAAAATGAAAATGGGTGGCGCTTTGCCACGCCGAGGGAACGGACGAGTTCCAGGACGTACTGAAAGCTGGTTCCGACGTGGCGCCCGTCAGGAAGGGCCACCAGAAGACCACGGGTCCGTTGGCCGGGCTGTTCGACTCCGGGCTGAAGCTGAGGAGCGCGCTCAAGCTCGGAAAGATGATGCGCGCGGGGAAGAACAGATCCCAGGTGCTGTCATCGATTAGGCGATTAAAGTTCACGCCGGCTTTGACCGCGTGGTCTCCGAACTCGTCGAGGACGCTGTCGGAGGCCTGGAACCTCGATTCCCGATAGAAGTCGAAATCGCTGTAAGTCTTGCCGAGCAGCAGCAGATTGGAGATCTCGAAAGCGGGCTCGTCCGTTGTGGGAGGGTAGCCAAAGCTCCGGCGCGCCCACTGCACCCAGGCCTCATTGACGAAGTGGGACGAGACGAGGGCCGTCTCATCGGCAACCAGCGCCTGGTCCCGAACCGTCACGTTTCGCGCGGAGGACGACATCGCCGAGTCGCGGCCACCGCCGCCCGGGAAGTTATCGGTATCGGCGGAGGTGAGGTTGTAACGCACCGAGAGTCGATGGCCGCCGCGTAGAGATTGGTCGACCTTGGCCAGACCTTGATCGTAATTGGCGGTGCGGACCTGATTGAGGGTCTCAGGCTTCATTCCGGGAAACTGGCTGAGCACATTGTTGATGGCGCCGACGACCGAAGGCGTGAGGAATTCGGCGAAGTTGTTGGACTCCTCGTGACGCTGCCCTTCGTAGCTGAGGAAGTAGAAGGTGCGATCCCTCTTCAGCGGTCCGCCGAGGGTGCCTCCGAACTGGTTGTGCCGCAGCAGGTAGGTGTCAGGCTGAGCCAGAATGGGCACTGCGTCCAGGGCGCTGTTGATTCCGTAATAGTAGAGCGACCCGTGAGGATCATTTGTTCCTGACTTCGTAACGATGTTAACGAATCCGCCGAGGCTACGGCCGTACTCGGCGAGATATGTGCTGTCGAGCACCCGGAACTCCTGGGCGTCCTCCTGCGAAGGCGTTGCTCGCGGCAGGCCCGTAAAGGTCTGGACGTTATCCGCGCCATCCACTTGGATCATCGTGTTCAGTTCCGATTGCCCGCCGAAGCTGAGGCGAGGCACGGCCGATGGACCGATGCCCGCGTCCGGTTCTTTGAACGCGCCTCCGCCCACATTTTCGCGTCCCGGATGAACCATGGTGTCGAGCTTCACAAAATCGACGAAATTGCGTCCAAAATTGGGCAGCACGTGAATCACGTCGCTTCGGATGACGCTCGACATGCCGGTCTCAGCCGGCGCGACAGGCGGATCACCGGTTACGATGACGGTGTCAATTGGTCTGCCGAGCCTCATTGGAAGTTCGAGCGTGGCCGTTTCCGCGACCGCCAGGGAAATGGGTGTCTCCACGAGGGTCGCGAATCTCGGGTTTTGGGCAGTCAGCTCGTAGTTCCCCGGCTCGAGACTTGAGAAAGCGTATCGGCCCTCGCGATCGCTGGTCGCGGTTCGCACAGTGCCCGTGCCCAAATTCCTGAGCTCGATGGCAACGCCGAGCACTAACCCGCCCTGCTGGTCTTTCACCTCTCCTGAAAGCGAGGCGGCTGTGGTCTGCCCGTTGGCGAACCGAAGGCCGGTCAGCAGTAGCCCGAGAACCACCAGCGCTCCTACTCCGGCTCTCTTCCACATGGTTTCTCCCCCTAATCGAGCCGAAACCGTCTTGCCGCTTGGCAAAGTAACCTTTTTCGCTTAGTCCGCGCCGGCCGGTCTACCTGGGCCCAGGGCCCACCCCGGCTCGCGTGCAGGTATCTAACCATAAGATTTCAAAGTTGCAAGCAAAATCAATATACAAATCCTGCTATTTATATCCGGATTCTGCTATTCACCTGCCGATTCCCGCACGGCGGAGAGTCCGGCCCAGGTCCGATGCGCCCGCTGACAGGCCGCACCGGCCACCGTCTAAATTCCTGTTGACTTCCTACAGAAGATCGAACATACTCCTGTTGGATTTCTAAAGGAGAGCCATGACCGGAGGCAAGGAAGACATTTTGCGCGGCACGCTGGACCTGCTGGTGCTGAAGACGCTCGATAGCCTGGGGCCGCAGCACGGCTACGGCATCGCGCGACGGATCGAGCAGGTCTCAGAGAACCTGCTGCATCTCAATCAGGGCACGCTTTATCCGGCGCTGCTCCGCCTGGAGCAGCGGGGCTGGATCAGCTCCAAGTGGGGCACGTCTGACAACAACCGGCGGGCTCGATACTATTCGCTCACCAAAGCGGGCACGAAGCAGCTCGCACGCGAGGCCGAAAGCTGGGAGCGCGTGGCCGGTGTCATCGCGAGGTTATTGCAAGGCGCGGAAGTGTGATTGATGGTCGAGCGGCAGCGCCGCTCTGATCAGGGACGAGGGTCAGCGCCGGAACATCGTTTGGAAGTGCCGTGGGGCTTGAGATCGCGCCAAAGGAGTTCTTCGTGGCGTTCGGCGACGTCTTTTCGGCCGCTACGGCCGACGCCTGGAAAACGCAAGGCGAACTTCTGCCGCCAATTCTTGCCTACGAGCTTCATATGACGCACTGTAGCACATCTTGAAGAGGCCGAAAAATGAGTCGGCTACGTACCCGCGCAGCGCGTCTGGCGACAATGTTTCGCAAGAAACGGCTGGAACGGGATCTCACGGGCGAGCTGCGCGCGCATCTCGATATGCTCATCGAGGAGAACGTGCGCCGTGGCATGACGCCCGAAGATGCGCGTTTCGCCGCCCTGCGCAGTTTCGGCGGCGTGGAGCAGGCGAAGGAAGAATACCGCGATCAGAGAGGATTGCCCATGATCGAGACATTGGCTCAGGATATTCGCTATGCGCTGCGGCAACTGCGCCGCAGTCCCGGATTTGCGGTGGTGGCGATTCTCACGCTAGCCCTGGGCATCGCGGCCAACACCGCGATTTTCAGCGTGGTGAACACTGTCCTGCTGCGGCCGCTTCCTTATCGAGACGCCGACCGATTGGTGATGGTCTGGGGCAACGACCGGGCGCACGGCTACGACACCGACCAGGTCTCGCCGCCGGATTTCCGCGATTGGCAATCGCAGAATCACGTCTTCGAAGCCATGGCGGGATCCACCGATGTCACGTATACGCTGACGGGCGCCGGCGAGCCCGCGCCCATCACGGCCTATGAATTCTCCGCCGAGTATTTTCAAATTCTTGGCGTCGCGCCGCTGATCGGACGCACCTTTGCCCCTGAAGAAGAGCAAGAGGGCAGGAATCATGTCGCCGTGCTCGGCTATCGCATCTGGCAGAGCCACTTCGGCGGCGACCGAACCCTTGTGGGAAGGACCATCACGCTTGATGGCGCGTCCTACACGGTCGTCGGCGTGATGCCGCCCTCCTTTCCGGACACGGTTACGCAACTTTGGACTCCTTTGGTGATCCCTCGTGAAGCAGTCCAGGACCGCAATTATCGTTTTCTGCGCGTGGTCGCTCGTTTGAAGCCCGGCGTCAGCATCCAGCAGGCTCAGAGCGGCATGAACACCATTGCTGGCCGCCTCGCCAGCGCATATCCGAGTACGAACAAAGACGAAGGCGTCAACATCATGACCTTGCGCCAGATGACCACCGGCGAAATTCGCGCGCCGCTGCTGGTGCTGCTGTGCGCCGTGGGCTTCGTGCTGCTGATCGCCTGTGCCAATGTCGCCAATCTCGTGCTGGCTCGTGCCATGGCGCGTCAGCGCGAAGTGGCCGTTCGGACAGCGCTGGGTGCGAGTCGCCGCCGGCTGCTCGGTCAACTGCTCACCGAGAGCGCCTTGCTCGGCCTCGCCGGTGGCGCCGTCGGCCTGTTGATCGCGTATTGGGTAACGGGCGCGCTGGTGGCTATGTTTCCACCCACCATCGCCAATCTCAATATCCCCCGCATCGACAAGATACCGATCGACGGCTGGGTATTGGGCTTTGCCTTGGGTGTCTCTCTCCTCACCGCGTTGATTTTCGGACTGGTCCCGGCATTGCATGTCTGCGGGATGAATACGTACGAGTCCCTGAAGGATTCCGGACGCAGCCTCAGCGGAAGCCGCCAGGGACGCCGCTTTCGCGGTGTCCTTGCGGTGACCGAAGTCTCGATCTCGCTGGTCTTGCTGGCCGCTGCCGGCCTCATGTTAACGAGCCTCGTTCATCTGCTGCGCGGCGACCTCGGCCTGAATCCCGATCACGTTCTGTCCATGCGCGTCATGCTGCCTGGTTCCAAGTACCCGAAGGACACCCAGCAGCTCGCGTTCGGCGATCAAGTCCTCGGGCGCATCAAGTCGCTGCCCGGAGTGCAGTCCGCCGGCACGGTGACCTTTCTTCCGCTCAGCGGGTGGTGGGGCGTGCGGAATGTGGCGCTTGAGTCGCAGAAGATCCCCGAGCAACAGAGGCCGCAGGCCGTGTGGAGTTCGGTCACGCCCGACTATTTCCGCGCCATGAATATTCCCCTGCTCAAGGGCCGCTACTTTGTGGACGCTGACCGTGCGGGCTCGACCGCAGTCGCCATCGTCAGCGCCACGCTCGCGAGGAGAATCGCGCCTACATCAGATCCAGTCGGCCAGCGGATCGTGGTGGCGTACATCAAGGACCCTGTGGAAGTCGTAGGAGTCGTTGGGGACGTTCATCATCTCGGCCTGACTTCCGACGTGACCGCGGAGGTCTACCTGGCGTTTTCCCAGGTCCCGGAGCCGCTGATGTGCTTCGCCATCCGCACCGCATCCGATCCGGTCGGGCTTGCGAAGGCGGCTGAGCGTGTGATTTGGGCGGTCGACAAAGATCAGGCGGTTTCGTACGTGATGACCATGACGCAACTGGCCTCGGAATCGCTCGCGCCTCAGCGGGTGGTCGCCATCCTGCTCGGCATCTTTGCCGCGGTCGCCCTGATGCTGGCAGCCATCGGGCTCTATGGCGTGATCTCCTATTCCGCCAGTCAGCGCACGCACGAGATCGGCATCCGGATGGCGCTTGGCGCCCGGCGTTCCGAAGTGCTGCGGCTGGTGGTGTTCGATGGGCTGAAGCTAACGGCGCTGGGGCTTGCCTTCGGTGTCGCCGGCGCGCTGGCCCTGTCGCGGCTGCTGAGTAGCGTACTTTACGGCGTCGCGCCCCGCGACCCCACGACTCTCGCAGGCGTGTCGATTCTCCTGGCTCTCGTAGCGCTGCTCGCGAGCTATATTCCGGCGCGTCGCGCGATGCGTGTCGATCCGATGGCGGCGTTGAGGTACGAGTGAAACGCGCACGTGATCGCAAGCACAGGCGGCGGATCGGGCCTGGGCGCGTTTGAGGTAGCGAGCGGACGTGATGGTCGGTAGGGCTCGAAAGGGGGTAGGACGAGGGACGCCCCGACCTCGCTGCGTGTTTTTTACACTTTCGCTTGTAAGTCATTGAATTCGTTATGAAAATAGATTTTCTCAATCTTCTCAATTTCACCCACTGTCGCAAATTTCAGGAGGACAATATCCTGTCGGCCTTTCGGGCCGACGATTTTGCGAGAGAGAAAGCGAGAAAATAAATCGATTTTCCGCCAAACGAACCCATCATGTTTATGAAAACAGGTCACTTACTATTTCTCATAGAGGTCGAAAGCCATCAGCTATCTGAAAATAATAGAGTTGACGTGTGAAAAGCCATCACGTTCATGATGTGCAATGGTTTAGATGCGATTTGAGGGAACAAAAACAATGCCTTTGATGCGAAGAGCCGCCATTTTCTTCACGATTGCGGTTCGCGCGAACCTGAGGGGCTGCCTGGACGAGCAAGGCTGATATGAATCGTTTGGTTGCGTTGATCTCACGTATTTCGGCGCTGTTTCGCAGGAAGCAGCTTGATCACGATCTCGAAAGCGAGCTTTGCACCCACCTCGATCTGCTGCGCGACGATTATCTGAAACAAGGACTCTCGCCGGAAAACGCCCGGCATGCGGCCGCGAGAGCCTTCGGCGGGGTTGAGCAGGTGAAGGAGGAATATCGAGAGCAGAGAGGATTGCCCATGCTGGAGACCCTGGCTGAAGATGTGCGCTACGGATTCCGTCAGCTTCGCCGCAATCCCGGATTCACGCTGGTGGCGATCCTCACGCTGGCGCTGGGCATTGGGGCGAATACCGCGATCTTCAGCGCTGTTTACGCCGTGCTCCTTAAGCCGCTGCCCTTTCGCAATGCCGGCCAGTTGGTGCGTGTGTTCGAGGCGAACGATCGCGCGGGCATCACCGGCACGGCGTGCTCCTATCTGGAGTTTCAGGAATGGCAGCGGCAGAACCACGTCTTCAGCGGAATGGCCGCGGTGGCAGCGCACGAACTCAATCTCACAGGGCGCGGCGAGCCGATGGTGGTGAGGGTCGGCGACGTGACTTCGAGTTTTTTCTCCGTTCTGGGGGTCGTGCCCATGATAGGTCGCGCGTTCCGCCCGGCAGACGATGCGCAGGGCGCCCCGCCTGTGGTGGTGCTCAGCTACGATCTGTGGCGCAGCCGTTTCGGCGCCGATTCGAGCCTTATCGGCACCAAGATCGACCTGGACAAAAGGTCTTTCACCGTGGTCGGAGTGATGCCGGCCCGCTTTCAGTTTTCGTTCTTCAATGAAGGACCGAGCCGCCAGCTCTGGATTCCGATCGTTCAAGACCCCTTGTTCGGTCCCCCGACCACGAATCCCACCCAACACCTCTTTACCGCGCTGGCCCGTTTGAAACCGGGAATTTCCGAGGCGCAGGGTGAAGCGGAGATGCAGACGGTCGGCGACCGGCTCTGGCCCGAGTATCGGCCGGGCGACAAGGGATGGGCGATCCGTACCGCGTCGCTTCGTGAGGCTGTGACCGGCGAGGACGCTTCGACGCCGCTTCTCGTGCTGCTGGCCGCGGTCGGCCTGGTGCTCCTGATCGCCTGCGCGAATGTGGCCAATCTTCTGCTCGCGCGCGCAACCTCCCGCGCCAGGGAATTCGCCGTGAAAGCCGCGCTGGGCGCAAGTCGAGGACGAATCCTGCGCCAGTTACTGACCGAGAGCGCGGTGCTCGGACTGCTCGGCGCGGTGCTGGGCATCGCTCTGGCCTACTGGGGAGTTCGGGGCCTGAGCGGATTGGTACCGCGGAGCTTCCCGCGCGCGGACTCCATTCGCGTCGACGGCTGGATGCTCGCGTTTGCTCTGGCTCTGGCGCTCGCATCAAGCCTGCTGTTCGGATTCGCGCCCGCGTTTTTCGCCGCCGATCCACGGCTGCGCGCAACGCTGCAAGAGAGCGCAGGGCGCCAGGGGGAGGGTAAGGACCGCCGCCGCGCCCGCAATCTTCTGGTCAGCGCCGAAGTCGCCCTGGCCATGGTGCTTCTGATCGGGGCGGGTTTGCTTATTCGCAGTTTTGCCGCGCTGATGTCGGTGAATCCGGGATTCGAGACCCACCAGATTCTGAGGGCCGAGGTTCAACTGCCGAGATTTCAGTACTCCGTGCCGCAGCAATGGGTGACTTTTTCGAAAGAGGCGCTCGAGCGGATTCAGTCTGAACCGGGCCTGAAGGATACAGCCGAGGTTCTTCCGATGCCCATCGCGGACCAGCAGGTGAATCTGCCCTTTTCGATCGTCAATGGTCCTCCGCTGCCGCCGGGAAGGACTATTGCCGCCGACTACGCCACGATTAGCCCGAACTATTTTCAAGTGATGGGCATCCCCCTGTTGCGCGGGCGCTATTTCAGCCCGCAGGATGTGATGTCCAGCCCGCGCGTGGTCATCATCAGCCGGGAGCTCGCCCGCATTTACTTTCCGCATCGGGATCCCGTAGGTCAGCAGCTTATCTTCGGGTTCCTGGCGGACCCCAGCGTCAAGCGCGAGATCGTCGGCGTTGTGGGAAACATACGCGACGCCGCTCTCGATCAGCCGCCAGGACCGATGCTCTACGTGCCGTTCGCACAGGCGCCCCTCTGGGGTGTAGGCCTGGTGACGAAGACGACGTCGAGCGCCTCCGCCGCAACTCAGGCGATTGAGGCCAAGGTGCACGAGGTGGATCGCGATCTGCCCGTGACCGATGTGCAGTGGATGACGGGAGTGGTCGACACTTCACTTGGCCAGGCCCGCCTGCGCACCTGGCTGCTCGGACTCTTCGGAGCCATAGCGCTGATCTTGGCCGCGGCGGGAATATTCGGCGTGATCTCTTATTCGGTTTCGCGCCGTACACACGAGTTTGGGATCCGGATGGCGCTCGGAGCGAGCGCCGGCGAGATCACGCGCCTTGTGCTCAAAGAAGCAGGGCGCCTCACAGTCGTGGGAGTCACGGCAGGAATTGCCGTGGCGTTGATTCTTGCCAGGCTGATCTCGAGTCTGTTGTTTGGAGTTGGACCGTCCGATCCCGCAACCCTCATCGGCCTGCCGGTGTTGCTCACGGGGACCGCGCTGCTGGCAGCATATCTTCCAGCCCGCAGGGCAACGCGGACGGATCCGGTTGCGGCGCTCAGAAGCGAGTGACCTCATCGGGTGATCGGGCATCGGGTGATTGAGTGATTGGCGATTGGTGATTGGCGATTACATGTTCCGGTTGCGCACTTTCGCAGCCCGGGTTGCAGCCCTTTTTCGCAAGAAGCGTCTCGATCGCGATCTCGAAAGCGAGCTGCGCGGGCATCTCGAAATGCTCCACCGCGATTACCTAAAGCGCGGGCTCTCGGCGGAGGAAGCTCGATATGCCGCCGCGCGCGCATTCGGCGGCGTCGAGCAAGTGAAAGAAGAATATCGCCAGCAAAGAGGAGTATTCGCCGTGGAAACCTTGTTCCAGGACGTGCGGTACGGACTGCGCCAGTTGCGGCGGAATCCCGGATTCGCCCTGGTGGCGGTGCTCACGCTGGCGCTGGGTATCGGCGCAAACACGGCGATTTTCAGCGTGGTGAACGCCGTGGTGCTGCGCCCGTTGCCCTATCCGCACAGTGACCGCTTGGTGTGGATCTCCGAGGTTGTTCCGGCGCTGAAGGCCGAGCTCCCGCTCGGCGGAGACTATGTCGACTGGAAGTATCAGAACCACACTCTGGACCAGATCGCGGCCTATGACGAATCCGCCGACTTTAACCTGACCGGCCGCGGCACGCCGATGCGCGTCCACGGGGCCTACGCTACGGCCAATCTCTTTGCCACGCTCGGCGTCGGGCCTCAACTCGGACGCCAATTCACGCCGCAGGAGGATCAACCGAACGCCCCCCGTCTTGCCATTCTGATGCACCCTTTCTGGCAGCAGTATTTCGGATCTGACCCTCAGGTGCTCGGGCAGACGATTGATCTGGATAACACGCCCACGACGATCGTGGGCGTGATGCCCGATACGTTTCGGTTCCCGGGCGACGCGGACGTTCAGATGCTGGTTCCCCTGCAGCTCAACGAAGCCCAGGAGCGGCTTCGCGGCGAAATGCGGGCGCGCAGGCTCGTCCGGATTGTCGGTCGCATGAAGGCAGGTGTTTCCCTGGCCGCAGTTCGTGGTGACCTTGATGAGATCCGTAAACGCGCTCAGCCCATGGGCAAAGAAGGACCGGCGCCTGCGGGCTCATCCGGCCCTGGGCCGGCGAGTTCTGCAGCCCCGCCGAATCGCATGCATGGCATCGCCGGCGGTCCTTTAACGCAAGGTGGCCCTCAGACTGCAATCCCGCCAGGTGCATCCGGTCCGGTGCAGAGGCGCGCCACTCGACGCCCATTTCAACCGCCACAGGATGAGCTGAAAGTGGTCCCCCTTGCCGAACATCTCGCCGGCAACCTGCGTCCGGCCATGCTGACGCTGATGGGGGTCGTCGGCCTTGTTCTCCTGATCGCCTGTGCGAATGTGGCCAACCTGATGCTCACGCGAGCTTCGGCGCGTTCGCGGGAGGTTGCCGTGCGCGCTGTGCTCGGCGCCGGACGCTGGCGGCTTGTCCGCCAGTTGCTCGCCGAAAGCGTGATTCTGGCCCTGGTGGGCGGCGGGGCGGGACTGCTGCTGGCGGCCTGGGGTGTGGCCATGATGACGCGCCTGATTCCGTCGGATCTCGGAGGAGGCATTCTCGGCGTCCCACTTCCGCACGTCGATGGCACTGTGCTCCTGTTCGTGCTCGGTGTCTCTCTGCTCACCGGAATTCTCTTCGGCCTCGCGCCCGCCGTCGCCGTCACTCGTTCCGACCTCGCCGAAGGCTTGAAGGAGACGGGCCCCGCGGCCAGCGCCGGAGCGCGCCGAAGCTGGTTGCGGGGCACCCTGGCCGTCGCCGAGATTTCGCTGGCGCTAGTCCTGCTGATCGGCGCCGGACTGCTGATCAAGAGCTTTTCTCGCCTCCTTTCCGTCGATCCCGGCTTTGCGCCCGAACGCGTGCTGACAATGGACCTGAGCGTCACAGATTCGCGATATCCTACGGATCAGCAGAAGATCGAATTCTTTTCAGAGGTACTCGCCCGGATCGAAAGCTTGCCCGGAGTCCGCTCGGCGGGCCTCTCAGATTCGCTGCCACTCAGTCCCTATCGCGCCCAGTGGATGCTCGCTCTTCAGAGACTCACCGGCAGAGCGGTCCTCTCGGACTCTACGATGGTGACGATGTCGCGAATCACGGTAAATCCGGGCTACTTCTATACCCTCGGAATCCCGGTGCTCCAGGGCCGCACCTTCACGGATCATGACGACGAGGACGCTCAGACGGTGGCCGTGGTGAATGAAGCCCTGGCCCGGCATCTCTGGCCGGGAGAGAATCCGGTGGGCAAGCAGCTTGCGCTTGGTCGCCCGGGGTCCGGCGGGCCTCAGGCCACAACTGTGGTCGGAGTAGTGGGGGACACGCGGCACGAGGGGCTCAGTCAGGACGTTGAGGGCGAGATCTACGTGCCCTATCTTCAGCAAGTCGATCCCTCCATGCAGCTCGCCGTGCGCACCGCATCCGATCCCACAAGCCTGGTCTCGGCCGTCCGGTCGCAGGTGATGGCTGTCGACTCCTCGGAACCGATCTATCACGTCGGCACCATGGAGGAGGCGATTTCCGATTCTCTGGCTCCGAGGCGGTTCAACATGCTGCTGCTCGGAATTTTCGCCGGACTGGCGCTCGCCCTGGCGACGGTGGGAATTTACGGCGTCATGGCTTTCTCGGTTACCCAGCGCACACACGAGATCGGCATTCGCATGGCGCTCGGCGCCGAGCGCCGCGACGTGCTGAGCCTGATCGTGCGCGATGGACTCGCACTGACGCTGATAGGTGTAATCCTCGGCGTGGCCGGAGCATGGGCGCTGACGCGATTCCTGACCAGCTTTCTCTTCGAAGTCCGTTCCACAGATCCTGCCACGTTCGTCCTGGTCCCGGTGGGGCTGATGGTTGTGTCCATGCTCGCCAGCTACATCCCGGCGCGCCGCGCAACGCGCGTGGATCCGATGGTGGCGCTCAGATACGAATGACAAGTGGCAAGGGGCACGTACCTGTCGTTTGCGAATTGCCTGTTCGCCTCAAAGTGACGCACCATGATGCTATACGACTTACTATGAGGCACAGCGATGAAGCGCAACCAGCACCTGGGAACCAAGGCTCGCAGGCGTGGGCCGGAACCGCGATACACGGTCGGACTACCTGCCGAGATTGCCCATCGGGTCGAACGCTATGCCGAAACCGTGGACACGAGTATGAGCAAGGCTATCGCTGCCTTGGTGCGTCTCGGCCTCGAGGGTCAAGAGGCACGGAAGCGGGAGTCTTTCAGAAAGCTGAAGCAGAATCTTGCCAGCAGCCACCCGGCGAACGAAGATCAACTCGTCGATGAGTTCCGGGACCCCTCATTCTCGGCCATTGAACTTATGGCGCCCAGCAGAGATTGCCCATGATCGAGACCCTGGCGCATGACGTTCGCGATGCTCTCCGGCGATTCCGCAGCCGCCCGGGATTCGCCGCCATTGCCGTCGTCACGCTTGCCCTCGGCATCGGCGCCAATACCGCAATCTTCAGCCTTCTGAACACCTTGATACTGCGCGATCTGCCGGTGAGCCAGCCTGAGCAGTTGGTCGAGGTCGGCCCACCGAGCGCCTACGGTCCAACCGGAGCAGTGTCTTTCCCGATTTTCGAAGAGATGGCGCGACGCCAGCAGGTGTTTTCGCGACTGAGCGCCTGGCTCGGTGATGGCGTCGCTACGGTCGAGGTGAACGGCGCCCTGACGCGGGCCGATTTCTACACGGTGGACGGCAACTTCTATGACGTGTTGGGCGTCGCGCCCTTGGTTGGGCGGTTTCTCACGCCGGCGGATGTGAATCTGCACGGGGGCGTGCCCGGGAGCGTCGTCGTGCTCGGCTACAGCTTCTGGCGACGCGCCTTCAGCGGTTCCACGGCTGCCATCGGCAAGACCATCAGGATCGAAGGTGTTCCTTTCACTGTCATCGGAGTCACACGGCCCGGTTTCAGCGGCATGGGCCTTGCCACTGAACCGGACGTAACGATTCCCCTCACCGCCGAGCCGCTGATCGTGGGAGAGCCTCTCGACAAACTCTACAGCAGCTCCCATTCTGCGGTGCGCGCGACAGGACGCCTGAAGCCGGGCGTGACGCTGGCGCAGGCGCGCGCGCAAATCAGCGCCATCTGGCCCGCGGTGCTGAAGTCGACCGTGCCCACGAACTTCACCGCGCAGCAGCAGGAGGAGTACCTGGCGACGGGCGTCGAAGTGACGTCGGCCGCGACGGGCATCGACTGGTTTCTGCGGTCGCATTTCACCCGGCCGCTCTACGTGCTGATGGGTCTCGCCGGATTAGTGCTGCTGATCGCCTGCGTGAATCTGGCGAATCTCATGCTGGCCGAGGGTGCAGCGCGCAGCCACGAGATGGCCGTGCGATTGGTGCTGGGCGCCGGACCCTGGCGGCTGGCGCGGCAGGTTCTCACGGAGAGCGTGCTGCTTGCGGGAGCGGGGGCGCTCGCCGGGATTGCGATCGCGTACTGGTCGAGCGCCGCCCTGGGTAACTTCATGATGAGCACTTACGCCGTGCCGCCGGCTCTGCGGCTCGATCCGGATGCGCGCGTGCTCGCGTTCACTATAGCGGCGGCACTCGCGACCGGCTTTTTCTTTGGACTCGCCTCCGCGGTGCGCGCGGCCCGGCAGGCTCCGGCGGGCGCATTGCAGGAAGGCGCACGCACTATCGGTACAGGAACGGGGCGATTCGCAAAGCTGCTGATGTGCGCCGAGGTGGCGCTCTCGGTCGTCCTGCTGGCGTGCGCCGGGCTGTTCGTCCGCAGCCTCGAAAATCTGCGCAATTTCAAAAGGGGCTTCCAGAGCGACGGTGTGCTCAGCGTGCAGTTGCTCCCGGTCCCGAACGGCTACAAGAACATCGACAATGGCAGCTACTACTCGCAATTGATCCAAAGCGCCTCAGCGATACCCGGCGTCCGATCGGCGGCGCTTGCGAACTTTGTGCCGGGCTGGAGCGCCGTGCCCGACGAGACGGTGTCGCGCGCAGGGGCTTCGCCAGAGAATGCGCGCGCGGCGAAGTTCACAATGACCGCGCCCGGGTTCTTCGACACGATGGGCATCGGCTTGCGGCGCGGAAGAGACTTCACCTGGGATGACACGGAAAAGACCCAACGCGTGGTCATCTTGAGCGAGAAACTGGCGGCGGAGATTTTCCCTTCCGGCGATGCCGTGGGTCGGCACATCCGCATCGGCACTGACCCGAAACGCCAGGACCTCGAAGTGATCGGGGTGGTGAGCAATGCCTACATCAACGGTGTGCGCAGCCCGCAGCTCAACGTGGTTTATGCGGACAACTTGCAGGAGGGCGAACGCGCGCACTGGGGCAATCTCCTGGTCCGCACGAGTGGCGATCCCGCGACGGCTGGTCCGCAGGTCCGGCAACTGGTCGATTCCATGGGACACGAATATGTGTTCCAGATCCGGACCCTGCGGCAGGCGGACGAGCAGTCGCTGCTCAACCAGAGAATGACCGCTGCGCTCTCCGAAGTTTTCGGCGCGCTTGCTTTGCTACTGGCGGCGGTTGGGCTATACGGGCTCATGGCCTTCGCCGTCGCGCGCCGCACGCACGAGATCGGGATTCGCATGGCGCTCGGCGCGCCGCGGCGCGACGTTCTCTGGATGGTGCTCGGGCAGACGATACGGTTGGTTGGAATCGGCGTTGCCATCGGCGTACCGTTTGCGCTGGCAGTCAACCGTCTGGTCGCGCACATGCTGTTCGGAATTTCACCCGACGATCCGCTGACGCTGGCCGTCATGTCCGCAGCCCTGATTGCCACCGGCACGGCTGCCGGATACATACCGGCGCGGCGTGCGACGGCCGTCGATCCCATAGTGGCGCTCAGATACGAATGATCGCAGTGTCTGGTTGACAAGGTAATACCCGGAACTGGGCCGGCGCACGCCGCTCGAACCCGCCATGAGCGAACTTGGCAGCCGGCTCGGCGGCGGCGACGGCGGTGAGACACCAGCAGGTTGGCTTGAGGCGGTCAACGACAGCGCGGCCGCCGCTTTCATCCAGGATGGGATGCCGGCGGTCGGCGATGCCGAAGGCGCGCATCAGGCGGGGATGCCGTATTCCCAGGCCGTCCGGATTCCGCGCGGCTTTCGCTTTCTTTCCAGCGAAGTCGAGAGCCTCCGCCGGGGGCGACGACGTCATCCTGCGGGAGCAACCTCCGAACCTCGCGAAGGCATTTGAGTCGCTCGCCGGGCTCTCCAAGGACTTCTTCAAGGGCGGCCGACGCCCGCCCACGCTCCAAAAGCGGGTTGGCCTTTGATGCGCTATCCCCTCGACACTAGCATCTGCATCCACGTCGCCAGGCGTCGACCCACGCTCTGAGCCTCAATGTGACCTGGTAGCGAACAATGTGCGGGAATTCAGCCGGGTCGAAGGTCTCCGGTTGGAAACTGGGCGCAGTGACTCGCCGCCTGACCGCAGCCGCTCGAAGATGCTTGCGTCTAGCCTCCATTTGTACTACACTGCGTTGGGGGCGCTTAGCACCGCGGCAGGAAGCCGTCCCGGCGGCTATTGGCGGAAAGGATGGCGACTTGGCAACTTCTGTCTGGACAGGTTATCTGACTTTCGGGCTGATCTCGATTCCCATCCGGCTCTTCTCCGCCGCGCGCGGCGAGGCCATCCACTTCAACCAGCTTCACGCCGAGTGCAAGACCCGCATCAAGCAGCCCCAGTTTTGCCCCACGTGCCAGCGGCAGGTGCAGCGCTCGGAGATCGTGAAGGGCTACGAGTACGAGAAGGACCGATACGTGCTCGTCGAGGAAGAGGAGATCAAGAAAATCGCTCCGCCCTCGGCGCGCAGCATGGAGATCCAGGAATTCGTCGACCTCAAAGACGTCGACCCCTTGTACTATGAGACCTCCTACCTGGCCGTCCCGGAAGACCCGGGACGCAAGGCTTATCAGTTGCTCGTGCAGACGATGGAGGAATCCGGCCGCGCCGCCATCGCCAAGGTCACCATGCACCAGCACGAATATACGGTGATCATCCGACCGCGCGCGCATGGGCTCACGCTGCACACGATGTATTATGCGAACGAGGTCCGCGACGTGCCGGAGTACGGCCAGACGACCGATGTGAAGGTGAAGCCGGACGAGATCAAGCTCGCCAAACAGCTCGTGGAGAGCCTCACGGGCGAGTTCGATCCCAAGCGGTATCGCGACGAGTATCAGGACCGGCTGAAAGAGCTGGTGGATGCGAAACTCGCGGGCCAGCAGATCGCCGAAGCGCCTGAGCCGCAGCTCGCGCCCGTGATCGACATGATGGAAGCCTTGAAGAAGAGCCTGGCCGCGCGCGAAGCTGCGCCCAAAAAGCCTCCGGTGCGCGCCACCGCCGAAGCCGCAGCCGAGGAAGCCGCCACGCCCAAGCGCGCATCGCGAAGGGTCGCCAAGTAATCGGTTACGGGCGTAGCACGGGAGTCCCGCCCGTGAATGGCAACGGTCAGGATTGGCCGTGCCACGTGGGGGAGTCATGACAACCCTCGATCAATTCAGCCGCAACGACGTGCTTCGCATTGTTGGGATCACCACGGCGCAGCTCAGCTCCTGGGAGCGGCTTCGCCTGGTGGAGGCGCCCGAAGTGCGCGAGCGGCCTTATAGCTTTCGCGATCTGGTTCGCCTGCGCACCGTGAAGCAGATCACCGCCCAGCACATTTCCGCGCGACGCCTGCAAATGGCCCTCGAAGCCGTCCAACGCCAGTTTCCGGCGGAGGCCGAGAGCGCGCTGACCGAGCTGCGTTTTGTTCCCGCCGGACGCCGCGTGGCGGTGGAATACCACGGCACGCGCATTGAGCCGGTCTCCGGCCAGCTCCTGCTCGATTTCGAGGGGAGCGGCCAGGCCGCGCGCGTCAGCTCGATGCCCGAACGGAGCCTTGAGGATTGGCTCACGATGGCGCTCGACTGCGAGGGCGAGCCCAATATGCGCCAGCAGGCCATCCAGGCCTACCGGAATATCGTCGAGAAGGCGCCGCAGTGGCTTGAGCCCCGTCTCAACCTGGGAACGCTCTGCTACGAGGAAGGCGACTGGCAAACGGCCGCCGAGGAATTCCGGAAGGCGGTGGAAGTGGCGCCGGGGAATCCCTTGGCCCACTTCAATCTGGGTAGCGTGCTCGACGATCTGGGCCACCTCGACGCCGCCGCGCACTATTTCGACGAAGCCCTGGCGCTGGCTCCCGCATTCGCGGACGCCCACTACAACCTGGCGCGTGTATGCGAGAAACTCGGGGCGTTCACGCGCGCGCGTGCGCACTGGCGCCGTTATATCGAACTCGATCCTTCAAGCTCCTGGGCGGATTACGCCCGCCAGCGTCTGGCCGACCTTGAGAGGTCTTCGGCGGTGACGCCGGTCGGCGCTTCAAGCTAGCTGTGAAAAAATCAAACACAGAGAAACAGAGGCACAGAGAACGACGGGAAACCTCGAAAAACCCGCGCGATCTTCGTTTTTGTTATCTTCTCCGTGTCTCCGTGCCTCTGTGTTTAATCTTTTCCTGCCTCGCCGCATCAGCGGCCCAGATCCCCATCATCCTGTCCACCGACGTCGGGAATGAAATCGACGATCAATGGGCGGTGCTCTACCTCCTCGCCAATCCGCAGTTCGACGTGATGGGCATGGTGTCGGCGCACGCTCCCACGCTTCCGCCCCCTTCGGCGCACTACACCTATCGCGTGCTGGTGGATGAAGTTGAGAATCACATGGACCTCGAGAGCCATCCGCCGCTGTTCGAGGGATCGAGCCTGCCGCTCGCGGACACGCGCAGCCCGCGCGGGAACGCCGGCGTGGATTTCATCGTCGGCGCCTCGCGCGCGTTCTCGAAGGACGGCCGTCTCGACGTGCTGACCATCGGCGCCGCCACCGATGTGGCCTCGGCGATCCTCGAAGATCCCGGCATCGTGGACCGCATCCGCATCGTCGCCATGGGATTCAATCGCTGGCCGGACGGCGGCGATGAGTTCAATGTCGCCAACGATCCGCGCGCCTGGCAGGTGATCCTCAACTCCGATGTCCCGGTGGTGATCGGTTCGGGGGACGTGTGCCGCACCTATCTCGCGCTGACGCCGGCGCAGGCGAAGGCGCTGGTGGCGGATCACGGTCCGCTCGGCACGTGGCTCTGGGACGAGTACCAGGACTGGTACTACCGCAACGTCAAGCCGCTGCGCGCGGACGATCTCTCCAAGCCCTGGATCATCTGGGACATCATCACGGCGGCTTACGTGGAAGGCCTGGCGAGCGGCGAAAGCAAACCCCGGCCGCGCCTGCGCGATGACATGGTCTTCGAGCATCCGGTGACTGGCGAGAACATCACCTGGATCACGAGCGTCGACTCGAAGCGGCTGTGGGCGGATTTCGTGGTGCGGCTCGACGATTTCACGCGGACGCACGCCGTGCGCTAGAACCTCACGGCATCAAGACGGGCTTCTCCTTCACATCTTCAGGCGGCGCCGCGCCGGGCGGCTGCGACTGGCGCAGCGCCGACTGGATCATCATGTACTCGCCGACATTTTCCATGTTCAGCAGGCCGACCAGATGCCCGTCGTGCTCCACGGGAATGGTGCGCACCTTGGCGGTGCCGAGCCTTCCGAGCGCTTGGTCCAGCGTGTCGTGCGAATTGGCAATGTGAAATTCGCGGCGCATGGCTTCACGGACGTGCAGGCCGGAGCCGTGCGCGGCGAGCGCCTTCATCAAGTCCTCCCGCGTCAGGACGCCCAGCACGTGATCGCCGAACACCACGGGAAAGTCGTGCTGGAAACCAGCCAGAACGTAATCGGTTGCTTGTGCCAGCGTATCGTCAGGTTGCAACGTGTGAAATTCGGTGAGCATCACTCGCTCCACCGGAACGCCGCCGAGCGAGGTGTGCATCTGCACCGTTGAAGCTTCGCTCTCCGCACCCATCCACACAAAGAGCGCGACAAAAAGCAGGAACGGGTCGCGAAAGAGGCCGATGAAACCGAAGACCAGCGCCAATGCCTGGCCGATGTGGGCCGCTTTCAACGTCGCCTGCGTGTAATCCATGCGCGTGGCCAGCAACGCGCGCAGGACGCGCCCTCCGTCCATGGGAAATGCCGGGATCAGGTTGAATCCCGCCAGCCAGAGATTTACGGACATGATGCGTTCGAGAAAGCCGCCGCTCACGAGCTCGAGTTGCGCGAGTTTCGGATGGACTCCGAAAGCGATCAGCAGCGCAAAAAGTCCGGCGGCGATCACCACGTTTACGGCCGGGCCGGCGAGCGCGACTCTGAGTTCTTCCAGGGGCTTGTCCGGCATGCGCTCGAGACGAGCCAGGCCGCCAATCGGTAGCAGGATGATGTCGCGCGTGCGTATGCCGTAGCGCCGCGCGGTCAGCGCATGTCCAAGTTCGTGGAGGATGACGCAGGCGAAGATGGCGAGGATGAACACCACCGCCACCGCGGTCTCGTTCAGGTCATGTTTTTCGGACCAGGAAGCGAACACGATGAAAGCGAGAAGCAGCACGAAGGTGGCGTGCATGTAGACGTTGATGCCCGCCAAGCGTCCGATTTTCCATGACCATCGCATCGACGTGCCCTCAATTATTGTGATGCGCTGCCAGCAGTGCCGGAATCAAATTAGCACTGCCATCGTCGCATCGCAACTGCTACGGCTATCCGTTTTATACGCCGCAGACCACCCATAGTTCGTTCTTCTTGACAGTGCATGATCGCGGCGGGAGAATTCGGAGCATGAAAAGCATGCGTTCTGGACTTTTGCCGCTTCGATTTCGGGCGTTCGCCTTCGTGACTTTGGCCCTCGCGTTGACGCTAGCCGCCTTGAGAGGATCGCGACTGGCGACCGCATTCGCTGTACAAAAATCCGCCGCAAAGCCCGCCTCGGTCGAGCGCCCGCCCATCGTCGGTGTGGCCCACATCGCCTTGTTGACGGACAACATGGCGGCGGCCCGCGAGTTCTATGGACACGTGCTGGGCTTCGCGGAAGCGTTCACCGACAAGTTGGCCTCGGGGAGCGAGGACCTCACCTTTAAGGTGAATGAGCACCAATACATTGAGATATTTCGTGGGCTCAAGAGCCCAGCCCAGGACCGGCTCGTGAACATCGCGTTTGAGACGACGGATCTAATGAGGCTGCGCGACTACCTCGCGAGCAAGGGCGTGGATGTCGGGCTGCCGCCCGATCCGGCACCCGGCAAACTTACCCCCATCATGCTGAAAGATCCGGACGGGCACGAAGTAGAGTTTGTTCAATATCTGACGGGTTCGCGCGAGACCCGCGACTTCGGCAAGTTCATGCCGGACACGCGAGTCTCTGGTCACATCATCCACGTCGGCGTGACGGTCCGCGACCGCGCGGCCGCCGATCGATTCTATGGCGACATTCTCGGTTTCAAGCTAATGTGGTACGGCGGCATGAAAGACGACGGCGTCGATTGGGTGGACATGCGGGTGCCCGAAGGCACCGACTGGCTGGAATACATGCTCAACGTGCACAACCCGTCGCCGCGGACGCTCGGCGTGATGCACCATTTCTCCCTGGGCGTGACGAGCATCCAGCCGGCGTATCAGACGGTGCTCGCGCGCGGATATCACGCCGAGAAGCCGCAAATCGGCCGCGACGGCAAGTGGCAGCTCAATCTGTACGATCCCAATCTGACACGCGCCGAGGTAATGGAATTCAAGCCGGTGCAAACGCCATGCTGCTCGCCGATGATCCTGCCGTGAGTCGCGTCGAGGATCATCATCGACACTAGAGCGAGGGTTGTCTGGGCTTGCCGATGACTGAAGTACTCTTCGTCACGGATGCAAGATGATTTTTCCGAAGAAATCCCGATCTTCCATCTTTTTCTGCGCCGCTGCGGCCTCGCTTAGAGGAAACACCGAATCGATAACCGCCCGCACTTTGCGCTGGCCGATGAACTTCAGCACTTCCAGCAGCTCGCCCTTGCTGCCCATGAACGATCCGAGCAGCGTGCGCTGGCGCCCATAGAGCATCCGCAGATTGAGGCGCGCGTCCTCGCCTGAGGTTGTGCCACAGGTGACAAATCGCCCATAGGTCGCGAGCGACTCGAAGCAATCTTCCCAAACCGCCGTGCCCACGTGGTCCACCACCACGTCCACTCCGCGCTTATCGGTCAGCCGCCGCACTTCGCCGGCAATCGACTGCTTCCGGTGATTGATCACCTCGTCGGCGCCGAGATCGCGCGCCTTCTCGAGCTTGGCGTCGGTGCCCGCGACCGCAATCACACGGGCCGACATCAGCTTGGCGATCTGGATGGCCACACTGCCCACGCCCGAGCCGGCCGCGATCACCAGCACGTCCTCGCCGGGCCGGAGCTCGGCGCGCGTCATGAGCATGTGCCAGGCCGTCACGGAAACCAGGGGCACCGCCGCAGCTTCGTCAAAGCTAAGATCGCCGGGAATGGGGATCACGTTCATCTCTGGCGACTTCACGTATTCGGCGTAGCCGCCGTCGACCATCACGCCAAACAACGTGTAGC
>JASHPE010000381.1 GCA_030038235.1 Terriglobia bacterium
AGTCGCGGACCGCGTGCTGCAGCGCGCCATCATCATTGACACCCACGCCGACACGCCGCAGATGATCCTCGATGAGGGCTACGACCTCGCCGATCCCTCGAGCCCGTTCATGATCAGCATACCGAAAGCGCGGACGGGACATCTCGGCGCCGAGTTCATGTCGATCTGGGTTGACGTGGACTGGCCCAAGCAGGACCTGATTCATCGCGCCCTCGATCTGATCGATGCGGTCGACAGCCAGGTGGCGGCGCATCCGAACGATCTCGCGCTCGCCACCACTGCGGACGACGTGGTGCGGATTCATCGTGCCGGCAAAATCGCCATTCTGATGGGCGTCGAAGGCGGGCACATCATCGAAGACGATCCGCGCGCGCTCGACATTTATTACCGGCTTGGCGTGCGCTACATGACGCTGACGCACACCAAGAACAACGAGATCGGCGACTCTTCGGGCGATCAGCCGCACTGGAAAGGTCTGTCGGATTTCGGACGTCAGGTCGTGGCGCAGATGAATCGCCTGGGCATGATGGTGGACATTTCGCACGTCTCCGACGACACGTTCTATGCCGCCGTGGCCGCGTCGAGGGCGCCCGTGATCGCCTCGCATTCGTCTTGCCGCGCCCTCTGCAATGCGCCCCGCGACATGACCGACGACATGCTGCGGGCCGTCGCCAAGAACGGCGGCGTGGTGGACATCAACTTTTACGACGGCTTCCTCGATGAGAACTTCGCGGACGCCTACAAAAAGGTCGAGGATGCGATGAACGCTGAGGTGAAGGCAGCGCGGGAGGCTCGCGCGAAGGAAGGGAAACGCCTGACATACTACGAAGAATCGAAAATCGATGAGAAGTACTACGCAGGCCTGCCGATTCCAAGCTACACGCGAATCGCCGATCACATCGACCACGCCGTCGAGGTCGCGGGCGTGGATCACGTGGGCCTGGGATCGGATTTTGACGGCATCTCGGGTCTCGCGCCACGCGGTCTGGAGGATTGCTCGAAGTTCCCTGACCTTGTCCGCGAACTCGCCCGCCGCGGCTACAGCGAGGACGACCTGGTCAAGATTCTGGGCGGAAACGTCCTGCGCGTGATGCGGCAGGTGGAACAAGTTTCGAAATCACTACAATAGTTTTGGAGGATTACGATGAAGAAAGTATTGGGGGGCGCGCTGTGCCTCGCGGTATTGATCAGCCTGTCGATGGTCAGCGCTTCTGGACAAACTCAAACGCAGCCCGGCACACTCGGCACAAAGAAATCGACGTCGACCACGCACCATGCGGCGACAGTGCATCGCTCGCTGCTCGACCCGAAGACCTTAAACCAGAAGGCACCGGATGACTACAAGGTGAAGTTCACAACCACCAAGGGCGACTTCGTGATTGAAGTGACCCGCGCCTGGGCGCCGGTCGGCGCCGATCGGTTCTACAACTTGGTAAAGAACGGATTCTTCACCGACGTTGAGTTCTTCCGGGTGGTGCCGGACTTCGTGGTGCAATTCGGAATCAACGGCAATCCCAAGATCGCCGCCGCCTGGAGTAACGCCAACATCAACGACGATCCTGTGGTCCAGAGCAATCAGCGCGGATACATCACCTATGCCAAGACCGGGGCGCCGAATTCGCGCAGCACGCAAGTGTTCATCAATCTGAACGACCGCAACGCCGGCCTCGACGCTCAGGGTTTCGCACCCTTCGGCAAAGTTGTGGACGGAATGGATGTGGTTGACAAGCTTTACAGCGGTTACGGAGAGCAACTCACCCAGTTGCAGGACCAGATTATGCAGCAGGGCAACGCCTTTCTGAAAAAGAGTTTTCCCGAGCTCGACAGCATCAAGACGGCGGTAATCGTCTCGCCGGCGCCCGCCGCGAACGCGGCGAAGAAGCCCGCGGCCGCGACTCACAAGCCGACGTCGACGTCTCAATAGGAGCCGAGGAGAAGATATCACCACAGAGATCACAGAGGACACGGAGCCAAAGGACACTCAGTGTTCTCCGTGTCCTCTGTGGTGAGTCTTCTAGTACCTAACGCCAAGACTGATACCGAAGAGAGGACTCATGAGGGATTTGAAGCCCGGGCTTTATGCCAAATTTGAAACCAGCGAAGGCAACTTCATCTGCCGCCTTTTTCCAGAGCGGGCGCCGAAGACAGTGTCGAACTTCGTCGGACTCGCTTCCGGAACCAAGGAGCACGCCGGCTCAGGCGGCAAGATGACGAAGGGTAATTTCTATGACGGACTCGTATTTCATCGCGTGATCCCGAATTTCATGATCCAGGGCGGATGCCCGGAAGGCACGGGCCGCGGCGGACCAGGGTACAAGTTCGAAGACGAGTTCGGGAAGGACCGCGTCTTCGACAAACCGGGGAAGCTCGCCATGGCCAACGCCGGACCGAATACCAATGGCAGCCAGTTCTTCGTCACCACCGCGGCCACGACGTGGTTGAATCACAAGCACACGATTTTCGGCGAGGTCGTCTCAGGCATGGATGTGGTGGACAAGATCTCGAACCTGGCCCGCGACCGGTCGGATCGTCCGCTGAAGCCGGTGGTGATGAAGAGCGTGGAGATTGAGGAAGTCAGCTAGGCATGGTTGCGAGGCGTTGGCGGGCGGTTATATGAGAAAGAGAGCTAGCATTCATCCGAAAAGCGAAAGGGACACGATGCGGCCCGAGTACGATTTCTCGAAGGCCATGCGAGGCGCAACAGCGCGGCGATATGCCGAAGGTACCAACATCGTAGTTATCGATCCTGAAGTGCTGGACGTTTTCCCGGACGGAACTGCGGTCAACGAGGCATTACACGCTCTTGCTCCGGTTCTCCGGCGCCAGCGACGGGATTTGCCTAAACGGAGGACGGCCTGAGCAATTCGTGCCCGACTTTGGTCGGGATCCCACGTGAGCTCAAGCCTACCCCGCGACCACTCGGATCGTCTGCCGAGGCCGGTGGAGCTGAAGAGCGTCAAGATTGAGGAAGTGAAAGGGTAACTCGCACGTGTGCGGCACCCTCCCCTATTTCAGGCAACCGGCGGAGATCGAAGTGAGTGGGCTAGGCTAAAAGTGCTCAAGACCGATTTCCCCACGTCTGAAGTGCCCGGAACGCCGCACGACGTCGAAGCCGGTTTGGCGGCTTAGCATGAACATCCAGGAAGGGAAAGCACGAGGGACGGCGGTGACCAAGCCTGCGGAGGTTAGTACGCCAATCGGGAATGTCTCCGAACTCATAGCCTATGTTGAGAAAAACTGCGACACTGGTCGTTATCTGTTTCGAGGGCAACCTCGGGACGAACCCTTGCTCCCGAAGATCGCGCGGAACAATCCGACGTGGGACGTCCTCAAGCTCGAGAAGCACCTGCTGGAGGACTTTAGGCGCGGTAGCGTGCCGTACCTTGCGGTCCGTCCTGAGGATGAGTGGGATTGGCTCGCAGTAGCGCAACATTACGGTCTAATGACTCGATTGCTCGATTGGACAGACAACCCGCTGGCCGCCCTATGGTTTGCCGTGCAAGGCCGATCAAAGGGTCAACTTGGGGTCGTTTGGGTTTTCGACGTCCCGCTTGAAGACGTTGTAGGGTCCGGCGCAAAACCGGGCCCCTTTAGAGGCCCTAGGACGCAAGCGTTTCGCCCGAGGCATCTGACGCGCACAATAGTTGCGCAAGGCGGCTGGTTTACCGTCCATAAGTATCTCGAAGAGCAGAGCAAATTCCTCCCTCTCGAGCAGATCTCAAGGCTGAAACCGCGGTTGTTTAAGCTGCGCGTGAGCTCAGACTTTCGAAAGCTCCGAACGCAGCTTCACTTGTGCGGCGTGAATGAAGCGACCATGTTTCCAGAGCTCGGGAGACTGTGCAGGCATCTTAACTCACTTCGCTTGGCCCTAGCGAAAGCATCCTCGCGCCAACAATAGCCAGTCCGTCCGAGCGGCTGCCGAGCGGACTTGACTAACCACGGTTCGACTCGCCTAGACGCTGATCACGCCCACCAATTCCTTCACTGCGTCCGCCGATTTCCTGAGCGCCGCCTGCTCCTCCGCCGTAAGCTTGATCTCGATGATCTGCTCGATGCCGCGGGCGCCGAGCTTCACCGGCACGCCCACGAAAAGTCCGCTGATGCCGTATTCGCCTTCGAGATAAGCGGCGCAAGGCAGGATCTTCTTGCGATCGTGGAAAATCGCCTCCACCATCTCGACCGCTGCCGCTGAAGGCGCGTAATAGGCGCTGCCGGTCTTGAGCAGGCTGACGATTTCGGCGCCGCCGCCGGCCGTGCGCTTGATGATCGCATCCAGCTTGTCCTTAGGTAGAAGCTCAGTCACGGGGATGCCGGCCACGGTGGTGTAGCGCGGCACGGGCACCATGGTGTCGCCGTGGCCGCCAAGCACGAAGCCCTGCACGTTCTGCACGGAGACGTCGAGTGCCTCGGCGATGAAGGTCCGATAGCGCGCCGTATCGAGCACGCCAGCCATGCCGATCACGCGGTTCCTCGAGAATCCGCTCACGCGATAGGCCGCCTGCGCCATGGCGTCGAGCGGGTTGGTGACGACGATGAGAATAGCCTCCGGCGACGACTGCGCCACCTTCTCGATGGCGGTCTTCACCACGTCGTAGTTGGCCTTCAGCAGATCGTCGCGGCTCATGCCGGGCTTGCGCGGAAAGCCCGCCGTCATCACGACGACATCGGAGTTCGCCGTGTCCGCGTAGTCGTTGGTGCCCTTCACGCGGACGTCGTAGCCCTCGATCGGTCCGGACTCGAGCAGATCGAGCCCTTTGCCTTGCGGCACGCCTTCCAGAATGTCGATCAGCACCA
>JASHPE010000382.1 GCA_030038235.1 Terriglobia bacterium
ATCAGAATTATGTTTTGGAACGGGGCCGACTTCGGGAACTGAGGTCAGACCTGGACATCCCGTCTTAGGCCGTTATCTGCGGTGAATCGCGCCGGGCGCCCGCCCTTGATATTCCGGGCGTCCGGCCCAGTTCACCAAGTGGGCAGCGAAGCCGCCTCGCCCGCTGCTTCAAACCTGCAGAGCGCGAAGATATGGAACGCTGGCCTTCATTAAGTCCAGATTCATCTCCACAAAATAATTCTTGATGCCACCCGTGCGCGCAGCGGTGAAGATCTTCTTCCAGTCGAGCGTGCCCTGGCCGATAGCGACGATCTTCCTGGTCTTGGCGTCCCAGCCCTGGGCGTGCATCGAGATGAACCTGCCCGGGTACTTATCGAAGTACTCGGCGGCGTCGAATCCCTGGCTGATGGTCGAAACCTGGAACTGGAACTTGACGTAGCGCGGATCGAGCAACTCGAACAGCAGGTCGTACGTGCGCTTGCCGTCCACCGTCGTAAGCTCGAACTCCTCGTTGTGGAGTCCCTGCTGGATGCCCGCTTCGGCTGCCTTTTCGCCGATCTTGTTGTACTCGTCGGCGGCGCGCTTCACGTCGTCCATGGTCGGATGATGCGGCCCGCCGAGGCTGGCGACCAGCATCTGCGTCAATCCCACGTCTTTGGCCCAGGCGATTCGGTCAGGCTGGTTCGCTCGCAGCTCCTCCATGCTGAAGTGCGAGCTTTGGCACGCGAGGCCGGCGTCGTTGATGATCTTCTTGAGTTCCGCGCCCTTATACTTCGCGAGACCGCCAAAGCCGGAATCGTCGTAGCCTACGGGCGAGCACAGCTCGATCGCCTGGAATCCTGCCGCGGAAAGCTGCTTCAGCGAGCCGGGAAAATCCTGCGCGATCATCTTGCGGACGGGCCACGTCTGGCATCCGATCGGCAGCCCGAGCGGGTTGGCTTGCAGTTCCAACGCTCCCGTCGACACGAGGCCGGCGATGGCGGCGCCCGCCGCCGCATTCCTGATGAACTCCCTGCGCGTTATCCCTGGCATCGTTTCCTCCTCGGCCGAAGCCCAGTGGCGAGACGGTCGAGCCGGCCACCGGATATTGTCGCACGGTTTGAGCCGGGGAGTTGAAATCTCAAGAGGTACTTCCTAAGGAGCTTTCGCCAATCCACTTCAGGACTCTACCGGATTCACGGGTTTGAGGGACCGCGCTACGTTAGAAGCGTGGGCCACGTCTTGCGATCGCTCAGCGAACGAAGAAGCTGGTCTGAATTCATAGCGGCCCCGACCCTAACAAAAATCAAGGAGATCATAAAATGGCGCAAGTTTACGGCACAATGGCCAGACGAGTACTCTCGGCCAGCACGATCAAGGGTGACAGCGTCGTCAATCATCAGGGCGACGACCTGGGCAATATCGAAGACCTCATGATCGACCTGGAACGCGGACGCATCGCGTACGCGGTCCTTTCGTTCGGCGGGTTTCTCGGATTGGGAGACAAACTGTTCGCCATTCCCTGGGAAGCGATGACCGTCGACCAGGCCAACAAGCGGCTGATGCTGAATATCGACAAGGACCTGCTGAAACGGGCTCCCGGGTTCGACAAAGACAACTGGCCTGACATGGCCGATCCGGCCTGGGGAGCGGAACTCTACACCTATTACGGGTATCGGCCGTACTGGGAATAGACAGTGTAACTTACAAACAAATCGTGAAAGGAAGGTGACGTTATGGCAGATCAACATTCGGGTGGAAGCCAGCAGCACTCGGGCGGAAGCCAGCAGTCCGGTGGAGGCTACAGCGGAGGCCAGCAATCCGGTGAAAGCCGCGGCGGCAGCCAGCAGCATTCCGGCGGTCAGCATCAGTCGGGCAGTGGCCAGCAGGGCTTCGGTGACAGCCATCATGAGAAGTCGGGCAGCGGCCAGCTCCGGTGCTCAAAGTGCAATCAGAGCTTCAACAACGCCGAGGAGCTGCGCCGCCACGAGCAACAGCACCATCAGGGCGAGCACTCCGGAAGCGAAGAACGTCGCGCTGGCGAGCAGCAGTCACGACACTAAGCAGAAACAGCGCGCCGGACACTCGCGCCGCTGATTCTCTTATGTGCCGCAAGATGACGGTAGCTGCGACTCTGTACCCCTTACGAGAGTCTGCAGCTACCGCCGCTTCTTCAGGAACTTTCTTCCTTTCCCTGATCCATACCTGACCGTGGCCAGCTCGCGTGGCGGTCGGCCTTTCTCGGCGGCGTGGCGCTTGTCGCCACAGATTCGACGGCCGCCCATGGCGCGCTCCTGCGCAGCCGGATGATATCTTCGCGTACCGCTGCGGCCATTCGGACTTTTTCGGCCCAGCTCAAGGCAGCACGCCGTTTCTGCCATGCGGCTTGGCGCTCGAAGAGCTCCTGCATCTTCGTCATCCCAAGAACCTCGCTTCAAATTGTGCCCAAGCATCGGCCAGCCCATACCGCGCGGCCAATTCTGCGATTGCTTCACGGGTTATGCTGCCCGACTCCAACATCGCGAGAATCCGGGCGAAATCTTTGGCGCGACCGACGCTCAAGGCGATCACGGCCAAGTGCTCAACGCGCACGACCCTCAGCGGTACACCCTCGAAGTCGACGGTTTCCGCCTGAGCCAGAGCCTCCTCGGTGAGGGGATTGAAGACCGGAAAGAATTGCACCGGCCAATCGCCGACGCGAACCGCCTCGCCCTCCGGCGAATACCCACGGGCTGCAAGGAACTCGTAGATCGGCCTCAGCAGGTCTAATCCCCCGCTCCACGGCAGTGCAACCAGGACATCAGCATCCACCGTAGTTACAGGTTCAGTGTAGCGCATCTGCGCTATAGCTCCGAACACGGCATATGCCATGATCACACCGGCGTCGCGCATAGCGTTGAGCAACTCGGCCACTTCCCTCATCACCGAGAGAATACAAGAGCGCGTCCGGGTTGTCACCGAGCGATGTATAATCGGCCATTCACATGATTCTCCAACCTCGCCCACATATTCCAAAGCCGGCAGCCCGCGTTGTGCTGCTCGCCGCCGGCGCGCTGGCCCTGATCGCTCTGCGCACGGTTCGGCGGACCCCCGCGGCGGCGCGCGCGAGTTCCGGAGAGAGCAGAGTTGTGCCGGCCAGCGGCGGCCCGGTCGCGCCAGCCGACGTGCAACGGTTCCGGAATCTTGGCAAAGCCTACTACGAACAGGGCAAGTACGACGACGCCGTGGCGCAGTTTGAGAAAGTGGTCGGCGCGGGCGATGCCTTCGCCACCGACCATCTGGATCTTGGGCTCGCCCTGCTGCAGGACAATCAGTTGGACCAGGCTTTGGCCGAGCTGACCACCGCGCGGGAAATGGACCCGAAGTTGCTCGCCGTCCACTACAACCTCGGAGTGCTCTACAAGCGCGAATTGCGCTATCCCGACGCCGAAGCCGAGTTCCGGCACGTGACCAGCTCCGATCCGACCGACCCGGCGGCGTGGTTCAACCTGGGCACAGTCTGCTTCGCCGAGAAGAAGCTGCCCGAAGCTCTCGACGCTTTCGAGCGTGTCACCGCGATGGGCTTCGGCCGCGGCCAGAATTTCTACGTCGCCGCAAGCTTCCACGTCTTCACCATCCTCACGCGGCTGCGGCGCCCCGAAGATGCGCAGAAATACCTGAAGATCAATCAGGAGTTTCGCGACAAGGTTCCGAACATCTCCATTCAGTATCCGGCGCTCGAGGCGGGTCGCTACGGAGCCGTGATCATACCTCCGGCGCCGATTCCGGCCTCGGTCGCGGTTGCCGCGCCGCCGGCATTCACCGACATCACCGGACGCCTGGGTATTACTGCCGCTAAACGCACCAAGGGTCCCGGGACTTCTCCGATCAATGCCAGCGACTATTCGCTGGGCTTTGCCCGCAGGACGATTCTGCCGCTCTTTCCGGCGTCGATTGCGATCGGGGATTATGACGGCGACGGGCATCCGGACATCTACATCGTCCGACCGGGAGGACGCAATCAGCTTCTGCACAATAACGGCAAGGGATTCACGGATGTCACCGACAAGGCCGGGGTGGCGGGCGACGGTCGCGGGCTTTCGGCCGTCTTCGCAGATTATGACAACAGCGGCCATCCCAGCCTGCTCGTTGCGGGACTCGGCGGCGTGACCGTGTATCACAACCACGGCGACGGCACGTTTACCGACGAGACCGCCAGGGCAGGGTTGACAGCGAAGCCCGGCGAACTCGACACTCGCATCATCGCCTTCGATTCCGACAGCGACGGCTTCCTCGACATCGTCACCACCACCTGCACGAATCTGAGCGATGCGCCCCACAAGGGCGTTTTTCGTTTCCCCGACGACTTCGAAGCCGGCTCGATTCATCTCTATCGCAACAACGGCGACTCCACTTTTTCCGATGTCACCGCGTCCTCCGGTCTCGGCGCAGTGCGCGGCAAGATGCGCAGCGTAGCCTTCGCGGACTTCAATGACGACGGCTACGCCGATCTGGTTTTCGTGCGCGAAGACGCGTCGCCCCTGCTTTACGTCAATCAGGGCGAGGACCATTTCGAGGATGCGACAGCGGCGGCCGGACCGGATTTCGCCAAGCCCGCCGCCGTGGACGCCCAGGTTGCAGACTTGAACCACGATGGCTACTTCGACCTGATCTTCTGGTCGCCGCAAGGCTACAGCATCCTCTGGGGAAAAGGTAACGCGCGTTTTCAGGCGGCCGCCTTGCCGCCCGAGCTTCCGGTGGCCCAAGCAGACCGCTTCGCGATCCCGGGAACTCTCGCGGACGTGGATGGCAACGGATTTGACGATCTGGTCGCGTTCGACGATGCCGGCCGCTTGCACGCAGT
>JASHPE010000383.1 GCA_030038235.1 Terriglobia bacterium
CGGATTTTGACGTGGGCAGCGTTGATGATCTCGCCCGATTGCAGCAGCAGGCCGCCGATCTCGCCGACGCCGGCGTCGAGGGACTGGTGACGGGTTTCGTTAGCGGCAGCGCGCTCGATTTCGAGGCGCTGGAATCGATCCTGAGCGCTGTTCCGGGCGTTCGCTTCACCATCCATCGCGCCATCGAACGCACTCGCGATCCGGTGGCGACGCTGCGCCAGTTGCGGCGCTTCGCGAATGTGGATCGGGCGCTGGTGAGCGGCGGTGCGGGCACGATCGAGGATCGGCGGGTGCGCCTCGCAGATTATCGGGAGGCGTTCGGCGGAAGCCGGAGGCTCATCGTGGGCGGCGGCTTGACGCTCGAAATGCTGTCGGCGCTGCGCGAGGATGTGGGCTTGACTGTGTTTCATCTCGGCCGTGCGGTACGGACGCCCGAACACGCGGACGGCAAGGTCGATGTTTCGAAGGTGCAGCAGGCGTGCAGGGCGCTGGGGATCATATGACGATCGCAGTGGCGATGAGCGGCGGCGTGGACAGCTCCACGGCCGCGGCTTTGCTCGCCGAGAACAACTCGATCGCCGAATCGACGGGCGCACGTCCGCCTCGCGCGCCGCTCGTCGGTCTGACGATGCAGCTCTGGAATCAGCGTCGTCTGCCGGCGCTGCAGGGGCTCGCCGAGTCGTCGGCCACGCGCGGCCACGCGTCGGGCCGATGCTGCTCGCTTGATGACGTCTACGACGCGCGCGCCGTGGCGCGATTCCTCGGCATCCCTTATTACGTGGTGAATCTCGAGGATCGCTTCGAGGCTGATGTGGTGCGGCCGTTTGTGGAGGGCTACGTCGCGGGCGAAACGCCGATCCCGTGCAGCCTCTGCAATACCCAGGTGAAGTTCACGGAGTTCTACCGCAGCGCGCAGGCGCTCGGCGCGGAGCGCATCGCCACCGGCCACTACGCCCGCGTGCGTCGCGATTCCGCCACGGGGCGCTACAAGCTTCTGGGGGCCGTCGATCGCGCGCGTGACCAGTCCTACTTTCTCTTCGGTCTCGGCCAGGAGGAATTGAGCCGGACGATTTTCCCGCTGGGTGAGTTGCACAAGGACGAAGTGCGCGCGCTGGCCCGCGAGCGCAAGCTGCCTGTGGCCGACAAGCCCGACAGCCAGGAGATCTGCTTCGTTTCCTCGGGCAGCTATCGCGACTTCATCAACGCTTACCTTGCCGAGCAGGGCGGGAAGCGCGCGGGCGCGCCGGGCGAGGTGATCTCAACTGAGGGCAAGGTGCTGGCCGAACATTCCGGGCTGCACAACTACACCGTGGGCCAGCGCAAGGGCCTGGGATACGCGGGCGGCGAGCCGCTCTACGTGATCGAACTCGATCGCGACCGCAATCGTGTGGTCGTGGGCCGTAACGAGGAACTGCTGCGGAAGCGATGCCGGGTCCGTCAGGTGAACTGGATTCGCGTAGCAGCCGAGGGCGAGAGGATCGAAGCGGCGGTGCGCATCCGCAATAAGCACGTGCCCGCGCCGGCCCGCGTGGAATCGCTGGCGAACGCCGAAGCGATTGTCGAATTCGCCGAACCGCAGCGCGCCATCACGCCGGGTCAGGCTGCGGTGTTCTACGACGGCGACGAGGTCGTGGGCGGCGGCTGGATCTCGCAGGTGCAGTGAGGGTCTTCAAAAGCTGACATACGTGATGGCCACAGCGGGCGGTCCCTGGTTCCATTCTGCCGGCATGTAATCGAACGTGACGCGGAACGGTCGTGACTCGCCCGGTTGGAGCGGCGCCGCCGTGGCCGTAATCGGATGAGCCGTCCTGCGCAGTACCAGCTGGTTGAGCATGTCCACGAACGTCAGGCCCACATCGACCTCGCGGACCGCGCGCCCGCCGTTGTTCTTGATCTGCGCGTCGAGATAAGTGACATTGCTGCCGAGCCCGGTTTCAGCGGCGCTCATGTGGATGTCCGTCACCTCGATCTGTTTCAAGTAGGCCTGACCCTCTGCGCTGAGGGGCGGGCGCACGGCCGGACGGCTGAGCCGCGCGTGCATCAGGTATGCCACGACGGCGAGCACCGCGGCGATCGCCACGGAGATGGCGAAGATCATCAGGAGCGGCGACCGGCCATCCTGGCCGCGACCGCTCAGCCTCGATAATCGGCGCCCCGAGATCACGTTTCCCCCAAAACGGCTAACTCTACGTCCCGGCCACTGTAAGGCCTTCCACCAGCAGCGTCGGTGACGCGAGCGCGCTGCGAAATTCCAGATCGGCGCCCACCATCGCGACATGATTCAGCATTTCCTGCAGGCTGCCCGCGATGGTGACTTCCTCGACGGGATAAGCCAGCTCGCCGTTCTCGATCCACATGCCGGCGGCGCCGCGCGAGTAATCGCCGGTCACCACGTTCACCCCCATGCCGATCAGCTCGACCACGTAGAATCCGTTCTTCACGGATTTCAGAATGTCCGCGGGTGACTGCGCGCCTGGCTGGACATAGAAATTCTTCGGACCGACACCGGGCGGTCCCGCGACGCCGCGCGAGGCGTTGCCGGTGGTGCGCAGATTCAGCTTGCGCGCCGTGTAGGTGTTCAGCAGATAACTCTTCAGCACGCCGCGCTCGATCACGGGCGTAATCCGGGGCGCCACGCCTTCGTCGTCAAACGGACGCGAGCCGAATCCGCCGGGGCGCAGGCCGTCGTCAAGCACGGTGATGTTCTCGCCGGCGATGCGTTCGCCGAGCTTGCCGGCCAGGAACGATGCATTGCGATAAATCGCGTCGCCGCGAACGGCCTCGAAGATGTGTCCCACGAGCGACCGCGCCGTCTCCTGATCGAAGATCACCGGGACCCGGCAGGTGGAGATTTTACGGGCGCCGAGCCGGCGCAGGACGCGCGCTGCGGCCTCGCGGCCCACGCCTTCGGGATCGCTGAGGGCCGCTGCGCCGCGTCCTACCGCGTACCAGAAGTCGCGCTGCATGCTGGCGCCGCCATTGCGTCCTACCTGCGCGACCGGCACCACCGAGACTGATCCCGCCGACGAGCGGTAGCTGGCTACAAATCCGAGCGAGTTGGCGTAGGCCTTGCTTCCCACTCCGGTTTCCACCCCTGAGCCCTCAGAGTTCATGATCCGGGAATCGGACTCCAGGGCCGCTTGCTCCGCGCGTCGCGCCACCGAAATCCGCTCCTCGGTCGAGATGGCGCCGAGATCGGGCGAGTAGAGCTGCAGATCACCTTCATACCTTCCGAGCTCCGAAGCCTCTGGCAGGCCGTTGGCGGGGTCTTCCGAGGTCACGCGAGCCATTTCGATGGTTCGCTCGACCAGACGCTCGATCGATCCCGGCGAAAAGTCGCTCGAATACGAACTGGCGCTGCGCGTCCCTAGGAAGACCCGGAGCCCGAGCACCTTTGACTCGGCTTCCTTTAGACTTTCGATCTTGCCGAGGCGGATGGCGGCGGAGAATTCTTCGCCCTCACGCACCGTGGCGTCGGCAGCGGTCGCACCCGCAGCCATCGCACGCTTGACGAGGTCTTGAGCGATCTGTTCCAGCTGTTCCTGTGGCATAACCGTTCCTGTCAATGGTTAAACGGAGCTTTCAGCGCATCCCCCAGCCGTGAGAATGCTTTCATGACTTGATCGCAAGTCTGGGCCGATGTCCGATCCGCCGTCTTGACGATCGCGTTCCCCTGGAGCACCGGTTGGTTCACGCTGCCGCGCGTGATATCGATATAGTTCCCGCCGAGCAATCCTGACGTTGCCACGCTGGCTTCGGAATCCGCGCGGATCACCGGCCCAAATCGCTTCTCGATCCGCATGGTTACTTCGACCGGTTTGTCTCCGGTTGCAACCAAGCCGATCTCCCAAACGCGTCCCACCTGCACGCCCGCGACCTGCACCGGGTCTTTTACGTGAAGACTGCCGGGAACGGCGAGGTCCGCTTTCAACAGGTACGACGGCGTGAAGAACTGCCAACTGTAGCGCGATCCGATCACTCCGATCAGGAATCCCAGCACGAGCACGATGGCGTGACTGATTGCGTGGCGTTTCGCCGCACTCACGTTGATCGTAATGATGCGGCCGCCCGGTTGCGTTTCGGCCATGGGGGAACCTCTCTTTCCTCCCCCTCAGCCTCGGACACCGCCCTGTCAGCGGTACGCTTGCTTGCGATGCGCGATCTTAAGAATTCGTATGATCTTGCTCTCATCGTCGATCGAGTAGATGACGCGATAATCTCCCTGGCGGATTCGATAATTGTCGTCACCTGCCAACTTTTGGCAACCCTCGGGTCTTGGATCAGAGGCGAGTCGTCTGACCCGGACGACGAGCCGCTCGCGATCCCTCTTGGGAATCGAGTCAAGCTCTTTGGCTGCGGAAGGCTTTGTGAGGACTCTATAGTCGGCCACGCCGCTTCATATCCCGAACGACTTCCTCGAAGTCAAGGTCGGGCTCATTGCGCCGCGCCTCGATAGCCGCCAAATCTTCTGCGTCCTCGGCCAATGCCACCCGCACGGCGTCATTCACAATTTCGGAAACAGAGCTGTCGGTCTCTGCGGCTTTCAAACGCAAAGCCTTGTGAATCTGCGGATCAAAGTAAACGGTGGCTCTCTTTTGCGCGGGCTTCATAAGCTCACCATAACGCCAAGACGCTAAAACGTCAACACGCTGCCCGTACGGCACAGCTACTGGATTTGACCGCTGAGCTCATCGCGGGAGTACAGTTTCGGCAGCGCTTGATAAAGGAACGCATGCGCGATCGCAAAAGGGTCGATGAATGCGAGGGCGCGGCGGTCCGTTTCCACTTGTATGTAAGGAATGACGACTGCACCATTCGCAATCACGGATACTTTGTCGGGGAGCCTTTCCCACCCGACAACCAGCTTCTTCGCGTGGATTACCCGATTCAACGAATCCCAAAGATCCTCTATAAGAGCTCCCCGCCGACTTTCGGAACCCACCTCCACCGCGAGCGCCCACACGATGACGGCTTCCTCTGTTGCCCGGAGCCTGGTGACCAGCTCCGAGGATAGCTAGAATGTCCAAACGTCCAACCTAAACAAACGACGTCGCCGATTTCGGCGCCGTCCCGCCCACCGTCAGCCGATCCACCTTCAGCGTCGGAATCCCCACTCCGACCGGCACGCTCTGACCCTCCTTGCCGCAGGTGCCGATTCCGGTGTCGAGCTTCAGATCGTTGCCGACCGCGGTAACGCGCGTCAGGACGCTCGGGCCGTCCCCGATCAGAGTGGCGCCCTTCACCGGCGCCGTCACTTTGCCGTCTTCGATCAGGTAGGCTTCGGAGGCCGAGAAGACGAACTTGCCGCTGGTGATGTCCACCTGACCGCCCCCGAAATAAACCGCGTAAAGGCCGTGCTTCACGGACCGGATGATGTCGCCGGGATCGTCGTTGCCCGCCAGCATGTAAGTATTGGTCATGCGAGGCATGGGAATGTGCTCGTAGCTCTCGCGGCGGCCGTTGCCGGTCACGCTGGTCTGCATAAGCCCGGCGCTGAGCTTGTCCTGCAGATATCCCTTCAGGATGCCGTTCTCGATCAGGACGTTCTGGTGCGTGGGCACGCCTTCGTCATCCACGTTCAACGACCCGCGCCGGTCCGGGATGGTTCCGTCGTCGACAACCGTGCAGATGTCCGATGCCACGCGCTGGCCGATCCGCCCGCTGAACGCGGAAATGCCCTTGCGATTAAAGTCGGCTTCGAGCCCGTGCCCTACGGCTTCGTGCAGCAGGATACCCGGCCAGCCGGGACCGAGCACGACTTCCATCTCGCCGGCCGGCGCTTCCTGTGCGCTCAGTTGGACGATCGCCTGGCGAGCCGCTTCCTTCGCAAACCATTCCGGCGACCGATCGCCCGTGAAGAATTCGAGCGGAACGCGCCCGCCGCCGCCGCTCGATCCTGACTGGCGATTCGACCCGTCCTGGGCCAGCGTGAAGACGTTCAGGCGTACCAGCGGTTGGAAGTCCGTCACCATGCGTCCGTCGGAGCCCGCGATCAACACGTGGCGGATCTGATCGGCGTAGCTTACGCGTACTTGCCCAATACGCGAATCATACACGCGCGCCGCAGCGTCCGCGCGGCGAACGAGGTCGAGTTTTGGCTCAAGACCCTCGTCGGTCGGGGCGTGCACGACCGGGTAGAAATCGTGCTGCGATTCCAGAGCGCTCAGACCGACGGTCGAGACCTGCGCGGGACCGCTCGCGATGCGCGCTGCGATCTTGGCGGCTTTCAGGACGCGCTGCGGCGCAAGATCGTCAGAGTACGCGTAGCCTGTCTGCTCGCCGGCCACGACGCGAATCCCGCAGCCAACCGAAATGCCTTCGGTCGCGGTCTTCACCAGCGACTCGTCCACCAGGATCGAGGTCGTGGTGGTGTGCTCGAAGTAGAGGTCGGCGTAGTCGCCGCCCTCGGAAAGCGCCGCGGCGAGATAGCGCTCGAGCGCAGCCGCGTCGAGGCCATAGCGTTCGAAGAAGAAGCGGTCGTTCTGACTCATGATGACTCGATGTCTCCCGGCAGGCGGCGTCGATATTCGCACGAGCCGTGTTGCGAGGCAGTTGATTGATTCCTGAATATCGATGATAGCGGCCCCTGACTCCGGCGGTCAAGGCGAAGACGCCGAATCAGGTGGCCGGAACATCCACAAAGCTGGGCGCTGGCTCTCTCCCGTTCAGGGCCAGAGAGAGGAGGGACAAGGTATGCGCAAGGTTCTTGGGCTTGCCGGCATGGCTCTCTTGATTGCGAATTTGGCGCTGGCCGATCAGAAGCAACATCACAGCGACGTCTTCACTCAGGGGCCGCCCGATGAATCGCAGTTGGCGCGGCAGGTCCGCCATAACCTCTTGATGCTGCCTTACTACTCGATTTTCGACGACCTCTATTTCCAGTTGAATGGCGGCGTGGTCACGCTCGAGGGAGCGTGTCCTCCCGACCCTCCCTGGGACATCAAGTCCGACGCGGAAGGCGCGGTGAAACGGATCCCCGGCGTAACGCAGGTCATCAACAACATCAAGGTTCTTCCCCTGTCTAACATGGATTGGCAGATTCGCCGGGCCGAGGAGCGAGCCATTTATGGCGATCAGGAGATCGGAACGAAATACGGCTACCAGGCGATACCGTCGATTCACATCATTGTCGATAATGGGCACGTCACGCTGGACGGGGTGGTCGACGACCAGTTCGACGACACGCTGGTCCGTACACGCGCCAACGCCGTGCCGAACGTCTTCTCCGTAACCGACAATCTGGTTATCCTGAATCGGAAGAAGAAACCCGAGAAGCCAGAATAATGTGGGGCGGAGCGCAGGCAGTGGCACAGCCACTCCTGCCTGTGCCTTGCTACAGTTCGCCTTCCCTAAGCCGCCTCGTTATCGATACCAGTACTTCGTCTGCTTCGCCCAACTGCTCGCTGGATATTGCCGATGCAGCAGATCGAACGCGGCTTTCGAGATCGTCCAGCTATCGGGGTCCGCGCATCCGAAATGCCCGGCGCGGACGGTCAGCGACAGCGCCTCGGGCGCGCGCGCGTCGTCTGGATGCGCCCGCACCCAGCCCAGCACTTCCTTGCCGAGCAGAATCGACGCCACCGGCAGCGTGCGCGTCCGGTTCCAATCGCGCTGCGCAGCACTAGTCTCAGTTTGGTCGAGGAACGAAGGCGGCGGGATAGCGCCGTTCGGGTAAACCTCAGCCAAAGGCGCCTCCAGGACCGGCCATGGCGTCAGGTTCGGCTGCGCGCCGGGATGGGCGGGAACGCCGGCATCAAACAGCCCTGCCGGCCAGACGCAGTACAAGCCTTCGCCCCACCAATTCTCCCGAAGGTTGTCGATCAGCTTCGTAGGCGTATCCCGTTCGGGGCTGGTGATATAAGGCCGCAGTCCGGGAAAGCGTAAGATCAGCAGTGTTCCCGCGAAGCGGCGCGCGTCCGGTGTGGCGGCGCCGGTGAACGCCTCGAGATCAGACCGCAATTCGGGCTGAAGCGCGGCGAGGATCGGCGCCAGCTTCAGCGCGACCGGATCGTCTCCAAGAAGGAACGCTCGGGTCCATGCGCCGCGCGCCACCTCGCGCCGCAGATAGGCAGGCAGCACCTTGCTTTCGGCGACCTCGGTCAACACCGCAGGCGTCGTCTGCTGGTTGAGGACGATCAGCGCGTCGGAATCGAACCAGGGGCCACCCTCCGGCGGGTGCGAGGAGGCATAATCGCCGTACCCGTTGTAGTAGAGCTCGACCGGCACGCGCGCCGCATACTTGAGGAAATCCGCCAGATTCGTCGCATAGGTCATGCGCATGGCGAGGAACAGGTTCAGCGCAGAGCGCGGCAGGTTGCCGGCATCGTGCGCCAGCAGCCGATTGAGTTGTGGCAGGACGGCCGCGCGGCCGCCGCTTTGCATCATCAGGCGAAATCGATGAAATGTGACCGAGTCGTAAGCCGGCGCCGACGATTGCACCGCCTGTGCCGCTTCGATCAGCTTTGCCGCGCGCGGATCGCCAGGCGGCATCTTGCTGATGGCCGCCACCACCCACGCCGGCGAATTCGTCTGCTGCCACTTCGCGTAAGCATGGTCGAGCGCCGACGGGTCATCGAGCTGGAAGGTGAGAATCCAGTCGGTAAGGTCATCCTGACTGCGTACGGTCGCGAGCTTCGGATAATGCTCGCCGCGACTCGCTTGCAATTCGTTCCAAGCCTGGGTATAGCGCTCGTTTTCCAGCCTGTCGAGCAGGAAGGTGTAGTCGTGGACGTCCTGCGCCAGCCCGGCGGGATCAGGACTCCGCATCAGCGCCGCTCCCAGCTCGCGAACTCGCTGCTCAGGATGCAGCCTGGCCTCAACCCAATCGAGGAGCGCCGCGGCGGATGCGTGTAGATCGGGCGATTCAGGGCTGTTCAGCACCTCTTTAAGCTGCCCTTCGGCCTTCGCCAGTACAGCCAGGTCCGGAGAATCGTCATCGTAGCCGACCGTTGCCTGGCGAATGTAGGCGCGCGCCACGAGGTACCCGGCGATCGGGCTCCATGGCGAGGCATGATCGCTGGTGATGGCAGCAAACGCGCTCTCCGCCTGCGCGAAATCGCCCGCATAAAAGTATGCCGCGGCGATCTGATAACTGCGGTCAGCCCTTGCGAGCGGCGAGGCCTTTGCTGCGAGCGGAGTGGGAATAGTCTTGCCTTGCAGGCAGTTCGAGAATACCTGGTCTTGCGCGCCCACCCACGCGACCAGTTCGGGACTGCCGGCCCCATACTTCTGCGAGCGATCTTGAAGCGTGTTTATGGCGGCCTGGAAAGCATGTGGAGGACAGTTGAGATACGACGCGTATCGGCCGCCCGGTCCCCTGACGTAGCGATTGATGCCGTCCGGTGTCGGTATCTGAATCTGAGCTGCGTTGGCACTTTGAGGCCGGGGCCACGGAGTCATGTACGCCGCGTGTGCCACGTTGGGAACCTGGTTGCGCGCGTCGATCCAGGCGTGCGGCCAGTCCACGGGCTGGGGCGGCGGTGGGGTCGGCCGTGGGACTGGAGCGGGAGTCGCTGAGGGAATCTCGTCGAGAAGCTGCGCGGAATCCGGCGTAATTCCCCACAAGGCGAGCGCCTGAGCGCGGTCAAAGCTCAGGCCGGCTAGATTCCGGTAGGCAACGTACAGGTACACGCGCTCGTATGCCGGCTGGAGCACGCCCAGGTGGCCGCGGGTGTAGGGTCCGAGCGGGAAGTCGGGATGCGTCGTCTCTGTGAAGACCGTCGGGTAGAAAAAGGGGCCGCATGCCGGCGCCGGACGCGTCCACTCGAGCACGAGAACCGCCGCCAGCGCGATTCCCAAAACCGACGCGACGATTCGCTTCATCATGGCTTCTCCTCTGCGATCAACGAACGGACCGCGTCAGGCGACCAGCCTCGAGGGTCGAAGATGTAACGGCGGTGTCCTGCTGGCAGATGGGCAAGCTTCTCATCGGTGCTGATGCCGATGCTTTCACGGCACATCGGCAGGCTGAAGTCGCGGCCCTGCGCGAGGCGCACGCGCACGTCTGCGGCGTCCGGGCCCATCCGAAAGAGCATGGGCACGGCTTCGTCCACGGGCAGACCGGCGATCCAGGGATCGTCCATGCACCAGGAAGCGAGGGCCGTGATGGAAAGCGGCATATTGGCCGGCAACCGGCGCCGCAGGTCGCGAATCAGTCGTGCATAGAAGGGCCGCTGCGACACGGTGGCGTCGAAATCAACCTGAACCGCGGAGACGCCTGCGAGGTTCGCTGATCCCGCAATGGCGGCCGACGCCGCAGCGGTCTGCTCAGTTGAGAGCGCCGGTGGGCGCCGCGAGTCCACCTCGATTCGCAGGCAGGCCACGAGCGGGGTTCCCGGCGCGACCTGAAGAGCATTGCGGCGGGGTTGCACCCTCACGGTGTCCGCGCCAAGCGTCACCGTCGCAGCCAGGAACGACACGCCCGCGCGTCCGGCCGGCAGAAATCGCAGGTCCTCAGGCCGCTCCCATGCCCAGAGCATGACCGGCGGAAGCGAAGCCAACCGGTTTCCGGACGCGGACGCTGTCGAGCATCGCCTATAAAGACCAAGGCTGACCGGCAAAAGCGCGGTCAGCGATACAGTCGCGATGAGCGGCAGGATGCCTTTTGCAGCGGCGGGACGCGAGCGCTGAGGGATCATCGGAGTGAGCGCGGCTGTGCGCTGCGATGGTAAATGATGCGGAGTGCGAGGTCAAACGTTGCACGCTCTGAGTAAGGTGCTAATCTCAGACGTACGGGCGGCCCTCGTGGCCGCCCAAACTGATGGCACACGCAAGGAATGCGTGGGCGGCCACCAGGGCCGCCCGCACGTCTGGAATCAGGCTCATTCCGACCGCAATGCGACCATGGGATCGGCTTGGGTGGCTCGCCGCGCTGGAATGTAGCAGGCGAGGGCGGCGACCATCAGCACGAGCGTCCCCACGGCGGCGAAGGTGAGCGGGTCAGCGGGACTGACTTCGAAAATAAGACTCCGCAGCACCCGGGCGAGGACGAGAGCGCCCGTCGCACCCAGGGTCACGCCCGCCAAAGCCAGCCGCACGCCTTGCGAGAGCACCAGTCGCAGCACGTCACTGCGCCCGGCGCCCAGCGCCATGCGCATTCCGAATTCATGCGTGCGCTGGCCCACCGAGTAGGAGAGCACTCCGTAGGTTCCGACCGCCGCGAGCGTGATGGCGAGCGCGGCAAAGAGGCCCACAAGCAAGAACGAAAATCGCGCCGTGGCGACGCCCGCGTCTGCAATCTGGTCCATCTGACGCATATCGGCCACCGCCAGGGTGGGATCGAGGCGATGGACCTCGCGTCGAAGCTCGTTCGCGAGCTGCGCGGTGTCGGAATCCGAACGCACAGCAACGGACATCTGTCCGAACGGTACCTGCAGCATCGGCCACCAAAATGCAGGCTCGGCTCCGGCGGCGTCAGGTCTGTCTTTCACGTCGCCCACCACCCCCACCACCGTCATCCAGTCTTTTTCTTTGGGATTGTCGGTAAACGTAACTCGCCCGCCCAGGGCATCCCTTTTCTGCCAATAGAGCCGCGCCATGGTTTCATTGACGATCAAAGCCCTGGGCGCATCCGCGCGGTCGCCTTCGGTGAAGAAACGCCCGCGCAGCAGGGGAATGCCTAGGGCGCGAAAGTAATCCGGAGTAGCGACGTGATATCGGGCGTGAAAGTCTTCTCCCGGCGCCGGCTTCTCGCCCTCGATGGTGAAACCGCCGTCGTTCTCGTCATAACCGGTCCAGGGCAGGTCGCTGCCGGCACCGGCGGCCTTCACGCCCGGAGCCGCAGCGAGATTGGCGACGAGTTGGTCACAGAAGTGAGCAACGGCGGCACCATTCTTATAATCCGTGTCCGGCAGCGAGAGGCTTGCCGTGATGACGTGCTCCGGCCGGAAACCGGGGTCCATTCGCAGCAGATTCACAAAACTGCGCAACATCAGACCGGCGCCCACCAGCAGGACGCAGGCCAAGCCGACCTCGGCCACCACCAGCGCGTCGCGCAGGCGTTGATGATGTTTGCTGCCGGTCGCGCCGCGAGCGCCTTCGCGCAGCGCCTGCTGTACATCGACACGCGAAGACTGCAGCGCGGGCGCCAACCCGAATAGTATTCCGGCAGCCAGCGCCACCAGGAGTGTGAACACGAAAACCGGTACGTTCACGCGGATGGAATCGGCTCTGGGAAATCCAGCAGGGAGCAGGGCGAGCAGCGCTCGCACACCGCCGGCAGCGAGCACCGCGCCGAACCCCCCGCCGATCAGCGCCAGCAACAAGCTCTCCGTCAGCGTCTGGCGCAGAAGCCGCGACCGCGGTGCGCCCAGAGCCATGCGCACCGCGATCTCGCGCTGCCGCGCCGTGGCGCGCGCCAGCAGCAGGTTGGCTGCGTTCGCACACGCAATCAGTAACACCAGGCCCACGGCGCCCAGCAGGACCAGCAGCATGCGTTCGTCAGCCCCCACGATCTCGCGATACAGCGGGATCACCAGCATGTGCCAGCTCTCATATCCGCCGTGTTCGTGTCCCACCTCCTGAACCAGGGTATTCATCTCAGCCTGCGCCTGCGCCGGAGTCACCCCGGGCTTCAATCGCCCGATCACCTCCATATAGTGGGGACCGCGCTGGTTCGGATCGCCATCGAAGGTGAAAGGCCACCAGGCGTCCACGGAATCGCCATAGGGCACCGCGTGGTAGTCGTTACCGGGATGCTCGGTGCCCGGCGGCATCACGCCCACCACGGTGAAGGGCTGCGAGTCCAGCATGATCTTGCGTCCCAGGATCCCGGGATCGGCCGAGAATTTGTCGCGCCAAGCCCGGTCGCTCAGGATCACCAGCCTGCCGTTGCCCGGCAGTTCGTCAGTCGGCGCGAACTCACGTCCACGAGCGGGCGCGAGCCCTAGCACCTGGAAGTATCCGGCTGTAACCCGGAAAGCGGTGAGCCGCACCGGCTCGCCCGATCCCGAAAGCTGGACGTCACTGCGGTTTATGGCGGCGAGGGCGTGGAACGAGTGGCTGCGAGCACGAAAGTCACGAAAATCGAACGGATTGACGGGAAACTTGGGGAAATCGTTGCTGCTGAAGAAAAGACGCACGATGCGGCTCGCTTGCGGATACGGCAGCGGCTTCAGCAGTACGCCGTCGATCACGCTGAAGATGGCGCTGTTGGCGCCGATGCTCAAGGCCAGCGTCAGCACGATCGCCACGGCGAATCCGGGACTCTTTCCGAGCGCTCTCCCGGCGTATCGCAGGTCCTTGCCGAGGTCCTCGAGATAAGCGGTCTGGCGCATGTCGCGGCACTCCTCTTTGATCTGCTCCGCGCTGCCGAGCCTCCGCATCGCAGCGTAGCGTGCTTCCTCCGGCGTCATTCCCGAGGCCATGTTCTCCTCCATCTGCTGCTGCAGATGAAAGCGCAGCTCCTTGTCGAGTTCGCGGTCCGCCCGGCTGCGTCGCACGAGGGAACGGAGCCGCATTTTCATCGCATCCAGCCAGCGTCGCGGATTCATTCCAATCGCTCCCTTACGCCGTGTTGATCACGAGCGCCACCGCACTCGACAGCCGCTCCCACTGCGCCAGCTCCTTTGCAAGCTGGACCCGGCCGGCCCGAGTGAGCGCATAAAACTTAGCCTCGCGTCCCGTTTCGGAGTCGCGCCACTCGCCGCGAATCCAGCCTTGATGCTCCAGCCGGTGCAGCGCCGGGTAGAGCGCGCCCTGCGTAACTTGCAGCGCTTCGTTGCTGACCTGCTCGATGCGCTTGGCGATCGCCCAGCCGTGCTTGGGCTCGAGCGCGATCGTCTTCAGAATCAGCAGGTCGAGCGTGCCTTGAATCAGATCGGATGGTTTACTCATCGCGGCGACGGATACCTAAATCCCTTACACATGACACCTAAATTACTTACAACACCTGCGGCCAAGGAGTCAAGCGCGGTTTTTCCCGCTTGAGGTTCCGCCGAACACCAAGCCCGAGTGAGAAACGAAACGGGGGGTGTACCAAACGCAATCAGACTTGCGTTTAGTGACACTATATGTAAGCCGAGTTGCGTTTGGTACAGCCGCAGTCCTCTCGAGTGTCTTTCGACTTGTCTTCTGCCAACCGTCACGCACAAAATCAAATAGGGCTTGTGATGCGCGGACTTCAAAGCAAGCGCGTTCTAATCACCGGCGGCGCGAGCGGTATTGGCGCGGCGACGGCGGCGCGATTCCTCGAAGAGGGCTCGCGCGTGGTCGTCCTCGATCGTGACGCTGACGGACGGCGCAGGATTCAGGCGGAGTTGCCGACGCTCTCGGGCGTGGTGGCCGCCGACGTTTCGCGTCTTGATGAGGTCAAGCGCGCGTTTGAGGAAGCTATCGGGCTGCTCGGCGGCTCCACGTCGGACCGTGCGGGCGTCGACGTGCTCATCAACAACGCGGGCATCAGCATCCGCCACAACTTTCTCGACATCACGCCGGAGGAATGGGATCGCGTGCTGGCGGTAAATCTCACCGGCGTCTTTTACGTGGCGCAGACCGCCGCCCGGCACATGGTGGAGCGCGACACGATCGACGGCGCCGCCGGCGTGATCCTGAATATGGCTTCCACGAACGGTATGGTGGGATATCCTTACTACGCGGATTACAACGCCACCAAAGCGGGCGTGATTGAGCTGACGCGCTCTATGGCCCTGGAACTTGCGCCCAAGGTGCGCGTGAACGCGGTGGCGCCGGGTTACGTGCTCACGCCCATGCAGCAGGCCGAGTACACGGACGCGATGCTGGCCGAGGTCAACCGGAAGATCCCGCTGGGGCGTCACGCGCGGCCCGAAGAAGTGGCGGCGCTTTTCGCATTTCTGGCGTCTGAGGATGCTGCCTACATCACCGGCCACGTCTACACCCTGGACGGAGCCGAAACGGCGGGAGGGTTGGCCAGCCGGTGAGGCGACAGGTGGCTCTCTGGAACTTTGTACACATTGTAAGCGCCGTTTGAGGGTTTCGTAACCACCTGAATCTAAAGACACTGGGCATGGGGTCTCCGGGAGGGTCAAAAATGACGGTAAGTCCCACGATGTTGTTGATAATAAAGGACCCAGTTCTGGGGACGTTGGTAAGTCCCACGATATTGTTGAAAGCAAAGAAGATGCCTATTCGCTGCATAAGGCTCGTGTACCCCCTGTGCGCGACCTATGGATAGAGCCACGTGTCCTATGGAACCCACAAATCGCGGCAGCTCTTCGAGCGAGCTTTGGCCAGCCTCGTCGAGGGTGGCAGTTCGCCGTCGCGAGGTCCGGCGAACTATGGCGACTACCCTGTGTTCATCGAGCGAGGCGCCGGAGCGCACATTTGGGACGCCGATGGCAACAAGTACCTCGACTGGATGATGGCATACGGCGCCCTGCCCCTCGGTCATGCCCATCCGTCCGTCGTGCAGGCGATTATCGATGTAGCCTCGGGCGGCACGCTTTTCGCCGCCGCCACGGAGATCGAGGTCGAAGTCGCCGAGATGCTCCGCGCGATGATTCCCGGCGCGGAGCGCGTCCGCTTCGCCAACACCGGCACCGAAGCGGTGATGGCCGCGATTCGATTGGCACGCGGCTTCACCGGCCGGCCCAAGTTCATCAAATTTGAGGGACACTACCACGGCTGGTATGACGATTTTTTGGTGAATGCCCATCCGCAGCCGGTGGCGTCGCTCGGCCATCCTCACGATCCGGTGAAGGTCGCCGACAGTTCGGGATTGAACCGGCGGGCGCTCGAAGACACGGTGGTCGTGCCGTGGAACGATCCCGATGCGGTGGAGCGCGCGCTCGACTCGAATCGCGGGCAGATTGCCGCCATCCTGAGCGAGCCGATCATGGCCAATATGGGCGTGATTCCGCCTGCGCCCGGCTACCTCGCCGGCCTTCGCAAGCTCGCGACCGGGCACGGGGCTCTGCTGATCCTCGATGAGACTGTGACCGGCTTCCGCATCGCGCCCGGCGGCTGCCAGCAGCATTACGGGGTGACGGCGGACCTTGCCACGTTCGGCAAAGCGTTGGGCGCAGGGCTTCCGGTGGCCGCCATTACGGGACGCGCCGAGATCATGAACGGCTTCGCATGGGGCGGCGTGCTGCATTACGGCACGCAAAACGCATCGAGGATTGGCCTCGCAGCGGCGCGCGCCAGCCTGCGTGAGCTGCAGCGCGATAAGGGCGCGGTATTCGCCCACCTCTGGCGAATCGGCGAGCAGCTTGCCGCAGGCCTCAACACAGTTTTCAGCGAAACAGGGACGCGCGCTATCGCGCAGGGCGTAGGTCCGATGATGCAGATCCTTTTCACCGGCCGGCCCGCGATTCACAATTATCGCGAGTTCTGCGCGTACGTCGATCGCGGCAAATATCGGCGCTTGGCGCTGGCTCTTTTCGAACACGGCGTCTACATGTCGCCGTCCGCCGCACTGCACTCCGTCAGTTCCGTCGCCCACACCGAAGAGGATGTGGCCTTCACCGCGGGGGCGATGAGAAAGGTGTTGAGCGATGGCGGCTTTTGAGGGCAACGGAAGGTTCACGGGACGTGTAGCCATCGTGACGGGCGCCGCCTCCGGAATCGGGCGAGCCACGGCCGTGCTATTCGCCCGCGAGGGTGCTCACGTGTTGCTCGGCGACGTCGATCGTGCGGCAGGCGAGGCGGCGGCGCGGGAAATCACGGCTCAGGGCGGCCGTGCGACCTTCCAGTTTCTGGACGTGACCAGGGCCGAGGACGCAGCGCGGCTCGTCCAGCGCGCCCGCCGGGAATTCGGCGCGCTGCATATTCTCGTGAACAGCGCTGGAATCATCCGGCGCGCCACGGTCATCGAACTGGAAGAGTCAGACTGGGACCGCGTGCTCGCGGTCAACGTCAAATCGGTCTTTCTGCTTGGCAAGAATGCAATTCCGCTCATGGCGGAGTCCGGCGGTGGATCGATTATCAATGTAGCCTCCGGATGGGGGCTGGCCGGCGGGCCGCGCGCGGCGGCTTATTGCGCGTCCAAGGGTGCGGTGGTGCTGCTGACCAAGGCCATGGCGATCGATCACGGCCCGCAGGGGATCAGGGTGAACTGCGTTTGTCCCGGCGACACAGACACGCCCATGCTCCGGGCGGAGGCGCTGCAAATGGCGGAGCCCGAGGCGGAATTTCTGGCCGGCGCCGCCCGGCGTCCGCTCGGACGTGTGGGGACACCGGAGGAGATCGCGCAGGCCATCGTGTTTCTCGCCGGCAACGCTTCGTCATTCATGACCGGCGCCGCCCTGGTGGTGGACGGAGGGGGACTCGCGGGCGCCTGACGCGGAGCACCCGCAGCACCATGGAACAGACCTGTCCACTTTGCGGACACGCCATACCGGCCGGTGAGCCCGACTGTCCGCGCTGCCGGAGGAATCTCTTCCTCAAACCGGACACCATTCTCGCCCTGACGCTGGCGGGCCTGCTTGCGCTTTTTGTCGTCACGGGCTTCGCAGCCCAGGCTTATCACTCCAAGTACGCGGCGCTCGGCGAGCAGTGGAATGGCCAGGGCACAACGGACCTCAACGCGGGCCGTGTGGACGCGGCTATCGTTGATTTCCGCACCGCCCTCATCTACGCCCGGGGCAACGAAAACTACGATCTCAGCCTGGCCCAGGCGCTGACCGCCGCCGGGCGGACGGACGAGGCAAAAGCCTATCTCACAGGCCTCTGGGAGCGCGACCCGGGAAATGCACAAGTCAATCTCGAACTCGGGCGCCTGGCGGCACGCCAGGGAAATACCGAAGAGGCGCTGCGCTACTATCACAGCGCCATGTACGACGATTGGCCCGGCCGCGATCCTGCCGAGGCGCGACGCGACGTACGACTCGAGCTCTTCCGTTTCCTCATCCGGCAGGGCGATCAGGCCCAGGCGGAGGCGGAGTTGATCGGAATGGCCGCGCTGCTGCCTCCGGACCCGGCGCTCTACACCGAGGTGGGCCAGCTCTTCATGGAAGTGGGCGATCATGCTCGTGCGGCCTTTGAGTTTGAAGGTGCGCTCAAGCTCGACCCCAACGCCGGCGAGGCGACTTTGGTCGGCGCGGGCGAAGCGGAGTTCTATCTGGGAAACTACGAAGCTGCCCGGCGCAACTTGGAGCGTGCGGTTCACGAAAAGCCGGACGAAGCAACGCTCAAACAGTTGCGCGACATGCTCGAGCAGACGGACCTGGTGCTGGCCGCCGATCCCTTCGACCCGACTTTGCCGGTCGCGGAACGCGACCAGCGGGTAATTGCGGCATTCCAGCAGGCCCTGCGCCGGCTCGCGTCGTGCGGCGCGGCCCTCTCCGGCACGGCCAGCGCGAGCGGCGGCGCGCCATCGTCTCCCGGAGCCGCGAATGGCGCATTCGCGGCGCTCGCGAATGGCGCGCGTGCTCTGCAGCCGCAGGTCACCGTCGAGTCGCTGCGCAAGAATCCGGACCTGGCCACCGCGATCATGGACCTCGTCTTTGACGTCGAGCAGGGCGCGACACAAGGCTGCAATCCGCCCCAGCCTTTGGATCGCGCCCTGCTGCTGCTCGCCTCGCGACGCGGGAGTTCCGAAAAATGAGCGAGCCCACAACCGGCCCGGCAACCGACGTGCTCGCCGACCCTAAGTCCGGCGCCGCTCCCGACCAAGTCGCCGCCGCAACTGAGGAACGAAGCTGGGTCCGCCGCAGCCTGGAACTCATGCGCCTGGTCAAGATGAGGGAGGGCCAGCTTTTTCTTTTCCTCGCCGTGCTCATTGGCGTTTTCTCGGGTCTGCTGGTTGTGTGCTTCCAAATCGCGATCAATTCCACGCGGATCTGGCTGCTCGGATCGGCGCTCGCGCCCTCGCCCCTCCGCCTGATTCTGGTCCCGCCGCTGGCCGGCTTGGTGGTGGCGTTTCTCGTGATGAAAGTCTTTCCGCAGGTTCGTGGCAGCGGCGTGAATCAGACCAAGGCCGCTGTGTATGCCTCGAACGGCCACATCCCCTTCAACACCGTCGCCGGCAAATTCATCACTTGCGCGCTCGGCATCGGCAGCGGGCAGTCTCTCGGACCCGAAGACCCGTCGCTGCAGATCGGTGCGGGATTTGCCTCGTGGCTGGGCAGGCGCCTCCGCATCTCGCGCGACAAAGTCCGCCTGATCGCGCCCGTGGGTGCCGCGGCAGGACTGGCGGCAGCCTTCAACGCTCCTATCGCTTCCGTGCTTTTCGTGATCGAGGAGGTGATTGGCCGCTGGAGCGCCGGCGTGCTCGGCGCCATTGTGCTCGCGGCGCTCTCGAGCGTCGTAGTGATGAGAAACTTCCTAGGAAACGAACCGCTATTCCGCGTGACGAGTTACCGCCTCGGGCATCCTACCGAGCTGGTAGCTTACGCGGTGCTGGGCGTTGCCGGCGGATTTGCAGCCGTCGTCTTCACACGTCTCATCGCCGCAATCCGCCCGCGTCTCATGCGCCTGCCGCAGCGCACGCACTATTTCCAGCCAGCCATCGCCGGACTCGCCGTGGGCCTGATCGGCATCGCTTTTCCCCAAGTCCTGGGCGCCGGCTATGAGACCATCGATCAGGCCATGCACGGGCAGTACGTCTGGAAGTTTCTGGCAGTCCTGGCCGTGATGAAGATTATCGCCACCGTCGTTTCATTTTCGAGCGGGACTCCGGGCGGAATGTTTGCACCGTCTCTCTTCATCGGCGCGATGTTGGGCGGCGCCGTGGGCGGCGTGGAGCGCCACTTCTTTCCAGGTCTCACGGGCTCGGTCGGCGCCTACGCCTTGGTTGGCATGGGGACGGTTTTCGCGGGTTTTCTGCGCGCACCCATGACCTCGGTCTTCATGGTGCTGGAGCTGAGCGGAAACTACTCGATCATTGTGCCTGTCGTGATTTCCAATGCCATCGCCTACGTCATCAGCCGCAAGTACCAGAAGGTTCCTCTCTTCGACTTGCTGTCGCGGCAGGAAGGCATGGACCTCCCATCGCTCGAGGCGCAGCGCGAGGAGTCCACCTTGCGCGTGGAGAGCGCCCTTCGAGATTACACGGCGCCCCTGCTCCACGGAGTGCAGTCGGTTACCGACTCCCTGGGCCAGCTTGAGAATTCAGCCGAGCAGCACTTCCTTGTGGATCAGGGCTCGCAGGGCTGGAGTCTGGTAACGAAAGAGCGCCTGCAGATGCTCGCCCAACAGGGCAGGGGCGGCACTTTGCTTCGAGACTTGCCGGATTCTCAGCGACTTCCTCACGTCCATCCGGACCAGCCCCTCGAAGTAGCGCTGCGCCGCATCGGGGATCACCCTCTGCTGCCGGTGACGAGCCGCATGAATCTGGATCAGTTGGAAGGCGTGGTGACTCTGGATGACATTCTGCGTGTCTACAGGGGGTCGATGGCCGGGCCGTGAAATAGACGTAGGGGCAGGCCTGATGCCTGCCCGGCCTTGTGGTGCAGGCATCCCTGCGTGCGCGCCGGAAAGCCAGTGGTCTGGGGGGCACCCGCAAGGGATGCCCCTACTGTGTAGTCCTGAACGGCCACTCGCGGCGGCCTTTGGCGCGGGTGAAGTAAGCCGCGCTGCCCGCGGCCAGCACGCCGAAAGCGAAGATCAGCGACCGGGGCGCGGCCGTCGCGAGCACATAAATCCAGCCCGCAATCGAGATTACTCCTGGCACCGGATAGAGCCACATTCGAAAAGGCCGTTCAAGCTGGGGCTCGCGGCGGCGCAGGATGAAGAATCCTATGGTTTGCGGCAGGTACTGAATCAGCACCCGCGTGGCGATCAGGCTGCCAATGACCTCATTCAACCTGCCCAGGCTGAAGATCGAAGCGATGACGCCCAGGACGATTAGCGAGACGTAGGGAAAACCCCCTTCAGGATGCAGTCGTCCGAAGACACGAAAGAAATTGCCGTCCAAGGCGGCTGCGTACGGAATTCGCGAGTAGCCCAGGAGCAGCGAAAACACCGACGAAAACGCGATCCAGAGCAGGAGCAGGGTCATGGCCTTGCCCGCAGCCGCGCCCTCTAGCATCGCGATGTAGTCGGAAGCGACGAACTTGGTGTGCAGCAACCGGTCGAGCGGCATCACGCTGAGAAACGAAGCGGTCATCAGCACGTAAAGCGTTCCCACGGTAGCGATGGAAAACAGAATGGCGCGAGGAATCACGCGGCCCGGATCGCGAATCTCCTCGGCCAGGTAGCAGACGTTGTAGTATCCGAAATAGTCGTAAAGCGCGTAGAGGGTGGCGTGGCCGAGGGCGGCCCAGAACGCCCAGTTCATCGAAAGCGGTGCCCGATCGGCGAAAAGGCGCGCGGCGCTCAGATGCGGCAGCCCCGATACCACGATCCAAAGGCATCCACCCAAAACCCCGACGGCCAGCACCAGGGACAAGTTTCCGATCGCGCCGATATGGCGATAGAGCAGGACAACCAGCAGCAGCGGGAACAGTCCCGCCATCAGACGCCCGCCCCAGACCGGCATGCCCGGCTCAAGATAATGGAAGTAATTGGCGAATCCAATGCTGCCGCTTGCCACCGAAAGCGGGGCCGAGAACATGATCTGCCACACCATGAGGAACGAGAGCCAGCGTCCGGCGCCTGCGGGTCCGTAGGCTTCGCGCAGATAGTTGTAGCTTCCCCCGGCTTTCGGAAATGCCGCGCCAAGTTCGGCCCACACCAGCCCGTCCGAGAAAGCGATTGCCGCTCCGACGAACCATGCCAGCAGCGCCTTCGGGCCGCCCATGGTGGCGAGAAGCAGGGGAATGGTGATATACGGCCCGATACCCACCATGTCAGTGATGGCGAGGGAGGTAGACTGAGCGAGCCCGAGTTCGCGCCGCAGGTGCTGCGCTTCGGGCGCCGTGCTGCGGGCAGAGGCTGGAATTTGAGCCATGACGAGGCGGGCGTTTAATTCAGCCCGGCAGACGAACGCCCGCGGCGCAGGTTCAGACAGGCGATCTCCGAAGGACAATCGAAGCGAATGGGTACGATGACTTTGCCGATTCCGCGGCTGACGTAAATCTGGGTGGCGTGCAACCGGTTCCAGCCGTCGACGAAGCGTTCGCCAAGCTTGGAGCGGTACAGATGCCGGAAACCGGGAAGGCGCACTTGTCCGCCATGCGTGTGTCCCGACAATACCAGATCGATGGCGTGCCGCGATGCCTGCCAGATGCCGAGCGGATTGTGGCAGAGGAGGATTTTGGCGTCGCGCGCAGGCACGGCCTTGAGCGCCGCAGGGAGATCGTCAGAGTTCCACCAGAGATCGTCCACGCCCACGATCCAGAGCGTTTGCTTTCCGGCGCGCAACGGACGTCGCGAGTTGCGAAGCACGCGGATGTGGTATGACCGCAAGGCGCGTGTGATTCCATCGGCGTCGACCTGGAAGTCGTGATTGCCCAGAACGGCGAACGCGCCGTGGCGCGCCTTCAGCTTGCCGAGCGCCCGCGCCACCGGCTCGATGTAAGCGGGCGAGAAAGTGACGTAATCGCCGGTGAGCGCGACCAGGTCGGGCTCCAGGCGGTTGGCGAGATAGACGGCACGCTCTACCTCTTCGAGCGGCGTGAAGATGCTGTGGTGAATGTCCGTGAGGTGGACGATCCGCAGCCCGTCGAAGGCACCGGGAAGACGGCGCAGTGAGATGACGGTTTCGGTAATCTCGGGGTCGGGGGACCAGGGCGGTCGCGAGGCTGCCGCATCGGCAAGGCCGAGCGATAGCATCGTTAGACTCGGTCGCCGCAGAATTCGCTGCGGGCGGCGCTTCTTGCGTAGCGCTCTGATTGCTTTGAGCGCCGGACGCGGCGGTCGGTCGCTTGCACCGTCGGCGTCGAGCAGCGTAATCAACTTCCGCCGCTCGCGGAGCCAGGCGCGGGCTGTTAAAGCGGGACTCATCGATTTCTCAAGGGCCCACGGCGGCCGGCGCTCCACCTTGCGGAGCATTTCGCGGCGCCGTCTCGTCGAAAACGGCCATCATCTCCTCGTGCACCAGACCGTTCGAGGCGAATACTTCGCGCCCGAGCAGTTCGAAAGGTCCGCCGGCAAGGTCGGTCACGCACCCGCCCGCTTCGGTTACGAGCAAGCTTCCCGCAGCCTTGTCCCAGGGGTTCAGCTTCAGCTCCCAAAAACCGTCGAAGCGGCCCGCGGCCACCGAGCATAAGTCGAGCGCCGCCGAACCCGCGCGCCGCACTCCATGCGTGAGCTTCGTGAAGCGGTAATAGAGTTGAATATTCAGTTCGTGATCGCGCATGAACGGCGGAAACCCGGTTGCCACCAGGCACTCGCTCAGGCTAGCGCATTTCGAAACATGAATGCGCTGCTGATTGAGATAAGCGCCCGATCCGCGCTCGGCGGTGAAAAGCTCTTCGCGCGTGGGATCATAGACCACGCCGGCAATCACCTCGTCGTGGAAAGCGAGCCCGAGCGAGACGCAGTAGACCGGAAATCCGTGGGCAAAGTTGGTGGTGCCGTCGAGCGGGTCCACGTACCAGCAGTACTCGGCCGCGCTCTTCTGCCCGCCGCCCTCTTCGCTCACGATGTCGTGCTTCGGAAAGCGACTGCGCAGCCGCTCGACGATCAGCTCTTCGGAGCGGCGATCAACCTCGGTGACGATGTCGGAAGGGCGCTTGTAATGGATCTCGTGCGGCCGATGCGAAAGCTGCGCGATCAGCGCGCCGGCTTCGCGAGCGATTTCGACCGCGGTAGCGAGATATGTCTCCATAATCTGTTCGCGCGCTCAGGCGTAGGGGCGGCCCCTACGTCTGAACCGCCGCTTCACCTTCTGCCCAGATGAAACCGTCCTCGAAGAATTCTTTCTTCCAGATGGGCACCACCTGTTTCAGGCGATCAATCAGGTAGCGGCAGGCGTCGAAGGCGGCCCCGCGATGTTCGGCCGTGACGATGATGGCCACGCTAGTCTCACCTATTTCGATGCGACCCAGCCGGTGGATGATTCCGATCCGATCGATGCTAAACCGCGCCCGCGCTTCGCTGCCAATCTCGGTCATCTTCCTGACGGCCATTGACTCATACGATTCGTATTCGAGATAAAGCGTCCGCCGCCCGCCCAGATGATTGCGGACGATCCCTTCGAACACAACCACGGCGCCATCTTCGGGCGATTTCAGATCTTCGGCGAGTCGCGCAGTCGGAATCGGGTCGCGCGTCAGGCGGAAGAAATCCGCCGGCCTCGCACTGTCCTCGCCGCCGCTTACCGGAGGAATAAATGCCACCTCGTCACCGTCGTTGAGCCGCCACGAGCGCTCGCGAAATTCTTCGTTGACGGCGACCTGCAGTGACCCGCTCATTTCCGCAAGACTCGGAAACCGAGCCTCGTACTGACGCCGCAGATCGCCGAGTTCCGGACTGTTTCTCAATTCGATCTGCTCTTCGGACACGCCAGCGATGTCGCGCGCCAAGCCAAAGAAAAGAACTCTGATCCTCACTCTTGCTGGCTCCCATAGAGCCGCTGATCCCTGGCCCCTGCCTCAGTCTTTCACTTCGATCTTCCTCATCGGCGCCTCGCGATTCTCGTCGCGCAGGCACTCGATGGCACTGTCGAGGAACGATCGCATGGCTTCCAGCACCTCGATGCCGGCGTTCCTCAGGTGCCGCGCCGACTCGGAATTGCGCCGGCGGCGCAGAATCGGAAGGATCTCGCGCATGAACCAGATAGCCAGCGTCGGAAATTCGGCCGGCGCCTCACGCCGGGGTTCGGACTTGCGACTTTGTCTTGGTCTCGGCATCTTGATTCCTCCCTAGAACCACCACCAGCTCGCCTTCCTTCACCCGAGCGCTCAGCGGATCGAGACCTGCCATGCGCTGCGGCAGCGCCACGTGCCGCTTGACCGGCCCGATCCGGACGATGAGCTCATCCTGGTTCTTGTGCAGCGTCACATCCCTGCCGGAAACGAACGGCAGCCGCAGCCGGAGCTGATACTGCCCGTCTACTTTGCGGAATCGATATGGCGCTTCGTGGTTGAAGCACTGCGACGGGTCGCGATCGTGATAAAGCTCACTGGCGAGATTCCGCAGGCGCTCCGCGCCCAGCACTTCGTCCTGAAAGAGCGGGACGCGCCACACTTCCACGGGCGAAAAGAACTCCTCGATGGCCTGGATCCAGCGCTCCTGGGTCTCGCGCCAGGCTGCGAAGAAGCTGTCGTGGATTCCGCTCGGCAGAATGCGATTCACGATCACTGCGTCCACCGTGAGCCCGTACAGACAGAAGAAAGTGAAAGCCCGCTGCGTCTCCTTCAGCACCATCTTCTCGGGGTTGGTCACGAGGCGAACGGTGGTGATTTTGGGATCGGCCAGCAGCTTGTCAATGCCTTCGAGCTTGTGGTAGAGGTCCTGAAGATTCTGGAAGTAGCTGTCGCCCGGCAGCGGCACGGACGTGACCGCGCTCAGCATGGGCCGAACCACTTTGGCCACGTTGCGCTCCACCTTGAAGATCTTCGACATGTACCACTCGAGCGTGGTGGGAATACTGACAAACCGCAGCGACTCCCCGGTGGGCGCGCAGTCGAGCAGGATGACGTCGAAGGTCTCCTCGCGCACGTATTGGTTCACGTAGAGCAGCGAGCTTACCTCCTCCATGCCGGGGAAAATGGCCAGTTCCTCGGCCAGGGTCTGCTCGAGCCCGGAGACGTTCAGCAGTCCGGCCACGTATCCATACACCGCTTCCCAATGCCGCGCGATCTCCTCCTGGACGTCCACTTCCTGGATCCAGAGATTCTTGGCTACGCTCACCGCGCGTCCGGATTCGTGATCCATCAGGGAGCGATCGAGATCGAAACTGTCGCTGAGAGAATGGGCGGGATCGACCGACATCACGAGCGTGCGATAGCCGCGGCGCGCCAGTTCGAGTCCGGTAGCGGCCGAGATGCTGGTCTTGCCGACGCCGCCCTTGCCGCTATAGAGAATAATGCGCATCGTCGCACAGTGAGGTCCGCCCATGGGACCACAATCTCAAGGGTAACATGACATGGCGACGCACCGGGAAGCGCCCCGCACTCCGGCCATAACGTGCAGAACGAGGCTATGTTCTTAGCAAGTTAAAATGTCCGCTCTTTATAGCAAGTGAAATGTCCGGTTTTGCCTTCTGTTCGCCGCTGACCGAAGGAGCCCGGAGGGCGACTGAGGTTGGCAGGGAACGGGCGCGCTTGCTGGGGATAACGCCGAAACCTGCGCGCAGCCTTAGTGAGATCTTCGATTCCCTGGCCCGTGTGCGGCTGAAATTGCCCAAAGGCGCCAGGGTCAAGGATCTCGTTGAGGAAGGAAGGCGATTCTGAAGTGTTTGTGCTCGACGCTTCCATCGTGTTGGGCTGGATGCTTGACCGGCCTGTCCCTTCTGCAGCATCGGCGCGCCGGCGCATTCTAGCCGGTCAGCGGGGCGTGGTTCCTGATCTTTGGCGCTGTGAGGTCGCCAATGCGGTGGTTGTCGCCGAAAGGCGCGGGCGCATCTCCAGTGACGGGGCTGCAGCGGTAAGCGCCGATCTTGAAGACCTCGCGCAAGCGATCGAAGTCGACACGTTCGCGAGCATTGGCGTCCTGATCGACACGGCTCGGCGCGCCGGTTTGAGTGCCTACGATGCTGCCTATCTTGAACTGGCTTCGAGACGCAGATTGCCCTTGGCGACATTGGATGACCAACTCCGGGCGGCTGCGAGGCGGGCGGGGGTCGAGGTCATTTAGCTGACGGGCATGTTCGCCGGCAACGGCAGTTCCCAGTTGCAAAGCACTGTCACGTTGGCAGCGCGCTTTGCATCATCGCCCTTGCGGGACTATACTCGCTGCATGCAGCATCTGACACTTCCCATCGTCGTCGAAAGCGATAAGGATGGATATTTCGTTACCTGCCCTGCTCTCCAGGGCTGCTACAGCCAAGGGGACACGTACGAAGAAGCGATCGGCAACATCAAGGATGCCATTCAACTCCATGTCGAGGATCGGCTGGCCTGCGGCGAAGAGATTCCGCAGGCTCTGTCAGTGAGCCTCTCCACAGTCGAAATCGCCGTCTGATGCCGAAGTTGCCGCGTATCACAGCCCGCGAAATCTGCGCCGTTTTGGAGAAGGCGGGATTCGCGCTTGTGCGACAGAGTGGGAGCCATAGAATCTACAAGAACAGCTCCGGTAGACGCGCCACCGTTCCGTTTCATGCCTCGAAGACTCTGCACCCAAGCTGCTGCGGGCTATTTTACGCGATGCGGACCTGAGCCCCGACGACCTGGAGAAGCTCCTGTGAAGATAGCCCTCGTGACCGGCGCCGGCAGCGGCATCGGACGTGCCGTCAGCCTGACGCTGCATGCTGCGGGATATGCGGTCGTCCTCGCCGGACGCCGTGCGGAAAGACTTGAGGAGACTGCGGCTCGGGCGAAGCCGGACGGCGGACCGATGCTCGTCGTGCCGGCCGACGTGGGCGACCCCGCCAGCGTCCACGCCCTGTTCGCGCGCGCTCGCGAAGCGTTCGGCCGCCTCGATGTGCTTTTCAATAACGCCGGCATCGGCGCGCCGGGGATTCCCATGGAGGACCTCACTTTCGCGCAGTGGAGCGCCGTCGTCGCCACCAACCTGACGGGCGCGTTCCTCTGCGCGCAGGAAGCCATCCGGATCATGAAAGCGCAGGAGCCCCGCGGCGGACGAATCATCAACAATGGTTCGATTTCGGCGCATGCCCCGCGGCCGAATTCCGCGCCTTACACCGCCACCAAGCACGCTATGACCGGCCTGACCAAGTGCATTTCGCTCGACGGCCGCCAGCACGACATCGCCTGCAGCCAGATTGACGTGGGCAACGCCGCCACCGAGATGAGCGAACGCATGGCGCGCGGCGTCCCCCAGGCCGACGGCACGCGCGCCGTCGAGCCTCGCATGGATGTGCAGCACGTGGCGGACGCCGTGCTCTACATGGCGAATCTGCCGCTCGATGCCAACGTGCAGTTCATCACCGTGATGGCGACCAAGATGCCGTTCGTCGGACGCGGCTGATCCATACTTCGTAAAGCCCGTCGCGTTCTGCGTGATACCTGATAGCATATGCCGATGGACGGCTCCGGCATAGACAGCGAGCTTCTCAAAATCTCGGGCGGAGCCGCACCCGCCACCATCGCCGATGTGCTCGCCATCATGCAGAGCATCGACAATCTCCTGCCGGGCGGCGACGGGCTGAAGTGGTTCAACCTTCTTTACATGATGGTGACCCAGCAGGTGGACACCAATCCTCCGGCGGGTGGCTGGAAAAACGCCGCGTGGCTCACGCGCCTCGACGTGGTCTTTGCCCAGTTCTATTTCACGGCGATCTCGGACTGGCTGAGCCAGTCCTCAAAGGTCTGCAGTTCCTGGAAGGCGCTGTTCGAAGCGCGCTTTCGTCCCGGGATTGACCGCATCCAGTTCGCTTTGGCGGGCATGAACGCGCACATCAATCACGATCTGGCGTTGGCGCTGCTCCGGACCGACGATGATCTCCATAGGGTTCCGGACAAGACGAGCCCGGAGCATGCGGATTTCGAAACCGTGAACGGGCAGCTCGAAGCCACTCTTCCCCAGGCTCTGCAGTTCCTCGCCACTGGAGTCCTCGGCGAGTTGGCCCAGGATACCGGCAAGATCGGGAAGTTGCTGGCCATTTGGAGCGTCCGCGAGGCGCGCGATCTGGCTTGGGACTTCGCCGATCATCTTCGCTCGCTCACGGGGATCGTTTACGATTCGGCCCTGGCCGCGCAGGACCAGTTGACCGGCGCTTTGGGCCGCAGCCTGTTGCTGCCGGTTTGACTCGTCACTTCTGGAGGATGGAACCATGAACCGCAGACTATTGCTTGTGGTGATCACTCTCGCGCTGGCGATCCCCCCGTGCTGGGCGCAATCCGCCGCTACATCCACTGCCGCCTCGCCCACCGCTTCCGCGCAGACTCCGCCGGCGCAGGCTCAGCGGCCACAGCCGCCGCCCCCGATCGTTTCCCCCGACGTTCATCCCGATGGGACGGTGACATTCCGCTTCCGCGATCCAAACGCACAGGAAGTCGGGTTGAATCTGGAGGGCACCACAAAGCCGCAGCCCATGGAGAAGGACGACCAGGGCGTCTGGAGCATCACCACTCAGCCGCTCGCGCCCGACTATTATGGCTACACGTTTGACGCCGACGGCGTGAATCTGGTCGATCCCTCAAACACCCTGATGAAGACCAACCTGCTGTTCCTCTCCAACATGGTCCACGTGCCGGGCGCGCCGCCGCCGGATTGGGAAACCACGGACGTTCCGCACGGCGTTGTCCACCACTACTTCTATCATTCTGGCGTGGTGGGCGACGACCGCGACTACTTCGTGTACACGCCTCCGGGCTACAATCCCAAAGCGAAGACCACTTATCCCGTGCTCTACCTTCAGCACGGCTACAGTGATGGCGCCGACGGCTGGACCGCGGTGGGCCGCGCCAACTTCATCCTCGATAATCTCATCGCGCAGGACAAGGTCGAGCCGATGCTGATCGTGATGAGCCTTGGCTATGGCGCGCCGGAGATTTTGCACCGTGGTCCGGGAAGCTTTCATGACCCGAATCTGGTCCAGCGCAATATGGATAAATTCGGCGAAGCGCTGATCACCGAAGTGATTCCGCAGGTGGAGAAGGATTTTCGCGTGAAAGCCGATCGCGAGCATCGCGCCTTGGCCGGACTCTCGATGGGCGGCGCGGAGTCGCTCTACGTGGGACTGAATCATCTCGACGAGTTCGCCTGGATCGGATCGTTCAGCGCCGGCGGTCTCGGCGACAACTACGGCACCGAGTTCCCGAATCTCGGCTCGGCCGTCAATTCGCAAGTGCGCCTGCTCTGGATCGCTTGCGGCACTGACGACCACCTGATCGGGCCGAATCGCAAATTCCGGGAGTGGCTCACGTCGAAGGGCATCCAGCACACCGACATCGAAACGCCGGGCATGCACACCTGGATGGTCTGGCGGCGGAATCTCATTGCGTTCGCACCCCTGCTGTTCCAGAAATGAATGTGAGGGCCGCCCCTACATCTGCACCATCCTGCCGTAAAGGGATGCGGACAATGAGACCCCTTATCACCGCACAATCTGCGGAGAATAAGGCTTCCAATCACCGCATTACGTGCGGAGAATAGATCTCGTTTTTGCGGCGACACTCCGGCCGGATGCTGCAGGCGGTTCTTTCGAAAGAATCTCAGTCGGCGGGTGATACATCATGAAATCACGGCGAAAGATCATCGTCTACGTTGCGACCAGCGCCGACGGCTACATCGCAAGGCCCGACGGCGATGTCGAGTGGTTAAATCGTCGGCCGCGCACAGTCGATTACGGCATGCGCGCGTTCTACCGAACGATTGACACCATCCTGCTGGGACGCAAGACCTACGACTTCGCTCTCGATTATTACAAGAAGAGTGGCAGGAAAAGCCGGATGTTCGATACCAAGCTTGCCAACTACGCGTTCTCCCGGAAACCGCCGAAATCGGAGATTCCAGGCGTAGAATTCGTGTCAGAGCCGGTGAAGCCGTTTGCGCAGCGCCTGCGCGCCACGCCGGGAAAGCACATCTGGATGATGGGCGGCGGAGAACTGATCGCCTCCTTTCTCGACGTGGGCGAGATCGACGAGTTCGATATCCATGTGATTCCTACCTTCATCGGCGAGGGCATTCCGCTCGTAGCGCCACGCCATCGCGACGTGCCGCTTCGCTTGCGCTCAACCAGGAAGTATCCGGACGGCGTCGTCCGATTGCGCTATGAGGTTGCGAGGTAGCCCCCCAGCGCGGCGAATCACCATCGGTGGTCGCCTCATCGGCATGCCTCTGAATTATAAGGCCAGGGCTCCTGGCGACGTGGATTCCCGCGCAACAGGCGCTGTCAATCGATCCTATGAGTCTGCTGCGCGAGGAGTGAGGCGGCTTTATTGAGAGAATTTGAGCCGCACCAACGATCGAAGGCTGGATAGGGCGTCAGGCAAGCCCGCAAAACAGCGCCCATGGACACAGGTTCGCATTATTGAGGCAGCGCCCTGAGCCGCTGCTCGGCGTCTTTATCTCCGGCGGCAGCCGCTTTTTGGTACCACTGCCGCGCCTGCTGGTAGTCCCGCGTCACGCCAAGGCCATTTTGGTACAGTACCCCGAGATTGCTCATGGCGAGGCCGTTGCCGACCGCCGCCCCTTTCTCATACCACTGCCGCGCCTGCTGGTAGTCCTGCGTCACGCCAAGGCCGTTTTCGTATAGGTACCCCAGGTTGTTCATGGAGAGGCCGTCGCCGGCTGCCGCTCCCTTTTCGTACCACTGCCGCGCCCGCTGGTAGTCCTGCGTCACGCCAAGACCATGCTGGTAGAAATACCCTAGGCCGACCATGGCGTCGTCGTTGCCGGCCGCCGCCCCTTTCTCTAACCACTGCCGCGCCTGCTGGTAGTCCTGCGTCACGCCAAGGCCATGTTCGTACAGGCGCCCCAAGTTGTCCATGGCGCGGCCATTACCGGCTGCCGCTCCCGTCTCATACCACTGCCGCGCCTGCTGGTAGTCCTGCGTCACGCCAAGGCCATCTTGGTATAGGCTTCCCAGGTTGTTCATGGAGAGGCCGTCGCCGGCCGCCGCTCCCTTTTCGTACCACTGCCGCGCCTGCTGGTAGTCCTGCGTCACGCCAAGGCCATGCTCGTAGTAGTACCCCAGGCCGACCATGGCGTCGCCGCTGCCGGCCGCCGCCGCTTTCTCCAACCACTGCCGCGCCTGCTGATAGTCCTGCGTCACGCCAAGGCCGTGTTCGTACAGGCGCCCCAGGCTGTCCATGGCGTTGCCGCTGCCGGCCGCCGCCCCTTTCTCGTACCACTGCCGCGCCTGCTGGTAGTCCTGAGCCACGCCAAGGCCATGCTGATACAGGGCCCCCAGATTGGTCATGGCGAGGCCGCCGCCGGCGGCCGCCCCTTTTTCGAACCACTGCCGCGCCTGCTGATAATCCTGCGTCAAGCCACCAAGGCCATGCTCGTAAAGTCCACCCAGGGCGCCCATGGCGTCGCCGCTGCCGGCCGCCGCCCCTTTCTCGAACCACTGCCGTGCCTGCGGGTAGTCCTGCGTCACGCCAAGGCCATGCGCGTACAGGTGCCCCATGCCGAACATGGCGTCGCCGCTGCCGGCCGCCGCACCTTTCTCGTACCACTCCCGCGCTTGGGCGGGGTCCAAGGGCACTCCCCAGCCGGAATTGTAGAGACGGCCCATGTAGTACATTCCCTCGGGGTCGCCTGCGAGCGCGGACGCCTCAAATAAGGGAAGCGCCTGGGCGAATTGACTCCCCTGCAATAGTTTCTTTGCCTCGCTCAACTGATCGGTATCGCCGCGTCTCACCACAATTTTGGGAAGCGGCTCGGGACTGGGCGCGGGAGCGACCCTTCCGCACGGCGAGCGGAAAACGAACTCCCCTCCCTCATGCCCCGGCAGCACACCCGGAGCCGGCGTTTGAAAGGAGTTGGTGGCCAGAGGAACGACATATGCTTCCAGTTCGGCAAAGGTGATGAAGCCGTCGCCGTTCAGGTCCGCTTTACATGCCAGGCCCTTCAAAAGCGCGGAGGTAAACACACTGTGCCCATCGGGTCCGCTATCCAGCACGGATTGGTCTCGTCCGCCAGCCGCAAAACCCTGCCTCGCAATTCGCTTCGTGACCTCGTCGATGTAGTTGGGAATGTCGGGGCTCACTCCGCCGCTTCGAGTGATCATCTGCCCGCTAAAGCAGGAATCGAAGAGAAAGAGCTGATGCCGGGCGTTCTTCATGCGTCGTGAAAGGTCCTCGATCTCGGCGTTCGAGATATAGTCGACGCTATCAGCGGCGCCGTATGGCACGATGTAGCCCCAGGTTTCGTCGCCGTTGCGCTCACTGGTTCCGTGGCCCGAAAAGTAGAAGGCGAAGCGGTCGTCGGGCTGCAGACGCTTCGCAAGTTGCATCATGGTTTCCATGATGTTACGCTTCGTGGCCTGCGAGTCGAACAGGGAGCTCACTTCAAATCCTTGCGACTTCAGATAATCGGCCATCGCCTCCGCGTCCGTGCGTCCATAAGGCAGGTCGGGAAATTGTTTTGACCGGTAATCGCGGATACCAATCACCACGGCGTAGCTATGAGCGAATTCGGCGGGCGATTGCGGCCACGTCGCCGGGACAGGCAACAGCAAACCTGACAGCAGCAAGGGGATTACAGTACGAGCGCGGCAGCCACGCCGGATCTCGGCCGGCATAATGGATTCTCCTTTAGCTCACCGGTTCGGTTAAGTATACTCTTCGTATTTGCGAAGAAGCCAGCAACGCAGGAGGTAGACCATGAGTTTCACACAGGGGGTTATGCTGTATCTGTTCTTTTCTCGCCTGCTGATCGTTGCCGCGGGGGTCACCAGCCTGATTCTGGGTTACCGCTTGTTTGTAAGAGGCATCCAGACACGGCCGGGTGAGGCCGGGTCGACGATCGAGTCCTCAGTCGCCGGAGCGCACTTCACGGTCAAGAACGCTGCCCCGGGAACGGCGTTTGCGCTATTCGGCGCCATGCTGGTTATCGTCATGCTCGTTCAGAGCAGCCCCTCGGTAACCCTCGAAACGCTGAACAAATACCGGACCACTGCGGAGCCGGCAGCTTCTGCCTCCGAGCCACAAACTCCCAGCGAAACCAGCGAAAAACTGACGATCCGCGGTGAGGATCAGAACACGATTTCATCGATTACCAAGCAGGGAATCGAACTCGAACGACGGAATGACCTGGCCGACGCCGAGCGCGCCTATCGCGAAGCGGTTACCACGATGGCCGAACCTATGAACGATCTGGCATGGATTTATTTGGGTTCGAATCGAGCGAAAGAAGCCCTCGGACTCGCCGGTCTTGCGGTCCAATTGCGACCGGACGAACCTCGTTATGCGGATACGCTCAATAAGGCTCGGTCGGCGTCGGTCCGGTGAGCCTGCCCTTCGGCCAACGGGTTTGAAGCGACCAAACAGGGCCCCGAAGGGGCCTGACTGTGAATAGGCGCAGGTGAAACCTGCGGATAAAGGTACGGACAAGGACGAACCAACCCCGAAGGGGTTGACCTGGATTATGTCCGGCCCTTCGGGGCCGGAATCATTTTGGGGGGATCGCGGGGCCCGCGGGCCTCGCCTACGGCTACTCACGGGGTTGCCCTCCGGGCAACGTGCGCGTCCAACGACATGAGACAGAGCGTTCCGAACATTGTATACATGCGAAACGTCATATACCTTTACTGTTCGGCTCCCAGATGGTATCGATAGCGCTGTGAGTACTGAATCCCCGCTCCTCTCCGAGTCACCGGCATCCCCACAGCCCCGGTGCTCGACCGGCCGCCTGAACGCACCGAAACTCGCGTCCAATTGCCGCAACGCCCAAAAATCCACCGGACCCCGATTGCGTGCCACCATGCCTGCGGTGGGTCAAGGAGACCGAGCGAACCCGAGCGAACCCGACAGGCTTAAAGTGATTAGAATGAGTGGAATAGGCCATGCCCGGCAGAAAGCGAACCCGACACGGCTATCTCGCTTTTTTTCACAGAGTTACCGCACAAAAACGGCGTGTTTTGGGCAATTCGTATGTGTCAGGCTCGCCTCCAATTGCAGATTGAGGGCTCGTGGCCACCCAGTCGGGTCCGGACCGGTCAAACGGGAGCGAGCGAAGCCGAGCGAACCCGACGTGGTTAAGATCATTAGAATGAGAGGAATAGGCCATAATCGACAAGGAGCGAACCCGACATGGTTATCTCCCTTGTTTTCAGAAGGCTGTGCGCCAAAAAGGGCCTGTTTTGGGCAAATCGTATGTCTGCGCGAATCTTTCCAATTCCAGATTGCGTCGAGGCGGTGTTCGGGTTTCGGTATTCGGGCACGGCAGTTCGGAGTTGTTGAGTTCGAAGTTCGGAGTTCCCAAGTCGGCGCCGGTCACCCCGGAAATCCGAGGATTCCGCGAACCCCGAACCCCGAGTCCCGAACCCCGCTTCTAAGACACGGAGCCTCCCTTCAACCCAGTCATCCGCCGGTTGCTGAATCTGCTTCCAACTGGCATGCTGATGGTATGGCAGAGACGATCTCCGTCCGCGTTCCCGCCACCAGCGCAAACCTAGGCTGCCTTTTCGACAGCGGCGCGCTGGCGCTGGGTCTTTACCTCGACGTCCGCGTGACTCCGCGTGAGGATAAAGAAATCACCGTCCGGTATCGGGGTGAGACGCCCGACCGCATTGCAGGCGGCAGAGACAATCTGATCGCGCGGACTTTGGACGAAACGCTGGAGCAATGGGGCTTGCACCGCGGATTTGACCTGGAGATCGACAATCAGATTCCTGTCGGAGTCGGCCTCGGATCGAGCGCCGCCGCGATTGTGGCAGCCCTGGCAGCGGCCCGCTGGATCGCGTATCGAAATTTAACTGATGAAGAGATCATTTCGCTCGGCGCACGCCGCGAGGGACATCCTGACAACGTGGCCGCCGCCTGGGAAGGCGGATTCACCCTGGCGGCACAGACGGACGGACGCGTCATTGCCTGCTCATGCCCGGTTCCGGACTCGCTTCAGTTCGCCCTCGTCGTCCCCGACTATGCCGTGGCCACAGAGAAGGCGCGCGCTGTGCTGCCGGACAATTACTCGCGGGCCGACGCCGTTCACAATCTGCAGCGTGCTGCCACCATGGTGGCGCAGTTCTTTTCGGGGCGCACCGACTTTCATCAGGAGATGTTCGAGGATCGCTGGCACCAGCCTTATCGCGCCGGATTGGTGCCGTGCCTCTCCGAGGCGTTGCGGTTCCGGCATCCCGACGTCCGCGGAGTCTGTTTGAGCGGGGCAGGACCCGCCATTCTGGCGTTCGTGCGTGGCAACGCGCTCGGTGCGGGCCAGGCGCTGCAGGAGGTGCTTGCGAGGCACGGCGTGCAATCGCGACCTTACGCATTGTCGGCGGATAATCGCGGAGCCAAAGGCTGGTCGCGACCCTGCTGCGAGTGAGGATCGGCGAAGATCCGTGAATCAGGAGTGAAGGGCGATGAACTTCAAACTCGTCTTAGAACCGGCAGAAGACGGATGGATTGTTGCCGAGTGTCCGTCCTTGCCAGGGTGCGTGAGTCAGGGACGTACCGAGGCGGATGCCATTGAGAACGTCCGGGAGGCCATGCATCTCTGGCTGGAACCAGAGGAGTCGCGGCGAGACATCAGCGCCGGAAGCGTCCCATAATCTCGCCCTGAGCGAGGATATGCCCCCGCATCGCCGATTCAAGCTCCTGAGCGGTTGCCTGTTCGAGATTCAATGCGGAATCGAGTGCCCAAAGGCGAACGAAGTAACGATGTGGCTTGCCACGAGGAGGACATGGTCCGTTGTAACCTGTCTTGCCGTAACTGTTGGTTCCCTGACGGCCGCCGGCTCCTTCAGAACTTGG
>JASHPE010000384.1 GCA_030038235.1 Terriglobia bacterium
GATGCGAACTGTTGACTGTTAACCGTTGATTGTTGACTGTGAACTTGTTGGATCATGTCAGAGACTCGCATCTTCGAAGTAACACCCAGCGAATCCCGCTTGCGGCTCGACGTTTTCCTTGCCCGCCGCATGCCCGATTGGAGCCGGAGCCAGGTGCAGCGCCAGATCCGCTCCGGTCTGGTTAGCATGGGCGCGGAGACGGTCTACAAGCCGGGCGCCGAAGTCGATGCCGGCACGCGAGTCAGCATCCAGGCGGCGCGCCATGAGCTGCGCGCGACGCCTGAAGAGCTGCCGCTCGACGTCCTTTACGAGGATGATGACCTGGTGGTGGTGAACAAGCCCGCCGGCATGGTGGTCCACGTCGGGTCCGGAGTGCGATCGGGAACGCTGGTGAACGCGCTGCTACATCACGTGGGGACGCTGGCGCGCGCCGGCGGCGACCTGCGGCCTGGCATTGTGCACCGTCTGGATCGGATGACGTCCGGACTCGTCATCGTGGCCAAGAACGACTCGGGGTTGCGCGACTTGAGCAGCCAGTTCAAGAACCGGGAGGTGCAGAAGACTTATCTGGCGCTGGTCCACGGCCGCGTGGCAGGCGAACGCGGAGAAATCGAGCGGCCGGTCGGACGCGATCCGCGACGCCGCATCCGCATGCGGACTTCGGGCATCGGCGCGCGCGAGGCGCTAACACAATATGAGGTGCGCCGCCGCTTTACGCATTTCACCTTGCTCGAAGTGCATCCCCGCACCGGACGCACGCACCAGATCCGTGTCCATCTGGCGTCCGCGGGGCATCCGGTTGTGGGCGACACGCTGTACGGCGCGCCTTCGCGCTTGCATGCGGGGCGGCGCGACGAAACCAAGACGCTGCCGCGCACATTCCTGCACGCGGCCGCGATCCGATTCCGGCATCCGCGCACCGGGGAGGCGATGAGCTTCCAGGCTCCGCTGCCGGCAGAGCTCGTGAGTTTTCTGGAAACGCTGGAGGATGGCGAGGCTGGGGACAGGAGTAGGCTACGCGTCTAGGCTCTAGAATCTGGCCGCGATTCGCCGCCGCGGTCAGGCACAAGGCCTGCCCCTACGACGGTGGCCTCTCGTTCGAGAATCCCACTCGCAGAATCAGAAAAAACGCGCCGATCACGATCGCTGTGTCGGCGACGTTGAACGTGTACCAGTGATAGCTGCCGTAGTAGAGGTCGAGAAAGTCAGTCACGCGCCCGTAGCGGATGCGGTCCAGCAAATTGCTGAGGGCGCCGCCGAGAATCAGCGCCAGGCCCGCGCCCGTCTTCCAGTCGAGGTGACGGCTGCGCCAGACCACAGCCAGCACGGCTCCGATCATCAGCGCGGAGACGATCACCAGTACTGCCGTCTTCCACGCCGCCGGCGAGTCGGAGAACAATCCGAAGGCCGCGCCGGGATTCTGGCTGTGCGTCAGATTGAAGAAGTGTGGAATCACCGGGACGACTTCGTAGAGGCCGATGCGCCGCTCGATGATGCCCTTTGTGACCTGATCGGCGATGAAAGCCATGGCGGCGATCAAGACGTAGACGAGGCGGACAAGGTGGCGAGATTGAGGCATCACCGAGCGTGCGCCTCAATCTCGCTCAACGCCTCCGAGCAGCGCTCGCAAACGCTCGGATACTCGGGGTCCTCGCCGACGTGCTCGGAGTAATTCCAGCATCGTGCGCACTTCGTCCCGCTGGCGCGTTCCACGACGATGCTCACGTCCGACGTCGCGCGGGATGCTCCGTCCGATGGCGCATCCGCAGGCGTCTGGAGCTCGACTTGCGAGACGATAAACAGGTAGCGCAGGAAGTCCTTATAGTCATTGAGCAGCCGGGCGGTCTCGCCGGACGCCTGCAGCCGCACCCTGGCTTCGAGGCCGCCGCCAATGCGCTTTTCCTGTCGCGCGGTTTCGAGCGCCTTGAGCACTTCGTTGCGGCTTGCGATCAGGCGCGGCCAATTGGCCAGGCGCTGCGCGTGTTTTTCGGCGACCATACGCCGCAGTTCATCCGGAGAAACGAAGATCGCCTCGTGCACGCTCGATTTATCGCCACCGCCTGGCAGATGCTCCCAGACTTCCTCAGCCGTGAAGGTGAGGATCGGAGCCAGCGCCCGCGCCAGAGCGTCAGCGATGCGATAGAGCGTCCACTGGGCGGCGCGACGCCGCGCAGAGGCCGCCGGAGCCGTGTAGAGCCGATCCTTCAGAATGTCAAAGTAAAATGCGCTCAGGTCCACCGTCGCGAAGTCGTAAAGGGCGCGATAGACGCGGTGAAAAGCGTACTCGCTGTATGCTTTCTGGACTTCATCGAGCACCTCGGCGGTGCGATGGAGCGCCCAGGCATCGATCTCTTCGAGTGCCTGAGGATCGCTCGCGACCACGTTCGGATCGAAGTCGTAAAGGTTCCCGAGACAGTAGCGAAACGTGTTGCGCAGCTTGCGGTAGGCCTCAGAAATCCGATCCAAAATCTGGTCCGAGAGCACTACGTCTTCGCGGAAGTCGACCGATCCCACCCACAACCGCAGGATTTCCGCGCCGTGGCTGCGGATGACATCGTTGGGATCGATACCGTTGCCGAGCGACTTCGACATGGCGCGGCCTTGCGGGTCAAGCGTCCAGCCCGCCGTGAGCACTTCACGATAAGGAGCGGCACCGTGCGTGACCATGCCGACGAGCAGCGAGCTCTGGAACCAGCCGCGATGCTGGTCCGCACCCTCGATGTAGACGTCGGCGGGCCAGGGCAGGTCCGGCCGCCGTCCGAGCACGGCATACTGGCTCGAGCCGGAGTCGAACCAGACGTCGAGAATGTCGGTATCCTTGCGGAACTTCGACTCGCCGCAGTCCGGACAGCGCGCACCGGATGCTATCAAGTCCCCCACGGGATGCGCGAACCAGGCGTCGGCGCCCTCGTGGCGGAAAAGCTCGATGGCGGGCTGCGCAGCCTTGGCATCCATCAGAGGCTTGCCGCACGCTTCGCAATGGAACACCGTGATGGGCACGCCCCAGACACGCTGCCGCGAAATACACCAGTCCGGTCGTCCGGCCACCATGTTGCTGATGCGCTCCTCGCCCCACTCCGGCGACCAATGAACTTGCTTGATCTGATCCAGAGCGCGACGGCTCAGTTCGGCGTGATCCACATCGATGAACCACTGGCGGCTGGTGCGGAAAATCACCGGCTGGTGACAGCGCCAGCAGTGCGGATACGAGTGTTCGAGCCAATGCGGCGGACCAACCAGCGCGCCCACGGTGCGAAGCAGATCAATGATCGGCTCGTTGGCTTCGAAGACTTTCTTTCCCTTGTATGCCGGCAGCCCGTTGGCGAATCTGCCGTGATCGTCCACGGGATTCTCGATATCGAGCCCGTAGCGCACACCGGTCTCGAAGTCTTCACGGCCATGTCCGGGCGCCGTGTGGACCGCGCCGGTGCCGTCCTCGGCGGTAACATAATCGGCCAGCACGCCCAGAATCCTGCGGTCGAGAAACGGATGCTGGAATTCGACACGATCGAACCTCCGGCCGGGAATGCGGGCCAAAACTGTCTTGGCCGCGAGTCCCGTTTCGTCCAGCGTGGGATGATGCCGGCGCGCCTCCAGGATGTAGACGTCGGACGATTCTGAATCCTGGGCCGCGACGTATTCGAAATCGGGATGAAACGCCACCGCCATGCTGGCAGGAAGCGTCCACGGCGTCGTCGTCCAGATGACCACCCAAACCCGACGGCCAGCCAGCGCCGGATCGATCGCTGACGGATCGCTGGTCAGGCGATAACGCACGTAGATCGACGGGCTGCCGTGATGCTCGTACTCCACCTCGGCCTCGGCCAGCGCGGTGGCGTCGCGCACGCACCAAAAGACCGGCTTCAGGCCGCGGTAGACGTAGCCCTGCTCCAGAAACTTGAGGAAGGCTTCGGCTGTGTACGCCTCGTATTCCGGCGACATGGTGGAATAGGGATTGTCCCACTCGCCAAAAATGCCGAGACGCTTGAAATCCTCGCGCTGAAGACCGAGATATTTGTCCGCATAGCGCCGGCACGCGCGGCGGATCTCCACCGCCGACATCTGCGCTTTCTTCGGTCCAAGTTCTTTATCGACGTTGTGTTCGATGGGCAGGCCATGGCAGTCCCATCCCGGCAGATAGGGGGCGTTGAAGCCGGCCATCGTCTTCGATTTGACGATGAGGTCCTTGAGGATCTTGTTCAGCGCCGTCCCCAGATGGATGCGGCCGTTGGCGTAAGGCGGACCATCGTGCAACGTGAAAATCGGCGCTGACGCCCGCGCGTGCCGGATTGCGCCGTACAAGTCCGTCGCTTCCCATCTCTCAAGCCAACGGGGTTCATTCTGCGGCAGGTTTGCTTTCATCGGAAAGGCAGTCTGCGGCAGGTTAATGGTACTCTTCAGGTCCATTATCTTCGGCATCCGTCCTCCGGGGCGTCTCATCTATTATAGCGTAGCGGCTGTTGCGTCCCGGCTTGGGAGCGCGGGTAGCACAGCCACTCCTGGCTGTGCTGTGCTGAGGAAAGCCCTAAACAAGGCACAGCCACTCCTGGCTGTGCTGTGCTGAGGAAAGCCTAAACAAGGCACAGCCAGGAGTGGCTGTGCTACCCGCACTCCCAAGCCGGCCGAATGTGCTAGAATGCCGGGGATGCGCTATCGGCGGTGGACGTGTAGATTTTCAGGCAACTCCGCCCTGCGGCGTGACATCTTCGGTAAAGGGAGATAGGGGCCAACCCCCGGGCAGGCCTGCGAGAGATCTTAACGATGCCGACGACGGAGCCCACGACGGACCTGAATACCGAGACCACAACCAGCATCCAGAACGGCCAGACGACGGCATTGGCGACCCAGGCGCCTCCGAACGAGTATCGCGCTGTGCTGCTGGAGTCTCCGAGCATCTTCTCATCGCTTTGGAGCCAGATTCGGCAGTCGAGGCGCGAGCCGCGTGTCACGGTGCCCTACGAGTATTACCGCGGCGAGGCAACCCTTCCGGTCTCGGAGATGCGGACCTGGTACCAGGATCTTCCCAGTACCCTGAAGCAACTCCCCGAGCTTTCGCATTATTTCTTCCTGCGGCTGGGGCGCAAGCTGCATCTGTTGCCAAAGTCTATGGAAGTGCCTGACATTTGGCAGGATTTCCAGCAGCAGCCGGGTTCGTGGCTGAACTCGCTGCTCGTCCACGTGGTTGTCCTCTCGGCTCTCGTTCTTCCTTACCTGATCGCGATGTGGCTGCATCCGCCGAAGCCGAAGCAAACCACCGAGATTGTGACTGACATCTCGCCCTACGTGCCCGATCTTCCGCACGATGCCAAAAAGTCGGGCGGTGGCGGTGGTGGTGGCGACCGTAGTATGACGCCGGCATCCAAGGGTGCCGTTCCCAAGTTCGCCAAGGAGCAGTTCACGCCGCCGGTGGCCAAGATCATCATTCCGGAGCCCAAGCTGCCCGTGACGCCGACGCTTATCGGTCCGCCGGACCTGAAGATGCCGCAAATGGCGTCGTCGCAGTTTGGCGATCCCAAGTCGCTGGCGACGCTGGCCTCTAACGGACCCGGATCGGGCGGCGGCATCGGTACCGGGTCGAATGGCGGTGTCGGATCCGGCAACGGACGCGGTCTCGGGCCGGGCGACGAAGCCGGAGTCGGCGGCGGCGTATACGACGTGGGCGGGAACGTCACCGCACCCATAGCGATTTATCAGCCCGATCCGCAGTATTCCGAGGAAGCGCGCAAGGCCAAGTATTCTGGGGTGGTCACTGTGGAAATCATCGTGGACACTCAGGGCAACGTCCGCGACGCCCAAGTGATCAAGCCTGTGGGTCTCGGTTTGGACGAGAAAGCCCTCGAAGCCGTCCGCGCCTGGAAATTCAAACCCGGCTTAAGGAACGGCGTGCCTGTGGCAACGCGTGTACTCGTGGAAGTCAGTTTCCGACTACTCTGATCAGTCCTTCAGTAGGTCAGTCCCTCAGTATTTCAGTACTTCAGTCTTCCAGTCTGGCAGTGCTCTGTTTTCAAGTTGGATTGAAAACTGACATACTGACGGCCTGACGTACTGACCAACTGACGCGACGCATGCTCACCCGACTCTACCAGTTGCTTCCGGCCGATGCCGTCAAGATCCTGCTGGTGCTCTTTCTCTCCTTCCTGGTGGGACTGGAGCGCGAGGAGCACAAGGCCGGCGCCGAGAGCTACACGTTCGGCGGCGTACGCACTTTTCCGATCATAGGCCTGATCGCCTACTCGATGGCCGTGCTTTCCGGCGGGCAACTCCTCCCTGTCGCCATCGGTTTCGCGGTGGTCGCCGCATTCCTGCTGCTGGCCTATTGGCACAAACTGGTCTCGGCCAGCACTGCGGGCGTGACCACGGAATTTTCCGGGCTCGCGATCTATATCGTCGGCGCGCTGATCTATTACGGGCACTTCTGGACCGCCACCACGCTGGCGGTTGCGAGCGCCCTGCTGCTCGAACTCAAGGCCGGACTTGAGGGCCTCACCAAGCGCATCCCGTCCGATGAGATTTTGACTTTCACGAAATTCCTGCTATTAAGCATCGTCGTCCTGCCGATTCTGCCCAACCAGGAGTACGGCGTCTTTCGGATCAATCCCTTCAAGACCTGGCTGGTAGTGGTGGCGGTGAGCGCGATCTCGTATGGCAGCTATGTGCTGCAAAAGGTCACCAGGGAGCACGGCAGCGTGATGCTGGCTGCCCTGCTCGGCGGAGCTTATTCCTCAACGCTCACCACGGTGGTTCTGGCAAAGCGGGCCGCCAACGAGCGTCGCCCGCACTTGTTCGCGGGCGCGACCCTAATTGCGTCCGGAGTGATGTATCTGCGACTGGCGGCCCTGTTGGCCTTGTTCAATCGCGCGCTGGCGAGCACGCTGGGGCCGTCGTTTCTTGTTCTGGCGGGCGTCGCCTGTGGCGCCGGCTGGCTGTGGTCGCGGCGACCGGACGCAAGCACGGGCGACGTGAAACGCGAGTACGAGCCGCAGAACCCCCTCGAATTAAGCGCAGCCTTCCTCTTCGCCGCCCTCTTCATCGCCATGCTGATTGCCACGCACCTCGCAGTGGTCTACGTGGGCCGCGCCGGCGTCTACTCGCTCGCGGGAATCATGGGAGTTACGGACGTCGATCCCTTCATCATGGGCATGACGCAGGCTGCCGGAACGCTGACTCGCGTTTCCGAGGCGTCCGCCGCGATCCTGATCGCCGCCGCCAGCAACAACGTGGTCAAAGGCATCTACGCCCGGTTCTTCGCCCGCGGGTCGACGGGAGCGCAGAGCCTCGCCCTGCTGATTGCTTTGGCGCTGGCCGGTCTCGCACCGCTCGTCTGGGTTCTGCGCTGATCTGCTGGGGCGTGCCTGGGAGGAACTCAAGCTTTTCTTGCCTCCCCCCTGCAGTCGTGGTAGCGTCGAGTTCTGTCACATGGCAAAATGGAGGCGGTATGACGCTGGAAGCGTTGGGCATGATTGAGACCAAGGGTCTGGTGGGTGCGATCGAGGCGGCAGACGCCATGGTGAAGGCAGCGAATGTGACGCTGATCGGGAAAGAGTACATCGGAGCCGGGTTCGTCACGGTCATGGTGCGCGGCGACGTGGGCGCGGTCAAGGCGGCTACTGACGCCGGTGCCGCCGCAGCGCGTCGCGTCGGGGAACTGGTCAGCGTGCACGTTATCCCGCGTCCGCACAGCGAGGCGGAGAAGATCCTGCCAGGCGGCGGGCTCAGCGGCGGAAAGAAGGGTGGTTCGTAACGATGAAGTATGAAGTATGAAGTCTGAAGTCTGAAAGACGCCCGACGAACCCGTGTGTGCCGTACTTGCGCATGACACTCCATGCTTCAGACTTCATAATTCATAATTCAGACTTCATACTTCCCTGGTTTCCCAACACATCGCACCTGACACCTGGCACCTAACACCTGGCCCCTGACATGGACCGCGATCTCGAATCCATCCAAGAAGCGCGCCGCCTGATCGAAAAAGCGGCCGAAGCGCAGAAAGTGCTCGCCGGTTACACTCAGGAGCAGATCGATGATGTGGTGCGGGCGTGCGCGGAGGCGGCCCAAGCAAACGCGCAGCCGCTGGCGCGGCTGGCGGTGGAGGAGACGACCTACGGAAAGGTGGAAGACAAGGTCGAGAAGAACCTCTTCTGCGCGCGCGATGTCTACAACGCGATCAAGGACATGAAGACGGTCGGCGTGATCGGCGAGGACCCCGAAGCTGGCGTCGTGGAGATGGCCGTACCCGCCGGCGTAGTGGCCGCAATCATTCCCGTCACTAATCCCACTTCGACTGCGATTTTCAAAGCGCTCATCGCTCTCAAGGGACGCAACAGCATCGTGATGAGCCCGCATCCGAACGCCGCGCGGTGCATTCAAGGGACGGCGCGGGTGATGGCTGAAGCCGCGGTGAAGGCGGGCGCGCCCGACGGCGCCATCGCCTGCCTGCGCCTGCCCACCATGGAAGCCACCAACGAGTTGATGCGGAATCGCCGCACAGCCATCATCCTGGCCACGGGCGGCGCCGGCTTGGTGCGCGCGGCCTACAGCTCCGGCAAGCCCGCGCTCGGTGTCGGTCCGGGCAACGTGCCGGCTTACATCCACAGCTCCGCCGATGTGCCAAAGGCCGTGGGCGATATTCTCGCTGGGAAGTCATTTGACTGGGGCACGATCTGCTCTTCGGAGCAGCACATGGTTGTCGACAAGGCCGTTGCGGAGCGAGCCCGGCTGGAGACGGAGCGGCAGGGCGGATTCTTTCTTACCGCCGAGCAGGCTGCAAGCGTGGCGCGCGTGCTGATCATGCCGGATTTCCGCGTCAATGGGAAAATGGTCGGACAATCTCCGGAGCGCATCGCGCGCGAGGCCGGTTTCAATGTTCCGCCTGGGACGCGTGCGCTTGTGGCGCCGCTCGATGGGATCGGGCGCGAGCATCCGCTCTCGGCGGAGAAGCTTTCGCCGGTGCTCTCGTTCTATCCGGTGGCCGACTGGCGCGAAGGTCTCGACGTCTGTAGGCGATTGCTGGAATTCGGAGGTATGGGCCATACCATGGCGCTGCACGGGCGCGACGATCAGGTGATTCGCGCCATGGCGCTGGAGCTTCCGGCGTTCCGGCTGGTGGTGAATACGCCCGCCCCGCACGGCTCGGTCGGCTGGACGACGAATCTCGCGCCCTCCATGTCGCTCGGCTGCGGGACACCGGGCGGGAACATCACGTCCGACAACATCTCGCCCATGCACCTTGTGAACATCAAGCGCCTGGCCTATGAACGTCGCCCTGTCGATCACACGCATGCGGGGCAGGCTGTCGCACGCGCGGCCGGCGCTCCGTCACGCGAAATCAACCTTCCCAAAGTTGCAGGGCCTGCGCCTTCGGCGATTCCGGCGGTCTCGCCGTCGCCCGCCGCTTCCCGTGCGGCAGGCGGTTCCGTCATTGACCGGGCCGAAATCGCCCGCATTGTCGATCGCTTCCTGACCGCGCACGGCAAAGTGCCGGGCGCGCCTTCGAGCTCAGGTCCGCCCGCGAGCTCGTGCGGATGCGCCGTACCGGCTCAACCATCTCCGCCGACTCGAGTTGCAAGGGCCAAACCGCCGAGCATGGACTCGGAAGCGCGCAGTCCATCCGCCGTGACGTCAGCAAGTGTGCCTGCCAGACCCAGGCCGGTCGATTTTGTTTGCGAGGATGATGTGCGCCGGGCTTTGACCAGGGGCGAGAGGATATTTGTGGGTCCGCGGACAATCATTACGCCGGCGGCCAGGGATCTGGGGGAGTCGCGGGAAGTGTTTGCGGGCCCGTTATAGAAAGGCCACATCGAAAGCGTACCATTTCCCCGGAGTATCAACTGTTGTAACGTCTTGACATCTCTCCGCCTGCTGGGTTTTACTAACTAGGCATCTTATTGGGCTCAGTTGGCTGGGAGCCACTCGGCGACTCACCATCGCGCACGGCTTCCAGAAGGAGGCGCCTTCACCGCATTCAATGCGAGGGGCGCCAGAGGGGGAGCGAGAGCCGTTGCGGCTTCAGTTCAACCAGCAGTTTCGTGTCTTCAACTCGCGCTCATATACAGGGGGAAAAATGAATTCTCTTCGTAGTCTTTTGCGCTGCTTACGCGGACACTGCTCCGCATCTGCACTCATGACTGCCGTAGTTGGCGTATCGCTCAGCCTGGCGCTCGCCGCGTTGCGCCCCGAGGGTTTCGGGGCCCTGGCGTGGGCCGTAGGTGATGCTCGTACCGGTGTCGCACCGGGCGCATCAGCCGGGACTTCGACCACCGTTGCTCCGCCAAGCGGCGCGACCCGGCGGAAGGTCCTCGAAGGTTACGGCCGACTTCCTCTCAGCTTTGAACCGAATCAAGGCCAGGTGGCGGCTCCCGTCAAGTTCCTATCGCGCGGTCACGGCTACACTCTGTTCCTCACGGGGAACGAAGCCGTGCTCGTCCTTCCGGATGGACGCAAGCGCGCAGCGACTCAGGACGAAATCGCGAACTCGATTCTCCGCATGAAGCTTCTCGGAGCGAATCCGGAGCCGGCTGTCAGCGGTGATGAGCAATTGCCCGGCAAGAGCAATTACCTGATCGGGCCCGATCGCTCCAAGTGGCATACCGATATCGCCAACTACGGCAAGGTCCGATATTCAAGCGTTTATCCAGGCATCGATCTGGTCTACTACGGACATCAGGGACGGTTGGAGTACGATTTCGTGCTGGCGCCCGGCGCAGATCCACGCGACATCAGCCTGGGCTTTGCCGGCGCCGACAAGGTCGCCGTAGACAAGCAGACCGGGGATCTTGTTCTGAAGACAGGCGCCCGCGAAGTGCGGTTCCGCAAGCCTGTGGTCTACCAGCAGGCCGCAACCGGCGCGGCGAAGGTTCCCGTCATCGGCCGGTTCCGGCTGAAGCATGGCCGCGTGAACTTTGATCTTGGCCGCTACGACCGGCGACGTGGGCTGGTGATTGACCCGGGCTTGACCTACTCCACATTTTTGGGCGGCGATAACACCGACGTCGGATACGGCATCGCCGTTAACAGCTCGGGGGACGCTTACATCGCCGGTTACACGCTGTCGTCCGACTTTCCGGTCATGAGCGGGCACCCCTACAACGGGGGCGGAGATTCCTTCGTGACCCAGATGAACTCCACAGGAACGGCGCTGGTCTATTCCACGTGCATTGGAGGCAGCGGCGAGGATCTTGCCACGGCCATTGCCCTGGACGGCCAGGGCTACGCCTATGTTGCCGGCCAGACAAACTCGTATTCATCTGGGACCACAACAGGTTTTCCCGTCACGACCGGAGCGTTTCAGACCACGTGCACAGGTTGCGCCAGTGGGGACTTGGACGGGTTCGTCTACAAGCTGAATCGCAACGGTTCCGGGCTGACCTACGCCACTTATCTCGGCGGCAGCACGACCACAGAACCGCTCGGCGTTGGGCTGGACCTTGCCTACAACGTGTACGTGGGCGGCCTCACAGCCTCGACGGACTTTCCCGTAACCTCAGGCGTCTTCCAGCCGGCATACGGAGGTGGCAGCTCGGATGGCTTCGTGACCAAGCTGAATAGCACCGGCACGGCGCTGGTCTGGTCTTCATTTATCGGAGGGACCAGCAGCGACCAGGTGAACGGGATTGTCCTGGATACCTCCGGCGACGTCTACGTCACCGGCGAGACCGCGTCCTCGGCTGGGTTTCCCATCACCACCGGAGCGTTCCAGCCAGCCTACGGTGGCGGCGCCGCCGACGCCTTCGTGGCCGAGATCAATAGCCTGGGAACCGGTCTGGTCTATTCCAGCTACCTCGGAGGCAGTGGAACCGATTCCGGAGCAGGCTTGGTGGTGGATGGCGGCGGGAATACGTATGTAGTGGGCAACACGACTTCGTCGAACTTCCCCGTCACTTCGGGGGTGTTTCAAACGACTTGTAGCAGTTGCGGCGCCGGCCTGTCCGACGCCTTCGTCACCAAGGTGGCCTACCTTGGACAAAGCCTGGTGTATTCCACGTACCTCGGCGGCAGTGGGACCGATATTGGGTACGGCATAGCCTTGGACAGCCTGGGCTACGCATTCGTGACGGGCTCTACCACGTCAACCAATTTCCCGGTCACGGCTGGCGCCTTTCAAACGGAATGCGGTACCGATGGGACCTGCAATGGCGGGCTGAGCGATGGCTTCATTACTGGCCTGAATCCGAGGGGCACGGCGCTGTCCTACTCAACCTATCTCGGCGGCGACAATCTGGACCAGGGACTGGCCATAACCCTGGATAGCTCGGGGTACGGCTATGTGACGGGCAGCACAGCTTCGCCCGATTTTCCCGTTACGTCCGGCGCTTATAAGACGACCTGCGGCAGCAACTCGGAATGCAACGGAACCACGGACGCCTTCGTGACGAAGCTTAACCTGAATCCGCCTGGCGGGGTCACGAGTGGCCCTGATTTCGATGGCGACGGCAAGGCGGATATCTCAATTTGGAGGCCAGACACGGGTACGTGGTGGATCATACCCAGCGACGGCAGTCCCAGCTACAGCAAAGTATGGGGTGAGACGGGCGATATTCCACAAGCACAGGATTTTGATGGTGACGGTGAGACTGACTATGGTATTTGGCGGCCCTCGGACGGGACTTGGTACATTGTTCTGTCGAGCAATCCGAATTCGCCTGTTGACACCGCGTGGGGAGCGCCGGGCGACGTTCCGGTAGCCGCCGATTACACGGGCGACGGCAAAGCTGACATAGCCGTGTGGCGGCCCTCGAACGGAACGTTCTACGTCACTCCCACCGGCGGTGGCCCGACTATTACTCAGCAGTGGGGCGAGGCAGGCGACATTCCGGTTCCCGGCGACTACGACGGCGATGGTATTGTCGATTTTGCCGTCTTCCGCCCCTCCAACGGCACCTGGTACTACATCGCCAGTAGCACGGGGCAGCACGTCAGTATTCAGTGGGGCGCACCGGGAGTCATCCCGGTGCAAGGCGACTACAATGGCGACGGCAAAACCGATTTCGCCTATTGGCAGCCCTCGAACGCAACCTGGAACATCATGTACAGCGGCGGAGGTACCCTCAGCCCGGCGCCTGTCTGGGGCGCGCTGGGCGACATACCGGCGGTGGGCGATTACGACGGCGACCGCATCAATGACTTTGCCGTTTTTCGGCCTTCCACCGGCCAGTTCATCATCTCCTATTCGAGCGGTATCCCGCCCACCACCACAAGCTGGGGTGAATGCGGAGACCTTCCCACGAACCGGCTTCCGAGCATGTATTGGAAGAACAAGCACATCGCCAACTTCGACGGCGACCGCGAAACGGACATCGGGGTTTTTCGGCCGTCCAATGGGACTTGGTACGTGATTCCCAGCTCAAGTCCGAACACATCGAAGACGCAGCAATTTGGCTTAACCGGGGACGTCATTGCCCCGGGCGACTACGATGGCGACGGCAAGACCGATTATGCCGTTTGGCGCCCCAGCAACTCGACATGGTACGTCTTGCTGAGCAGCACCGGTAAGACTGTCAGTCAGCCGTGGGGCACCACCGGCGACATTGCGGTGCCCGGCGATTACGACGGAGACGGAAAGACTGACTACGCGATCTGGCGGCCTTCCACTGCGACCTGGTGGGTCATCCTGAGCAGCACCGGGCAGATCGTGTCGCAAAAGTTGGGTTTGACCGGAGACGTTCCCGTCCCTGCCGATTATGACGGCGACGGAAAGACCGATTATGCCGTCTGGCAGCCTTCCAACGGCACGTGGTACATCATTTATTCGAGCACGGGGACGACGGTGACGGAAACCTTGGGCATGAGCACGGACATACCCGTGCCGGGCGACTATGACGGTGACACCAAAGCCGATATCACTGTGTTCCGGCCCTCGAACGCAACCTGGTACAGCTGGTATTCAAGCACCGGGCAGGAAGTGATCACACAATGGGGTGAAACGGGGGACATTCCGGTCGCCAAGGATTACGACGGCGACGAGAAGACCGACGTCGCGGTCTTCCGGCCTTCGGACGGAAGCTGGTACATCATCCCCAGCGCCAATCCGACCTTCACAATTTATAAAGTGTGGGGCTTGAGCACGGATGTTCCGGTAAACGAACCCACGGGCCAGGTCACCGGCCAGTAAACGAAGCACAGCTCCTGAAGGCGCGGATGTGGCAAGCAGCTTGGCGAGCCACATCCGCTGCTCCGGCACCGCGCCGCGCCGTTCCGTGACGTTAAGGCGCGGAGAGGCCACACGAGCGCTTTCCGCATCGCTGCCCCACACTCTCTGCCGTTCTCCCGCCCGTTCGTTTGATTGGCCGCCCGCAAACGCTGTTGGGACATTGGCGATCGTTAGGTTAGGATTGTAAATCAGCGCAAGAAAGACGGCAGATGTAGAGTCCTCTTCCCAAAAGTTTCAAAGAAGGTCCAATGAAGATTCTGGTTCTCGGTGGAGACGGGTATCTCGGCTGGCCTACCGCCATGTACCTTTCAGCGCGCGGTCATGAGGTGGGCGTGGTGGACAATTTCGCGAAGCGCCGCTGGGAGATGGAACTGAACGTCGAGCCGCTGCTTCCGATCCACACACTGCACGATCGGGTGGCGGCGTGGCACGAGGTCACCGGACGTCCTATCGACTTGGTTGTGGGCGATTTGCGCAACTATGGAGTGGTCCGCGAGGCTGTGGCGCGCTTCGGGCCCGAGGCCGTGGTCCATTATGGAGAGCAGCCTTCTGCGCCTTATTCCATGATGGACCACAATCGGGCCATCTTTTCGCAGACGAACAATATCGTGGGCACCCTGAACCTGCTCTGGGTGCTGCGCGAGGTCGCGCCGGACTGTCATCTGGTTAAACTCGGCACTATGGGTGAATACGGCACGCCCAATATCGACATCGAGGAAGGCTTCATTGAGATCGAGCACAACGGCCGCCGCGACGTTCTGCCCTATCCGAAGCAACCTGGCAGCTTCTACCATCTCTCCAAGGTGCACGACAGCCACAACATCCTGTTTGCATGCCGTACCTGGAAGCTGCGCTCGACAGACCTGAATCAGGGCGTGGTCTACGGCATCGAGACGGACCAGACGGACATCGATCCCCGTCTCGCCACCAGTTTCCACTACGACGAAGTTTTCGGCACGGCGCTGAATCGCTTCTGCGTGCAGGCAGTGGCCGGGATTCCGCTGACCGTTTACGGGCGCGGCGGCCAGACTCGTGGTTTCCTCAATATCCGCGACACGCTGCGCTGCGTTGAGCTGTCGATTCTGAATCCGCCGGCCGCAGGGGAGTATCGTGTCTTCAACCAGTTCACCGAGACCTTTACGGTGCTGGAGCTTGCCCAACTCGTGCACAAGCAGGCGGCGGCGTTGGGCATCGAGGCGAAGGTGGAGCACCTCGACAATCCGCGGCTTGAGGCGGAGGCGCACTACTACAACCCGCACCATCAGAAGCTGGTCGATCTCGGCCTCGAGCCTCACCTGCTCTCGAACGTGCTGATCGACAGCATGCTCACCCGGATTCGCGAGCACGCGGGTCGCGTCAAGCCGGACATCATCCTGCCGCATGTGCGCTGGGCGAGGGATGTTGGGGGCCACGCATCGGAGTTCGCTCCGCAAAGCCGGTGATTGCGTCCGGCGCAGCGATCGCGGCCTGCCGGAGCGCTCAGAGACCGCCTCACAGATCACACCATGCAACTGTTGCTGCTCGGCGCGGGAATGGGGATCGTGGGCGGCCTGGTTCCGAGCCCGTTGCACCTGATTGCGCTTGCGCAGGTGGCGCTCGGACGCTGGCCGCGCGCTATTGGGATCCTGATCCTGCCGCCGCTCGCCATCGATGGTGCACTGCTCGCGGCGACGCTGTTTTTCTACCGGCTGATTCCGCGCGGCATCGCGCACGACGTGGCTTACGTCGGCGGGGTCACCCTAATCAGTTTTGCCGTCTACGCACTGCTCGGCGCGCGTGGAAAGAGCCACGAGGAGCTGGCGGAGTCCTCCACCCTAACTTACGCCAGCGTGACCGCAGCCTCGCTCACCGAACTGAGTGCGCCCGGCACGTGGATCTATTGGATGACCGTCGCAGGTCCGATCCTGGCGGAGGGTCGCGTGTACGGCTATGGTCACGTGGTTCCTTTCTTCGCCGGCGGCTTGCTGGGGTACTATGGCGCCGCCGTGCTGAGCGTATGGCTGCTTGCCTGGGGTGCGAGCCTGCATCGCCACTTCAGGCGCTATTTGTTCCTGGTTGCAAACATCCTGCTGCTGGCTCTCGGGATCTCCTACCTGATTCGTGCCCGTTGGGGTAGGTAAGACTAGCCGCGAAGTCTGCGACATCAGTCGCGGCGCCAGAGAGGCCTTCGTTTCTCGAGGAACGCCGCCAGTCCCTCGCGGAAATCCACAGTCGAGCGGATGACGGCATTCTCTTGTACGGCCAATTCAAGTTCGTGGTCGATTCTTGCCCGGCCGAATTCGTTCAGCAGCCGCTTGGTGTAAGCGATGCTCGTAGGACTGTTCTCGCACAACTGCGCCGCGAGCTGGCGCGCCCGATCCAGCAACTGCCCGGACGGAACCACCTCCGTGATCAAGCCGATGCGCAGCGCTTCGCCCGCATCGATGATGCGTCCGGTCAGCAACAGGTCGCGCGCCGCCTTTTCTCCGATCTGCCGGAGCAGGAATACCGACACCAGTGCCGGAATAAAACCGATCCGCACCTCGGTGTAGCCGAACTTCGCTTCCGGCGCCGCCAGGGTGAAATCGCAGAGCGTCGCGATGCCGCATCCGCCGGCGATGGCAGGTCCATTGACGGCAGCAATCAACGGTTTCGAAAAGGTGTGAATGCGGTGGAACATATGGCGCATGCGCCGCGAGTCATTGAGGCTCGCTTCCGACGCGCGGCCGGGCTCGCCTCCGCCTGCCCCGCCGGCGGGAGCATGGTGCGCCCGGGACTGGGCAGCCAAAGCCTGAAGCGCATCCAGATCCATTCCGGAGCAGAAGGCGCGTCCCGCTCCAGTCAGGATCGCCACGCGTGCGGTGCCATGCTCGATCTCATCGAGCGCTGCCAGAAGTTCCTCGATCATTTCGAGCGAGATAGCGTTGCGCTTCTCGGGCCGGTTGAAAGTCAGCTTCGCGAGATCGGAATCGACGGATAGCGTCAGCGTGTTAAAGGGCATACTTCTCTCGAATCTCCTTGGTTGCTTTCAGCGCCGAGAGCAACGCCCAAGGCTCAATTCCGGTCTCGGCGCCCTTCGAGGAGAGAGTGCTGATCACGATCTCGGTCGGGATGTTGCCGATCAGGTCGTCGCCGGCGAAGGGGCATCCGCCAAGGCCGGTAAGCGCGGAATCGAAGCGGCGGCAACCCGCTTCGTACGCTGCCAACACTTTCTCCGCTGCGCCTTCCGGGTGGCTGTGCAGATGAACGCCCAGGTCGACCTCGGCGCCAGACCCGAATGCGGCTTCGCTCACCGCCTTGTAGAGACTTCCGACCTCCTCGGGCGATGCGGTGCCGATCGTGTCTGCGAGCGAGATTTGGGTCACTCCAATCGCTTTCAGCCACTCCACGGCCTCGATCACAATTTCAGGTCCCCAAGGCTCATCGTAGTTGTTGCCGAAAGCCATCGAGATATAAACCACGAGATTGCGCACCGGAGCATCGGGCGCAGATACCGCCCGTTGGAGCTTCGTGACCAACGCCTGCGATTCTGCCTTCGACATGTTGGCGTTCGCGCGCCGGAAGTGAGCCGAGACCGAGTAGGGATAGCCGATCGTGCTGAGGCCGGGCGCTCGGAGGGCGCGTTCCAGGCCGTGCTCGTTGACCACGATGCCGATGATCTCCGAGCTCGGCGCTGCAGAATCCGCGCCGGTGGGGGTATCGGTGCCCTTCGCCGGCGCATCTTGGATCTGCCAGCGGCGGAGGGATGAATCCACCGCCTCCTGGGTTGTGAGGTCGGAGTACAGCGCCTCCAGCACCTGCTCGCTATCCGCCATTTGCGGGACGTACTTTGGCGCCACGAAACTGACCGCATCCAGGTGGCGGAATCCCGCCTCGATGAGCCTCCTCAGGTAGCCGATTTTGGCCTCAGTGGGAATGAGTTTCTCCAGGCCCTGCCATGCGTCCCTCGGGCACTCAATGATTTTCACCGTCTCCTGCATCGAACTCCTTAAAGGGGTCAGGGATCAGGGGCCAGGGGCTAGGGCCGAGGGTTTTTTCTTCCTGCCCCTCTGACCCCTGACTCCAAACCCAGCCGGCGTGAGTAATCATACAGTTCCTGAATCAGGTGCAGCGACCGCTCATTGCCCAGCTTCGCGTCGCGAACTCCCAGCTCGCAAGCCTGCAGTGTCTGCCACAAACCCGGTACGGTCCAGCCCAGACGTTCGCGCGCGCCGCGAAACAGTTCCTCGACCTCGGCTCCCGGCCGCGCTCCCAGTCTCCGCGCGAGATGGCTGCAGAAGCGCTGGTACGCGATTTCGAGAGCGCCGGCCGCGGCGCCCTTGCGTTGATACAGGTCGCCCAGCGTTTCTACGAATTCCAAGGGCGAGAGGCGCGATTCAGGCACCAGCGGACGCAACGGACCGCTGCGGCGTCCGTAGCTGAAGATGATTCCGGCAAACACCAGCGCCAGTTGAAGCAGGAGCCAGGGTACCGGTGTCTTCCCGAGGTAAGACCAAAGTCCCGGGCGATCGCCGTGGAAATACTCGTCCCAAAGCACGCGGGCCGGTTGGGAGGGCGGTCCCACCGAGTTGAGGAACAACCTCAGATTGGACGCTTCGGTAAGCCCGGAGTTCGTTAAAGGCCCGGAATCAGCCCACCAGACGATAATACCGCGCCCCAGGTGAAAGCTGACCACCGCCGCTCCGTCACTATCGCCATACAGACGGAGCTGATCAGGTCGCAACTTCGCCCAGCGGACGCCCGTCTTCATGGCGATCTCGGGCGCGCCACGCGTGATCGACGAGGGCGGCTCCGCCGGAAAGCTCTGCCAAGCTGAGAAGTCGCCGGCTTTGAACTTTAGACCGCTTTCACCGAGCAGCGACGCCCCAGCGGCGCCGGTCACGAGCAGCCTGCCGCCCGCGAAGACAAATCGCCTCAACGCAGCCCGTTCTTCCGAAGATGCCGGAAGAGAGGGATTGGCGAAAACCGCCACCGTATTTCCGGCCGAAGGCAGTTCGATCGGGGAGCGGTCCCAACGCTCGACCCGATAGCCGAGTTCGCCCAATAACAGATAGGCGGCCTTGCTCCCCTCAGCGGCGGGCGAGTAACTGGAGGGTACGGTTGTGGAGTGCTCCGCCGGCGGAGGCTCCAGCACCAGCGTGGCCGCGGTGAGAGCTACGAGCAAAACCCCGGAGACGATCAGGAATTTGCGGTCGCCGGATTCCAATCGAACTGACATCCCAGATCCTTGAGTTCAGCAACAGCACGCTGGAATTCATCCGCTGAGGGCGCTTCGCCACCGTACCACGAGCGCTCGAAGCGGAAGGTCAAAGCCCGGAGCGACGCATATTGGCGGTCATCGTAGCGCACGAGGCGCAGATACTCGCGTGGCGTGCGCGTATCGTCCACCTGCCAGAGGCCGGCATCCTCCAGCCGGTACAGCGCGGCGCGGTAAGCGAGGTGGATCGCATCGCGGAATTCGCTGCGGCGGGCGCAGGCCGCCGCCTTGGCTGCCCACTCGTGCCAAGCGGCAGGTATCGCAGCTCCGGGCGGCACAACCCGGGCAGGAGCGCGTGCAGCTCGGAAAATCGCGGTGCCCAGCCATCCCAGCAGTGCCACGCCGAGTCCAGTGGCCAGTATCCAGAACAGGGGAGAGCCACGGCCGGTATGACGGCCGATAGCCCCGAACAAACGGTCGAGCTCGTCCTCGACCCAGCTCACCGCGCGGTCCCACCAACTCTGCAAAGGGCCGCGAGCCACAGCCGCCTGTCGGAATTCCCGGCGCTGCAGAATCGCGTCGAGATGTTGACGGTCTGCGGCCGCGTTTGCAGATTGGCCGCCCTCGCGGCCGGCCAGGGCGCCGGCGCTCGCTCGCATCACCTGGAGGCGCGTCAGAATTTGCTGCAAGAGATCGGAGGCCTGGGCGGGATTTGACGGCAACGCGTCCAGCTTCTGCCGGAGCCAATCGGTTGAGACTTCGAACTTCTGGCCGTCCGCCGCCACCGACCAGCTCTCGGGCAGCGAATTCTTGAGCGCGGTAGCCTCTGAAGGATGATCTTTGAGTCGTGCTGCCGCTACCGAACATCTGTCGAGTTCAGCGAGATAACCGGACGGGTCCAGCACGACATTCTTTGGCGGCTGCGTCGAGTCGGCACGCCCGTTTACAGCAACCACTGCTGCGAGCAGAACGCAAAGCGAGAGTGATCGAAGGCGTTGGATCATATGTGGGCTGACGTGGCACGGCCATTTTGGCTGTGCCCATTCACGGGCGGGATGCACGTGCCACGTCAATTGAGTCAGCACTGCTCGATGACAGCATCACTTGCAGGTCGAATCCTTCCTTGCGAACCCGTGCGTCATAATAAAAGAGCGGCAGGACAATCATCAGGATGGGATAGCTCAGCGTGGCCCCGATTCCGCCCGAAATAAGGGAGGGTGCGGCGAGCCATAGAGGGTTGTGATTGAATTTGAATCCCATCGCGAGCCCGGCCACCATGAAGGGCGCCTGAAACGTAAAGCCCACCACCATAATGATCAGGTACATGAGGACGCAGGCCAG
>JASHPE010000385.1 GCA_030038235.1 Terriglobia bacterium
GCGTAAGCGGCGACATTCCCGTGCCCGGCGACTACGACGGCGACACCAAGACCGACTACACGGTGTTCGAGCCATCGACCGGGACGTGGTCCACGTTGCAATCGAGCAACGGGAAGACCGTTACCACGGTCTTCGGCCTGAACGGTGACATCCCGGTGGCCAAGGACTACGACGGCGACGAGAAGACCGACATCGCCGTGTTCCGTCCGTCGAATGGAACCTGGTACATCCTGCAATCGAGCAACGGCAAAACGACTAGCACTGTCTCGGGTGTGTCGACCGACGTGCCCGTGAACCAGCCCACGGGGCAATGAAGCCCGCGACGACGACGCTGGGCTATGAGTGCCACCGGTAGGTGAGGGGGTCCCGCCGTCGAGCCCCGGCGGCGCTTGAATGGCAGCATTGCTGTTACGTGTGGTTGACCGCGGAACAGGGGCTGGCGCCGCCCAGAGTGGAGAACTTATTTACAAGGAGGGATACCGCGACCGGTCGCACTAGCTTACTGAAATGAGCTGGCGGGGACGACGGGACTCGAACCCGCGGCCTCTGCCGTGACAGGGCAGCGTTCTAACCAGCTGAACTACGTCCCCTAAGTGGGCTAGTGCAAGCGGCCGACGCAAGCGCCGGCGACCTGCCGCAGCCGGCGGCCGGCCTTGGTGGGCGGTATCCGGCTCGAACGGATGACCTTCTGCTTGTAAGGCAGACGCTCTAACCAACTGAGCTAACCGCCCTTCGGTTTCCGCGCCCGGTCGCTTCGCGCTCGGATGATCGCCCGGGCTCGAGGAAAATCCGCCGCGGGCCGTGCCTTGACCCTCGAACGTAAGCCAGTATAGACTGGGATTCTATCGAGCGTCAAGCTGACCGCTCACAGCTACGATGCAATTTCCACGCGAATATGTGGCTTACATGGCCCAGCAGATACTGAAGCGTCTGTCGGCGGCCGGCCTCGTGCAGTACGATCAGCCCGATTACGTCAAGGAAGTGATGACGCAAGTGCTATACCAGGAGCTTACCGTCGAGGACCGCATAAACGACGAAGTTCGCGAGCGCTTGCAGCAGATCGAATCGGAGATGAAAGAAGCCGGCGCCTCCTACGAGGAGATGTTCAAAAAGGTCAAGCGCCAACTGGTCCGCGATCGCAAGGTAGTGCTCTAGGCGCGGCTACCCGATAAACCCGGCATGAAACTCTCTCACGAAAAGATCATCAAGCTTTCCCACGAAGTGATCTCGGCCATCATGGCGCTCGATGAAATCGAGATCTTCGAGGAGCCGAACAACATCCGCCAGGAGATCGTGAAAATCTTCAATGATCTGATGCGCGAAGAAGAGAAGGTTGAGGAAGGCGTTCGCAACCAGATCGCGTCGCAGAAGCGGACCATCCCCGAAGGAAGCGGGGAATGGGAGATCCTCCATCGCAAGTACTATAACGACGCCCTGCGCAAGTTGGGCGTGGTATTCACAACCCCGCCGCGCGGCTGAATTCCCAAGAATCTTGCACGCGAGTTGGTTGTGGTGCACGCATCCTGCGCGCCTGAGTCGCAGGCTGGAAGCCTGTGCACCACAAGACTATTGATTCGACCCGTCGCGGCGCTGCAGCACCGGCGGTGTGTCGCCGCCCTGATCCGTCGCAGGCGGTTGCTGGCTTCCGGTCTTGTCGCCGTTCTTCCTCTTTTCCAGCGTAGGCCCGCCCGGCTTCTGACGCGCCTGGGCGAGCAGCACCGTCTGCGTCCGGGCCTTAACGTCGTTGAACTCCGAGGTCGATACCAGGTATTCCGGCTTGGTGGGCAGGATCTGCTTGATTTCCTTCTCGCAGTTGATAATGCGATCCGGCGTCGGCGGATGGTCCATGAAGACTTCGGGAACGCTGCCCGGCTGATGCCGCTCCACCTCGGTGACTTTGCCGAAGAAGGCCACGTACGATTCGGGATCGTAACCTGCTTTCCACATGTACTGCAGGCCCAGGTAATCCGCTTCCGCTTCCTGGTTCTGGCTGAACTTGATGAAGATGAGCGGCAGGCCCTGCATGGCCGCCGAAATTCCGTAGTACACGCCGATCGACATGGGCGTGAACATCAGCGGAATCATGGCGAATTGCATCAGCGTCTGCTTGGTCATCATTGACGCCCAATGCCGCGCGGCCACGTGCCCGGTTTCGTGCGCGATCACGCCCGCGAGCTGGCTCTCTTCATCCGCCGCCTGGATCACTCCGCTGTTGACGTAGAGGAATCCGCCGGGAAGCGCGAAGGCATTGATCGAGGGATCGTCGATCACCTTCACTGTCAGCGGCACCTTGAGGTCGGAATTGCGCGCGATGTTCTGCGCCACGCGATTCACGTACTCGGTAATCACCGGATCCGTGACCAGCCTCGACTGCCGGTCCACCTGCATCGAGTACTGTTTGCCGATGGCGATTTCCTTCTGCTCGGAGATGATGCTCCGATGCGCCACGTTGCGCGTACCGATGGTGTCGGGATCGTCTTTCTGAGCATTGACAGCGACCGGCAGACCCACAAGCGTGAGCGCCAGAACCAGGGAAGTCGAAACACGGTGTGTTTTCATATCGGCCTCTTTAACGTCCCCTCTGCAGTCATTGTATCACCGATGTCCAGGTATACTTCGCGACGGTAGTGTCCTAATTTCAGACGTACGGCCGTCCCTGGCGACACTGGGAGTTGCTTGCATACGTCCCTGAGGCTTTCGATTGGCAAAGCAGTCCGCAGGTTGCTTGCCCGCCGTTCCATAATCCGGATTGGTCGCTGGTCCGTGGCAGGCGCCCCGCCGCTCTTCGTCTCGCGGCGCCAAGGCGCTGCTTGCCAGGGCACCGTGCGAGCGTCCGGTGGAATTCCCCGCAGTCCCCTGATCCCTGATCCCTGATCCCTGATCCCCGGTCCCTGACCCCTGTCCGATCTCCTGACCCCTGATCCCCAACCCCTGACCCTTTTTCTTCCGGTCATCTTGCTGATTTTAAGAGACATTCCCGGTTCGTTCCGACCACATTTTTCAATCCGGCACCCATGACGCCGCGATCGCCGGTACCCAGGCAATTTGAGTTTGGAGACGAGAAACACCTCGACGGCCGTCTTTTCGAAAAAAATGGCCTCTTTTCGACTGTAACTGCCTGAAAACAAGCGTGATAAGCACAATGGGTTTGGCGCAGGCCATTTCCGGTATATCTCATTGACTGCAAAAGGGTTAGACCGAATGGGTTTGCTGGCTTTGTGCAAGAATTACATAGCGTGGCACAGTGCCGATTAGTCGGCACTCGCAGACTCGCAATCGGCGGTAGAGGGCGGCAGAGAACCATGGGCACGCTCCTCGATTTCTCAAGGGAGAGTAACAAGGTAGCACATCTTCGCGCGTTCGTCAAGTTATTTCTTGAGCCCGGACTTGTAGGCTACATTGTCAGGTGCCCGGTTGACGGCGGCGGCGACACACAGAACAATGTCACCCGCCCCTGGGGACCGCCAGCTTACGACTTGCGGCTGCCTTTCATTCTGCGCCTCGCAAACGATACCAGACCTGGCAGGCCGCTCCCCAGCAGCACCAGGCTGCCCGGCTCCGGCGCCCGAGCCCGGCCCGCTGCCGGATGCCAGCGAACCTCCGCCCCAAGCCGGTGTGCCGCCCGGCCCTGACAGCACGTCAAGGGGACGCTCTCGATCTCGGCGGGCGACACCCTGACCGTCAATGCTCGCTGCTGTTGATCTCCGTGCCGTTCACGGTTCGCGAGGGTCCCGGTCACGGGCCCGGCGGGATCACGATCTCCGGCGGCTCGGTGTTCGGCAACGGCGGAATCCTCAGCGGCAACACGACGAACAGCGGCACGTTCAAGGGGGCTGGGGGCTGATGCCGATCATGCGGTACGAGTCAGGCGTCGACGGTGAAACCAGGGCGCCGAACGTCCCAGGGCGAAGAGAGCCACTGCGGTTGTTGATGATTCCCGAGCGGGCGGGGGTGGATATTGAGGGATAACCAGTAATACTCGGCAACTCAGCCTGACTCATTGAGTTTTTCGCGTAGGCAGGCGGGCACTTAGCGGGCGTTTGGAGCTGTGGTTGCTTTCGAACGGGCGGAGGAATCGACATTTGACAAAAGAGGTTCTGCGTCGTTTGTGGCAAGGGCAAGACGGCCAGGACCTGACGGAATACGGTCTGTTGCTGGTTCTAATTGCTTTGGCTGCAATCTCGGCGACGGCTTATCTGAGTAACATCCTCGTCGCGGCGTTCCAAACGGTGGCCTGGAACCTGGCATCAGGCGGTTAATTAGAGACTCCATCCCGTCAGGAAGCGGTGACGAAGGGGGAGTTAGTGTGTCCGTATTTGGTGACACTTTGGCAAGGCATAAAAAACAAGAAAAGCAGATTCTTCGCTTCGCTCCGAATGACAGCGTCGGTCGAGTTTTTCACCAGTGCCGGTTTACAGTCGTGCTGCAAACTGCCGGGCTGGATCGGCCCAGCCTGGCCTCTCTCACGCCGGCGCCGAGCGGCGTCTAGCCTAATCTCCGGGGTGGTAGGTTCGCTCGGTGTGACCGTCAAGCTGTGCGCGGTAGAAGTAGACCTCTCTCAAGTCGCCGGTGCTATAGCGCCGGGCCTCATCATCAAAATGAGGCGACTCCGGATTGCCGCTCTCGCCGCCGGCGGTCGCGGCCCTGGCTTCGACGGTCGTCCCGAATTCGACCACGGCAACGAAGCTGTTCCCGCTCGTGCCGTACCACTTCCTTGTGTTCGGGTAGGGGCGCGCGCCAAACGACGCCAGCGATCCCCATAGCGACGAAGTGAACTCGACGGGAATGCTGGGCTTCGAGTCGTCGAAGTGCGAAACGATGTCGTCGTCGAGGCGCTGGAACCGGTTGATTTCGCCCCAGGGCGTCTTCCAGGTTCCGAAGTCAGCCGTCAGCCGATCGGATGCCGCTTCGAGCGATTGCAGAAGCTGATCGGCGGGCACCTTGCCGCCGACATAGTCGTATACAGGCACGCCGGCGCTCCTTGCCTCGCGGCCCACGTGCCGCATGATGTCCTCACCCCAGAACACGGCGAGCGACGTCGCAACCGAATCCACGCCCCAGCGGAGATCCCAGGCGCGCAGAACTTTCATCTGCTCCGCCAGCTTCGCTTTCAGCGCATCCGAGTCCGAGTCCCGGTCCCAGGCTTGTATCAGCGCGGGCAGCGCCTTCTCGAACCAGGGAAGATAGCTATCGAACGCCGCCGCACTCAACGAATCGAGCGTGAAATCCTTCCTGCCCTCCAGGACCTTGACAGCGTGCAGCCCGCGCGCCGATTCTCCGCCGGTCTCGACATAGACGGGATAATCTTCCTTCTTCAGACTGCCGGGCCCGGCCGCGGACCAGGGCGCGTCGTTCGAGTTGTAAATCCAGCCGTTCTTCGGATTCAGCAGGTGCGGCGTCTCGTCAACGGAGAGCAGGCCATGCCAGTCCGTCGCGGGATCGCTGCCGTCGACGGGCTTCGTCCAATCGAAGCGGGTATCGCGGCGGGGAATAAAGTTGCCGTGGAAATAAGCGATGTTGCCGGCGGAGTCGGCATAGATCGTGTTGTTCGACGAGTTCGTGTGCAGCTCCATGATCTGCCGGAATGACTTGTAATCCACCGCCTTGGTGCGCGAGTAATCCTGAATCAGCGCCTGAATCGGTTCCTGCATCAGGTGGATGGTCACCCATTTCCCGTTCTGCTCGCCGATCACCGGCCCGTGCTGGGTATAGTAGACGGTGAATTTCCTTTCGGCCATTCCCGCGGCGGTCATGTACGGCACCGGGATCTCGTTCGCGATCACAGAGAGCTCTTTGCCGCCGTACTTGTAGTCGTAGCGGTCGCCGTTCTTTTCCACGGTCTCGAGGTATTCGCTGATGGCGTTGACGCCGCTCGACGTGTGCATCCAGCCGATGTGCGGATTGAACCCCTGGTAGATGAAGAATTGCCCCCAGGTCACGGCGCCATAGGCGTCGAGACCCTCGTCGCTCGCCATCTGAAGCTCGGACCGGAAATAGAATGAGGTGTGTGGATTGATGAGCAGCAGCCCGTGATGGTCCGTCGTGTTCGCAGGGGCGATGGCAATGCCGTTCGATCCGGAAGGGTCCGCCGTCTCATCCCCATTTGCCGGCGCCGCTTGGGCCAGCGGTTCCTTGCCATAGAATGCGGCGAGTTCATTGAGATTCACGCGCTCGATGTCGGTCCCGATGCTGCCCTCGGTAAAGCTGAGCGCCATCCACGGCTCGAATCGCTTGATGACTCTCGGCTTCACCTCGGGGTGTTTGTAGAGGTAGAAATTCAACCCATCTGCGAAGGCGTTCATTAGATTCTTGAGCCACGCGGGGCTCGCCGCGTACTGCTTCTTGAGCGAGTCGGGATCGATGAACAGCTTCATCCGCAGGTCCTCGAAAATCTTCGACTCGCCTTCGGCCTCCGCCAGCCGCCCCATGGCGTTGATGTAGTTCGTCTCGACCCGATTGAAATCGTCCTCAGCCTGCGCGTATTCCATCCCAAAGACGGCGTCCGCGTCGGTTTTCCCGTAGACGTGCGCAATCCCCCAATCGTCCCGGATGATGGTGACGCTCTGCGCCTCGCGCTCCCAGCGCGTCACTTCCGGGTCTTGCGCTCCCCTGGCTGTAAAGGACACGCACGCCAGAACAAGAATGAGAACGAGCTTCTTCATCGGTCACCGTGACCCGGAATTCGTCGATTCCGCGCCGGCGATAGGGTATCAAAATGAAAGCTCGAATTAAAGCGGGCCTGCAGCGGCCAGGGATTGAGTGAGTCATCAGTGGGAGCGCCGGTGAGGACACCGGCGGGAACGCCCCTGAGGACAGCGGCGCTACAGAGTTGGTTTATTCTTGCCGCAGAACGCTGTTGGGATCCACCTGTGAGGCGCGTCGCGCAGGGATATATGCGCCCAGAGCCGCCATAGCCAGAAGGGCTAGAGCTACAGGCGCCACGAGAGGCCAATTGAAACCGCGCGCGCCCGGTATGACTGCCGTCAGTTTGCTCGCCGCCAAACTTAGCAACAGGCCGATCGCGACTCCGCTGCCGGCCAGCACCATCCCCTGCTTCAGCACCATCCTGACCACGGCGGCTCGGTCAGCCCCGATCGCCATACGGATCCCGATCTCGTGATACCGCAAGCTCACCGAATACGTCATCAACCCATAGAGTCCTACCAAGGCCAGCGCCAACCCAAGGAACCCCAGCCCTCCGATGATCTCGCGAATGATGTCCATTCGTTGTCTCACGGTCAGGTCATAGACTTCCTGCATCGACCGGACGGCGTAAATCGGCTGGTTGGCATCCAGCCGCCGCACGAGGTCGCGCAAGGGGCCGGCCAGTGCGGCGGGAGGTCCCTCGGTTTCGAGCATCAGGGTCATGGCCGTACTGGGGTTCTGAGCCAATGGCAGGTAGAGATACTCCACAGGGTGTTCGATGGGGGCCAGGTACGTGCTCTGCTTCGCTACTCCGACGATCTCGGCGAAGGGACCGTCCGTGCCGTTCAATCGCAGGCGTTTTCCGATCGCGCTGTGATTGGGATAGTATCGGTGGACGAACTGCTCATTCACAATCGCCACCCGCGGTGTGTCCGCTCGATCTCCCAATCGGAATTCGCGGCCCTCTACAATGGGCACGCCGATGGTGGGGAAGTAGCCCTCGCTGACGATGTTCGAAAACAAGCCGACTGCCTCCGTCCCGGCGGGCAACTGGACACCCTCCGGGATCACCCGCGTTGCACTAATTCCCCCGAACTGTCCCTGCGCGGCGGTCTGCATCATCGGTATGGACTGCGAGAGAGCCGCAGACTTCACACCGGTGAGGGTCCGAGCCTGGACGAGCAACTGCCGGTAGAATTCCTTCGCCTGCTCCATCGACTCCCGGGCTAGCATGGGGTTAAAGTCGGCGGTGAGGAGGTGGTCCGCTCGAAAGCCCAGCGGCGAGGAAAGAAGAACGGACACTCCACGAAAAATCTGCGTAGCGGAAACCAGCAGCAAAAGCGAACCCGCCACCTGCGCGACCACCAGCGCATTCCTTCCCAGGAACCGCCGTTGCTTGCCGGTGGCGGCTCCTGCCGACTTCAAAGCCGGAACCAGGCCGGGCCTGGTGCTCTGGAGCGCAGGAGCCAGTCCAAATAGGATGGCGCTCGCCACTGAAACCAGCAGTGCGAACAGCAGCACCTGTGAATCGAGCCCGAAATCGAGCACGACAGGAATTTCGCTGGGGATGCGAAATTGGGAAAGCAGATGCGCGCACGCTTGGGCGATAACAAGTCCCAGCGCCCCGCCGAGGACCGCAATCACCAGGCTCTCCGTCAACAGTTGCCGGATCAGGCGGCTCCGTCCCGCTCCAATAGCCAGCCGCACGGCGATCTCGCGCGAACGGGCAGAGGCACGGCTCAGCATCAGGTTCATGATGTTGGCGCAAGCGATCAGCAGCACCACCCCGGCCAGTGCCATCATCAGAAGGAACGCCATGGCAGGGAACGAATACTGCTCGACCTGAGTTTGCGAATATGTCCCAACTTCCAACGAGCAGTTGCGATTCGTCACCGGGTAGGCCTGGGCAAGTTGCTGGCTGATAACCCTTGCCTCGGCGGCGGCCTGCCGGACACTCACCCCCGGTTTCAGCCTTCCTTGAACCCTCAACACCCGGAGCCCACGCATTTCGAGTTCGTTCTGCTGCGACCCTCCCACCAGCGCGGGCTGCATCGCCAGCGGCACGTACAAGTCGGCGCGTATCCAGACGATTGGCCCCTTGAAAGGTTCCGGCGCCACTCCCACCACCGTGAAAGGGAGGCCGTTGAGGAAGACGATCTTCCCGATCGCGTCAGGGCTCGACGCAAACTCGGTTTCCCAAAAATCATGGCCAAGCACGACCACCGCATCGCGCCCCGGCACCTGGTCCTCCTCGGGGCGGAAGCTGCGCCCCAGTGCCGGAGGCAGGCCCAGGACATTGAAGATGTTCCCGCTCACCAGTGCGCCGTATTTCATCTTGGGCAGCGTGTTCTTGTTTTGGGCGAAGCCGAAGGGGAAATATTGGGACGCAGCGAGACCTGCGAAGGATTTGCTCTTCCGTTGCAAATCAAGGAAATCCGGGTAGGACAACCCGGCTTGCAGAAAGCCGGTGGTTTCCCCGCGCAACTGCGCCTGGACCACCATGATCTCGGAGGCATGAGGGACGGGTAGCGGCCGCAGAAGCAAGTATTCCGCCATGCTGAAAATGGAGGCGTTGGCTCCAATTCCCAGAGCCAGCGAAAGAATAACGACCGCGGCGAATCCGGGATTGTGCCGGAGTGTTCGTATGGCGAAGCGCAAATCATTGAGCATGACTTCCACCTTTGTTCTGGGAGCGCGCATGTGTGATGCCAGGCAACACCGTCGGTATCCTATTGAGGCCGAAACGTCTGCGACGGTACGAGGTCATGACCACCGTCCGGTATCGGACAAAGATCGTTGTTGTGGACAGCGACGCCGGGGAGAGCCGCTGTGCAATCAAGCGCAAACGGACCCGTATCATCCTGACTTAAGGCGAAGATGGCAAGCTGTGATAGCAGTCACCAGATGGTGTGTTGCAGCGCTTTCGGTTGGCGGCGTCGCCGGGCAACGGACTCAAATCTTGCAGGTGACCGATGTAACATCAAGTGCGGGCTCCCGTAACCGGGGAGGCGATCCGGAGCGCTGAAGGAGTGCTATTGCACGTATCACTCGAGCCGTGGCTCACCGCGGCGCTGTTCATCCTGACCTATCTCGGCCTGTTTCTGGGCGAAGTGCCGAAGCTGCGTGTGGACCGCGCCGGAATCGCGTTTGCGGGTGCGGCCCTGATGCTGTGTACGGGCGTTCTGACCCTCGCCCAGGCCGCGAGCCCGCAGTCGATCGATTACGAAACCTTGGGCCTGCTGTTCGGCATGATGATCGTGGTCGGATTTCTGCGCTTGTCGGGGTGTCTCGCGCGCCTGACGCAGTGGTCGCTCGACCGCATCCACTCGCCGCACGGTTTGCTGGCGCTGGTGATTCTGCTCGCCGGAGTTCTTTCCGCCTTCCTTGTCAATGACATCGTTTGCCTGGCGCTGACGCCGCTTGTGCTGCACATGGCGAAGCGCCTCGGATTCGATCCCGTGCCTCATCTGATCGGTCTGGCAACGGCGGCGAACATCGGATCGAGCGGCACGATCACCGGCAATCCGCAGAACATGATCATCGGCGTAGTGTCCCGGATTCCCTACGTCCGATTCGCCGCCCACGTGATGCCCATTGCGCTGCTCGGGCTGCTGATCGACTTCCTGCTGGTCAGCCTCATTTATCGCTCGGCGCTGGACGGCCGGCGCGTGGACGATGCCGCCGTCGAACGAGAACCCGGCACGGGTCAAGTCGAAGCCGGAGTTTTTCGCGGTCGCGTCCTGGTTGCGCTGCAATGGAAGAGCGCAACCGTAGCGCTGCTGACTGTGATTCTGTTCTTCGCCGGCCTGCCGATGGCGGTGGTAGCCCTCGGCGCCGCGGCGTTCCTGCTGCTGGGCCGGCTGAAGCCCGAGCGCGTGTATCGCGAGGTGGACTGGAGCCTGCTGCTGATGTTCACCGGCCTCTTCGTTGTGGTGCATACGTTCCAAATCCACGTGGTCGACCGCTGGAACATCACGGGCTGGCATTTCCTTCTGAATCATCCCGTCGGTTTGCTCAGCCTGACTTCCGCCGGCCTCTCGAATCTGGTCAGCAACGTGCCCGCCGTGCTCTTGTTCCGGCCGGTCATGCACGCAGTGCCTGCGGCGGCGCGACAGTCCGCGTGGCTGGCGCTGGCCATGTCGAGCACGCTGGCCGGAAACCTCACAGTTCCGGGATCGGTCGCGAACCTGATTGTGATCGAAAAGGCGAAACGCGAGGGAACGATCATCTCATTCTGGGAATATTGCAAGGTCGGCGTGCCCGTTACGGTGCTGACGCTCGGACTCGGGATTCTCTGGCTGTTGTTCGTACGATATTGACGCCATCCTGGAACGGCTCCTTCACAAAACCAGTTGACAGTTCCGATCCGGACCACCGACATTGGATAACTCCCGCCGAACTGCATCGGCTGTGTCAGGCGGGCCCCAGATCATGGTGACCCATTTCGTCGAGCTGATCGGCAGCTTCATCGTGTCAATAATCTCCGCGAGCGGATACGCCGGCGTCGTGCTGCTGATGGCGATTGAATCGGCCTGCATCCCTCTGCCCTCTGAGGTGATCATGCCCTTTTCGGGCTATCTCGTGCTCACCGGCCGATTCAATCTCGCGTGGGTAGCGATTGCGGGCGCGGTCGGCTGCAACGTGGGCTCGATCGTTGCCTACTACGTCGGAGCGCGCGGCGGACGTCCACTGGCGGAGAAATACGGCCGCTACATCCTGGTATCGCATCGCGATCTGGACCGCGCCGATCGTTGGTTCGCGCGTTGGGGCAACAGCACGGTCTTCTTCGCGCGGCTGCTGCCCGTGATCCGCACGTTCATCGCGCTGCCGGCAGGCATCTCGCGCATGAATTTCCTGCGCTTCAACATCTACACGTTCCTCGGATCGCTGCCGTGGTGC